>CAVTDX010000001.1:0-24297 GCA_963733345.1 uncultured delta proteobacterium
TACCTGAGCCACGCACGGCTTTTGGACGCGTTAAACCGTTCCGCGTGGGCTCAGCGAACAGTTCGCCGAAGGGCCGAATCTTACCCCTCATACCCGAGTTCCTTAAGGTTGGCAATGATGGCGGCATCCAGCTTAAAAGCCTCTTCCTGTTGCTCGCGCAACGTCGCGACGAGTCGCTGCATCTTCTGTTCGAACGGTTCGCCATCGTCCTCCTGCGCCTCCGCCCCCACGTAACGACCGGGGGTGAGCACATGACCGTGCTTCCTGATCTCATCTAGGGTGGCACTCTTGCAGAAGCCTGGCATATCCGTATACCCGCCTGCATCCTTTTCTCCGCGCCAGGCGTGGTACGTGCGCGCAATGCGCGCGACTTCGTCATCGGTTAGGTGGCGGTGGGTGCGGTCCACGAGTTGCCCGAGCTTTCGGGCATCGATGAAAAGGACCTGGCCGCGATGGTCGCGGAACCTGCCATTCTTCCTGTCGCGGGCGAAGAACCAGAGACATGCGGGAATCTGCGTCGAGTAGAAGAGTTGACCGGGAAGCGCCACCATGCAGTCGACCAGGTCTGCCTCTATGATGCTCTTGCGAATCTCTCCCTCACCCGATTGATTGGACGACATGGAGCCGTTGGCAAGGACGAAGCCCACAAGCCCGGTGGGCGCGAGATGGTAAATCATGTGCTGAACCCAGGCGAAGTTGGCGTTGCCCGCAGGCGGCACGCCGTATTGCCAGCGTTTGTCGTCGCGTAAAAGCTCGCCGCGCCAGTCGCTCACATTAAAGGGCGGATTGGCGAGAATAAAGTCTGCCCTGAGATCGGGGTGGCGGTCATTGTGGAAGGTATCGCCGTGGGCGATCTGGCCATCGATGCCGCGAATAGCCAGGTTCATCTTGGCCAGCCGCCAGGTGGTGTAGTTCGATTCCTGCCCGTAGATGCTGATGGCGCCCCTGGCCCTGCCGCCGTTGCCGTTACCGTTGGCATGGGCACGTATGAACTCGATTGATTGCACGAACATTCCAGAGGAGCCGCAGCAGGGGTCGTACACCCGGCCCTTGTAAGGTTCGAGCATCTCAACCAGCAGCTTGACGACGCAACGCGGGGTGTAGAACTCGCCACCCTTCTTGCCCTCGGCGCTCGCAAACTGTGAAAGAAAATATTCGTAGACCCGACCAAGGACGTCCTTGGATCGGCTTTCTTCGTCGCCAACCTTGATGTTGCTCACAAGGTCGATGAGCTGGCCGAGGCGCTGCCTGTCGAGGGCCGGCCGGGCGTATTCCTTGGGCAGCACGCTCTTGAGCTGAGGGTTGTCCCGCTCGATGCCCGCCATGGCGTCGTCGACGAGCCGGCCGATGGTAGATTGTTTCGCCTGGGCCTTCAGGTACGACCAACGCGCCTCAGGCGGTACCCAGAAGATGTTTACTGCCCGATATTCGTCCTGGTCCTCCGGGTCTGCCCCTTTCGATTTCTCCGCCTCTAACTTACTGTGCTGCTCCTCAAAGGCATCGGAGATGTACTTGAGGAAAATGAGCCCGAGGACCACGTGCTTGTACTCCCCGGCATCCATGCTGCCGCGCAAGGCATCGGCAGCCGCCCAAAGCTGCGCCTCAAATCCGACGTTTGCTCCGCTATTTGTTTTGCTGCCATTGACTTTAACTTTGGCCAATCGCTCCTCCCCTTGCTTGCTTTTGCGATACAAGGAATGCAGTGAAGAGAACGCGTGCTGTTTCTCTTGGCAATATCACACGGGGCAAAATCTGTCAACATAAAACTAGGCGGCTAAAGAAAAATCCGCCATTTCACGGCGATGTTTCATTGGGTCGGAAATCGTCGGGCCTCCAGATGCGCAACCTGGAACCCCTGAAAGAATGACATACGGTGCCCCTTGTTATTCTCTTGGAAATCCTTGCCCCGGCTCAGGGGACCCAGGGGATGCTCTTGAAATGTTGAAATTCGCCAAGGGGGAGGTCGATAAGACGCCGGGGTAATCGAAATACTGCGACTCCGCCCCCTTTTCCCCGATTATTCAGGAACGCTGGGTTCCCCGGCCCGGACGTATCTTCCGGCCTGACAGAATTTCCGTTGCTCACGGCGCGCATACCTTCCCTTGTAGGCCGGGCAAGCTCAAGCATGGAGAGGTCGGACAGAGAACGGGCAGGTACGGAGAGGCAAGCACTCCCGCTCGACGACGTCGGTAAAACGGTTCTTTATTGACAGGTCAACGACATCGAGCGGTTTTGAAAGCCGGCAAAGAAGCTCGCCGAGGTCGAGCGACCCTCGCCCCCCAACCGGTCGAGAAGCACGTTGCAAAAAAAGGGAAGAGCACTATATTAGCTATATATAGAGCCGCGATAGTTCTTTAAAACGGAGGTGCGCATGAAAGGCATCGAGGTGAAAGCGTTCGACTCGCCGGACGAGGCAAGGACCTTCGAGAAGGGAAAGCTTGAGATAGTCAACATCGAGGGAAGAATGGTCGCACGCGCGACCCTCGAACCTGGGTGGAAATGGCCCCGATCGGTAAAACCGATCGCCAAAACGGAGAGCTGCCTCGCACCCCACTTTCAGTACCATGTTTCGGGCATAATCCACGTGAAGATGGACGACGGCACAGAAAGGGATGTTCGGGCAGGAGAGGTCTCGATGCTCGGCGCAGGGCACGATGCATGGGTGGTGGGAAACGAGCCCGTTGTCCTCATAGACTTTCAGGGCATGGTAGACTACGCGAAACAGGGGTGAGACTCGCTCGGCGTTCGGATCGCCGGCACTTTCTTTGTCGCGGTAATTGTTGGCCGGGCGCTCGGCCCCGCCGTCACGGGGGACATTTTGCGCAGATCGACCTGAACTGCATGACGCTCAGGTACCTGTCCCCCCGGTCGGGCAGGATGACGACGATCGCGCCTCCCTTCATCCCCACGGCTACGCGCAAGGCGCCGACTACCGCGGCCCCGCTGGACATGCCGACAAAGATCCCCTCGCGCCTGGCAAGGGTCCTGGTCATCTCGAAGGCCTCGCCGTCCTCGACGACGAGCTTCTCGTCGAGCATGTCTGGGTCATAAATCTTCGGGACAATCGATTCGCGCATATTTTTCAGACCTTGTATCGCGTGCCCGAGGGTCGGCTCGACGCCGACTATCCTGACTTCGGCTTTGCGCTCCTTCAGATACCGGCCTGTACCCATGAGAGTGCCGCCGGTGCCCATTCCCGCGACAAACACGTCCACTTCACCCTGGGTCTGTCTGAATATCTCGGGCCCCGTCGTCTCGTAATGGGCGAGCACATTGCTTTCGTTGTCGTATTGATTGGGCATATAGTATGCGCCGGGGGACGCGTCGAAGAGGTTGTGCGCCCGCCGTATGGCGCCGTCGGTCCCTTCCTTCGCGGGCGTCAGAAACACTTCTGCGCCGAGGGCTTCCAGGATCACGCGCCGTTCCGAGCTGACGCACTCCGGCATGAACAGCTTGATCTTGTACCCCTTCGCGGCGGCGATCATCGCGAGGGCAATGCCCGTATTGCCTGACGTGGGTTCCAGTATGGTCTTGTCCTGCGTCAGCTGCCCCGATTCCTCCGCCTTCCTGATCATGTAATGCGCTGGGCGGTCCTTGACCGACCCTCCGGGGTTGCACCCCTCGAGCTTGACAAAGATCCGGGTCCCGCAGTCGCCGTTGAGGTGCATGAGCTGAACCATCGGCGTATTTCCGATCGCGGACAGTATGGACATCCATGCCTCCCGAGAAATAACTTTTCCTAAGAGCGACCGGTGCGGGCCTCGGCGCTTACGTCTCGAAGGGGTCGATATCTCCCCTTGCCTCTTCCAGGGTTTGGACGAGGCGCACCCCCTTTTGCCTCATTTCGTCAAGGGCGCGGACGGTGGTCGCAGGAGCGATCCCCCTGGAGAGTCCTTTCACTACGGTTGCCTTATAACCGGCCTCAATTGCATCTATCGCCGTCGCCCGCACGCAGTAGTCGATCGCCAACCCATAGATGAACAGATTTTTTATCTTATTTGTCCTGAGCATGGCGTCCAGCTCGGTCTTGGCCCCCCCGTCGTCCCGAAAGGCGGAATAGCTGTCAAAGGCTGAGTCTTGCGCCTTCCTCACGATCGCCAGAAAAAGGTTGTTGTCGATCAGGACGCGCGCATTTTCAGTCCCCTGGACGCAGTGAGGGGGCCAGAGCGTCTGGGTTCGACCGTTGACGACGATAGAGTCGAAAGGTTTCTTTCCGGGATGATTGGAGGCAAACGAGATGTGGTCGGCGGGGTGCCAGTCCTGCGTGCCGAAGACGACGAGACCCGCCTCTTTCAGGCGTCTCGTCGCTTCCTCCACTTCCCGCACGTATTCCTCGTCTGTGCCCGGGACCGCAAGCGACCCGTTCTTCAATTCGGTAAAATCGCCCTGGACATCCGTGACGATCACGCCCCGCTTGTCTTTCATCCCGACTCCTGAGCATGCATCTTCGAAGGGCCAAAAACCCCCTCGAGGAAGAATGTTTCTCCCGGCTCTGAAGAGACGCGCATTTCCCAGGAAGATAAGGTCTTCGTTTCCCTTTCCAGGACGTACGTCGCCCTCGCACTGGCCCTCGCGTCGGGCGCTGCGCCCGAAAAAAGCAGCACCCCTTTCTCCTGGAAGGGCGCCCTCGCGGTGCGTGCGCCTCCTGCGTCCGCCCCCGCAACGACAACGACGGCCGATGCGCGCTCCGCCGACGCTTTCTCTGTGATCCGCCTTTTTAGCGTCTCCTTCTGGAGCTCTGTGCGCCAGACGAGGGAGACGCTCTTGAACTCGTCCGCACCGTCCCCATCGCCATGCCCCTGACGGCTTTTATAGGCAAAGACAGCCATCGGCGCCACTCTTCCCTGGGCGCCCAAGGCCCTCTTGGCCATTTCGGCGGCCCGTTCCAGGGTGGCCCTCAGCACGGCCGGGATGGACGTTTCCTGGCGACCTCCGGCAGCGCCGCCTCGCGCGGAAGGCCCGGGTGTCGAACTATCGGGCGTCCCCGCCCCGGTTTTCACCGCATGAGAGGCTCTTCTTTTTCTTCGGGTCATCTCTTATCTCAACTATACCCTGACGTATACAATCTGTAAAGGAAAATCACGGCTCTTGAAAGAAGGACCGGGAGGCGCCATAATTCAGTGAAGGAGGACCAATGAAAAAGAGAGGAGCAGGCGTCCTGCTGCATCTGACCTCGCTGCCTTCGCCCTACGGCATTGGCGACCTTGGGCATTGGGCTTACAGGTTCGCCGACTTCCTAACGGAGACGCGCCAGACTTACTGGCAAATACTGCCTCTTAGTCCGACTGCGCCGGTTTACGGCAATTCGCCTTATAGCAGCGTCTCCACCTTTGCGTGCAACACCCTGCTCATAAGTCCCGACCTGCTTGTGGAGGACGGCCTTCTGGACAAAAAAGAAATCGAGGGAGGACCCGTTTTTGCTGCCGCCCGGTGCGACTACGAAGGGGCGGCCGCATATAAGGAGCCCCTGCTGGACCTCGCGTACGACAGGTTCACGAAATCGACCGCCGGCCATGGCAGATTCAGGAATTTCTGCGACGACCATGCGTCGTGGCTCGATACCTATGCCCTCTTCGTCTCCATCAAGAAACGCATGGACGGCAAGGCGTGGAGCGAGTGGCCCCCGGAATTGAGGCAGATGGCGCCAGACCGGATGGAGACGGTCCGGAGGGAGTCGCGAGGCGACCTCGAAAGGGAAAAATTCCGCCAGTATCTCTTCTTCCGTCAATGGAGAGCCCTCAAGAAGTACTGCAACGAACGGGGCATACAGATCCTGGGGGACATCCCCATCTATGTGAGCTACGACAGCGCCGACGCGTGGGCCAACGCAGGCATCTTCAAATTGGACGAAGAGCAGCGGCCCACCGCGGTCGCAGGCGTGCCGCCCGATTATTTCAGCCCTACGGGCCAGTTGTGGGGCAATCCTGTCTATAACTGGGATGCGTTGAGGCAGACGGGCTACGGCTGGTGGGTCGAGCGGATGCGCCGCACCCTCGGCCTCTTTGACGTGGTCAGGATCGACCATTTCAGGGGCCTGGTCGCTTTTTGGGAGGTGCCGGCCGGCGAGGCGAACGCGCTCAACGGACGGTGGGCGGCTGCGCCGGCGCATGATTTTTTCAACCGGCTTTTCAAGCGCTTCTTCAACCTTCCCATAATCGCTGAAGACCTTGGCTTAATCACCCCCGACGTGCGGGAAACGATCCGCGACCTCGGCTTCTTCGGCATGAAGGTGCTCCTCTTTGCCTTTGGCGAGGATGACCCGATGCAGATCTATCTGCCCCATGCCTATGGAGAAAATTATGCGGTGTACACGGGCACCCACGACAACAACACTGTCCGCGGGTGGTTCGAGGGAGAGGCAAGGCCGGACGAGCTGGAGCGTCTTTTCCGGTACCTGGGCAGGAGGGTGGGACCGGACGAGGCCAGTTGGGAGCTTATAAGGCTCGCAATGATGTCTGTCGCTCGCATCGCCGTTTTCCCCCTACAGGATATCCTGGGCCTTGGCCAGGAAGCGAGGATGAACCGGCCTGCAGTCGCCGGGGGAAATTGGGAGTGGAGGCTGCTCCCCGGTCAGCTCACCGAAGCGGTCGCCGAGCGGCTTCGTTCCCTTACCGTCGCATACGGCAGGGCTTGAGAAGCGAAAACGCCCCGCCGCCGGTTCGCTCTCGCTCTATTCTCTTGACAGCCCCCGGGTAAATGCCCGTAAAATAGAGTGGGCGGACGGGAGCTTAAGAGGAGGGCGCGGGGAAGGCCCCGGGGGCCGAAAAGCGGCGCCTCAACCCGAAGTGATAATAGAGGCAAGGAGGGAGCATGAACGGATGGCGACCACGCAAAACGGCAAAAGGCGTGTCCGGGGGGATCGTTTTTATACTGGCCGCGCTCGGCGCGCTTGTTCCGGTTTTTGCCGCGGCAGACGATGCCATGGATGCGAGGCATCTTGCGGAAAGGGCCCGGCAGACCCTGGAAACGTTCTCGCAGGCCCGGGAGATGGAGGCGTTTCGAAGCCTCGTAAAGAGCGCCCGGGGCATTTTTATTGCTCCCCAGATTTTGAAAGGCGCGTTTATCGTGGGAGCGTCGGGCGGAAGCGGCGTGCTCGTGGCGCGCGACAGCCTCACCGGGCGCTGGCTGGGGCCCGCGTTCTATACGATAGGCGAGGCGAGCTTCGGCTTTCAGATTGGCGGAAGCGCTTCCGAGGTGGTGCTGCTCGCCATGACGGAGCGCGGCGTCAACGCGCTTCTTGAGAGCAGCTTTAAGCTCGGCGCGGACGTCGCGGTGGCGGCAGGGCCCATCGGCATGGGAGCGGCTGCGTCGACCGAGAACCTGAGCGTTGACATCCTCAGTTTCGCGCGATCGAAAGGACTCTTTGGCGGCATATCCGTCGACGGCGCCATAGTAAAAAGCAGGAACGACTGGAATGACGCCTATTATGGCGGCATCGTCACCGCCGTGGACATTTTCAGGAAGAGGATCCCGGGGAATCCCCATTCAGCCGGCCTCCTTAAGGCGGCCTCCAGAGTAGCCGGCGGCGGACCTTTTGGCCCGAGCATCCCGGATCAGGAAACAAGGCCTGAATACAAGAACAACGGACCCGCCGAGGCGCCTGCGCCCGCCGGGGAAAAATAGCCGGGTCCTGCCGCGAGAAAAAACCGGGGAAATCCCACGGCGGCAAATTGTCTTGATTGTTCTTAGGCCCCCGTGATAGTCTTGCCCGGTCGGAAAGCGATCTAGGAGGTTTTCGTTTATGGGACTCAGATATGAAGAGCCAACCGAAGAAGTGAAGAAACTGCTCCGGGAGATCCAGGCCAAACACTTCCCCGAGCTGAAGAATGCAAAGATCATCACCCTCTTCGATGTGAAGAAGCGCACGTCCGGCGGCCGGATGGTCCTCGGCCGCATCATGAAGACCAACGACCTTTTGAGGCACCTGACGAAAGATGAGGCGGTCGCCATGGAAGGCTACGATTATATTATTACCGTTGACAAGGAAGGGTGGAACGCCATAGGCGACGCCGACCGGGTCAGGGTGCTGCGCCACGAGCTGCGACACGCCTATTACGACATAGACTCGGATTCAAACCCCTATAGGCTCCTCGATCACAGCATAACCGACTTCTACGAAGAGGTGGAGCTGAATAAGGACGACCCGAGATGGCGGGAGCGGGTGGCCGCCGTCGTTGAGGATATATACGAGCAGAAAAAAGAAGACCGGAAACAGGAGGCAAAAAACAAGCACAGGAAGAGAGGAGGCCGCGGAGGAAACGGGGAATAGCAAACCGCCCATTGGACGCTGCTTTCAGGACCGGCCGTTGCGCGTCTCCATGTTGCTTTGCGCCCATTTCCGGCTGCCCGGCTTGCACGCGGTATGACGCCACAGCCCCTGCCCCACGCAGATGCCCTTATTCGGCGCGATCATCTTACAGCAAACGTAACACGTGCCGCTCTTGAACTCCTCAAAGAGCGGCGCCTGAAAATATCTTTTTTTCTCCTCTTTCGGCATGTCCAATCATATCCTTTCCGCTGCCGGATTGCAAGAGTTTTAGCGGCGATTCGCGGAAGAGAGCCCTGCTCTTTTCCCTCGGAAAGCCCCCCGCTTCGAGCGAGGAGGACCCGTACGTCGAGCCTTGTCTTTTGATATTCTCTGCTATAATAAGAGCCGAGAGATTTTGATTCTTCGGCGTCTTTAGAAGGGAGGGATTATGGACAGTCTCGGATTCATCGGCTTGGGCATAATGGGAAAACCAATGGCTAATCGCCTGCTTCAGACAGGCAGGCCCATGTACGTTTACGACAAGGTTGCGCCGGCGATGCAGGAGATAAGCGCAAAGGGCGCCATTCCTTGCAGCAGCGCGAAAGAGGTCGCGGAGCATGCGACGGTTGTTTTTCTCATGCTTCCCGATACTCACGACGTTGAAGAGGCGCTTTTCGGCAAAGACGGAGCAACCGACGGAATCAAGCCAGGCTCTGCCGTTATCGATATGAGCTCCATTTCGCCCGTCGCGACGCGCCGCTTTGCGGATCGTCTCCTGGGTCTCGGCGTCGAGATGCTGGACGCTCCGGTCTCCGGAGGTCAGGCAGGCGCCGAGCAGGGATCTCTCTCTATTATGGTGGGCGGAAAAGAAACGGTATTCGCGTCGATGAAGCCTTATTTCGAAATGATGGGAAAGAACATCGTCCACATTGGCGGAAACGGCGACGGCCAGGTATGCAAGGCAGCAAATCAGATCGTTGTGGCCCTCGCACTCGAGGCTGTTAGCGAAGCACTGGTGTTTGCCTCGAAAGCGGGCGCGGATCCCGCGAAGGTAAGGCAAGCTCTCCTGGGCGGTTTCGCTCAGAGCAAGGTCCTTGAGGTGCATGGCGAACGCATGCTTTCCCGCTCTTTTAGCCCCGGCTTTCGTGTACGCCTTCACCAGAAAGACTTGAACATCGCCTTGCAAACCGGCCGGGAACTTGGCGTCAGCCTGCCAAACACGGCATTTGCCCAGGAACTCTTCAATGCCATTAGCGCTGAAGGCGGATCCGATCAGGACCATTCGATCATGATAACAGCCCTGGAGAAGCTTGCCAACCATAGAATCGGATAGGAAAAGGCGGGTATAAAGAGGTGGCGCCGCAGATCATTCCCCGCAAGGAACACGGCATATCGAGAAGGCAGGTGAGCCCGAATGCCCTGCGCGCGCTTTACCGACTCTATGCGAGCGGCTTTATTGCCCACCTGGTAGGGGGATGCGTGCGCGATCTGCTCCTGGCGCGAACCCCCAAGGACTTCGACATCGCCACGAACGCCACGCCCGGCCAGATCAAGCGGCTTTTTCGCAACTGCTTTCTCATAGGCCGCCGTTTCAGGCTGGCCCATCTTCACTTTCAGAACGAAATCCTGGAGGTATCCACGTTCCGGCGCGCCGTCGACCCCTCCGACGATGCTGAAGGTCCGCCGGCAAACCGGCCTTCCCGCCACGCCAAGGACGAGGACGGCATGATTCTCGTGGACAACGTCTTCGGGACGCCGGAAGAGGACGCCCTCCGCCGCGACTTCACCGTCAACGCGCTTGCTTACAACATCGCCGATTTCTCGGTTATCGATTACAGCACGGGGCTGAGCGACCTCAGGGAGCGGCTTATTCGACCCCTGGGCGACCCGCGCGTCCGGTTTACGGAAGACCCCGTGCGCATGCTTCGCGCGGTGCGGTTTGCGGCGTCCCACGAGTTCGTCATCGAGGCCGCCGCCTGGGAAAGCATCTGCGAGCTCTCCCACACCATCTGCCGCGTCTCGCCGTCAAGGCTCTATGAGGAGATACAGAAGCTCCTCCTTCTTGGGTCCGCTCGCCAGGCCTTGCGGCCCCTGAAACAGAGCGGACTCCTCGCCGCCCTGTTCCCCGGCCTCAATCGCTGGCTTTATGGAAACGGCCGTCGCTTCGCCTTGCTTGAGGCGAACCTTGAATGGCTGGATCGGTTCCGCCTCACCGTCGGCCCGCCGTCACCCGCGCTCTTTTTTGCAGGCTCTTCGGCCCCTGCCTGGAGGAGGCGACCCCTGTGCGCCGCCGCGGCGGCATTCCCACCCATCAGGCGATGGACGAGGCGTGCGCCGCTTTCATGGAAGAAATCTCAAGGACCATCTCCATTCCAGGACGGGTCGGCGGTCGATTGCGCGCGATACTTGCGCTTCAATACTCGCTTAACAGAATGCCCCCACGGCGGCCCGCCTCCATAGTCGGCAGGCCGGAATTCGGGGAGGCCCTGGCATATCTCCGTCTTGCGGCCGAAACCGAAAGGACGCCATCAACCTCTCTGGAATGGTGGGACGCCTTCCTTGCAGAGTCTGCTCCGGCAAGCTTGTCGGGGACGCCGACGAGCGAGGAGTCCGGGAAACGAAGGAGAAGAAGGCGGAGAAGGCATCGCCGCCCCCGCACCGCCGGCTGACCCAAACCGCGTCCGCAAGACCCGGTATGGGTTTCTGTAAACTGTTTTGCCAATGGCGACATGCGCGCCATGCGTCTTAGACGCGGTTTCCCACCAAATGATATCATTCGCTTATCGGTGAATAATAGCGGGCGGAGGGAGAGTTGCGGGAGTCGGGAGGAGGGTACCGGGCCCTTTTCGAGAAATGCGCGTTCGGCATAATCGTAGCCGATAGTGAAACGGGGCGGCTTGCAGACGCTAATTTATCCATCCGCCGGATGCTCGGATATTCAAAAGCAGAGTTGCTCCGGTTGGGTTTAGCGGACATACATCCAAAGGACTCGCTGGACCGTTTGGCGTCAGAGATCGAGTCTCAGGCGCGATGCGGGCAGCCGATATCTCGCGCGATTTCGTGCCTGCGGAAAGACGGCACAGTTTTCTATGCCGATATCGCCAACGCCAAGACTATCTTCCGTGGGCGGAAGTGCGTCGTGGGCTTCCTAAAGGATGTCACCGAGCGCAAGCAGGCGGAAGAGAAGCTCAAGCTGACTTTGGGCGACCTGGAGCGTTCCAATAAGGAACTCGAACAGTTCGCCTACGTCGCTTCGCATGACTTGCAAGAGCCGCTGCGCATGGTGTCGAGCTATACTCAGCTACTGGCCCGGCGCTATCAGGGCAAACTGGACGCCGACGCCGACGAGTTCATCGCCTATGCCGTGGATGGCGCAAACAGGATGCAGGGGCTGATCAACGACCTGCTGGCTTATTCCCGTGCGGGCACTCGTGCGAAGGGTTTAGGGCCTGCCGATTGCACGGCCGTCCTCGATCAGGCGCTCGCCAACCTGAAGGCGGCGATCGAACAGAGCGGCGCAGTGGTGACGCACGATCCGCTGCCGACCGTGACGGCCGACAAGTTGCAACTCGTTCAGTTGTTTCAGAACCTGATCGGCAACGCCATCAAGTTCCACGTTGAGGCGCCGCCCCGCGTTCATGTCTCGGCTGAGAAGCAGGGAAATGAATGGGTCTTTTCCGTCCGCGACAACGGCATCGGCATCGATCCCAAATATGCCGAGCGCATCTTCGTCATCTTCCAGCGCCTGCACACGAGAGAAGAGTACCCCGGCACAGGCATCGGCCTGGCCATCTGCAAGAAGATCGTGGACCGTCGCGGCGGGCGCATTTGGGCGGAGTCGCAACCCGGCATGGGCGCCGCTTTTTACTTCACAATCCCTAAAGGAGGCAACGAACTATGAGCGCTGCAACGTTTGGCAGGCCTGTTGAGATTCTCCTGGTGGAGGACAACCCGGGCGACGTAGGCCTGACGCGGGAAACCTTGAAAGATTCCAAGCTGCTCAACCATATCAGCGTGGTGGACGACGGAGTAAAGGCCATGGCGTTTCTGCGCCTCGAAGGCAAGTACGCCAAGGCAACCCGCCCGGACCTCATCCTGCTGGACCTGAACCTGCCCCGGAAAGACGGCCGCGAGGTGCTGGAGGAGATCAAGACCGATGAGCAGTTGAGACGCATACCCGTAGTGGTCCTGACCACCTCAAGCGCCGAGCAGGACATCCTCCGGACCTATAATCTCCACGCGAACTGCTTCATCACAAAGCCCGTGGATTTGGACCGGTTCACCACGGTACTAAAAGCCATCGAGGAATTCTGGCTCACTATAGTGAAACTGCCGCCGGAATGACCCTTTCAAAACGCGGTGCATCCACCGTCTACGGCGAGGGCCTGGCCGGAGGTGTTGTCTGCCCTGCAAAAATATACGACGGCCTCGCCGACATCCTCGGGTCGCTGCGGTCTCCCCAAAGGCGCCTGCGCCTTTGTAATCGTTTCAAGCAATTGAGAGCGATCAACCCCGAAAATAGGTGCGAGGGCCGGCTTCAGATGGTCCTGCCACATGGGCGATTCGATGATGCCGGGGCATATGGCGTTGACCGTTATGTTGTGAGGCCCCAGTTCCTGACACCACACCTGGGTAAGACCAAGCAAGGCGTGCTTTGAGGCGGCATAGGCGCTTACCAGGGGACCGGATTTCTTCGCCGCTATGGATGCAATATTGATTATGCGGCCGCTCTTATTCTGGATCATGTGCGGCGCTACTGCCTGAGCGCAAAGGAAGGCGCCCTTCACGTTAACGCTGAGCACCCTGTCGAAATCCTCCTCCCGGTGATCTACGAGGGAAGCGACCACGATGATCCCCGCGTTGTTTACCAGGACATCGATCCGGCCGTAGGCAGCCAGGACGATTTCCACCATTTTTCGGGTTGACTCACGGGACGCCACGTCTACTGCCGCCCCCATCGCAATTCCACCCGACGCCTTGATTTCGTCCGCAAAGCGGTCACACCGATCCTGCGACAGGTCGGCGACTATGACACGCATGCCTTCACCGGCCAAGGTCTTGCAGATTCCCTGACCGATGGCGCCGACCGCGCCCGTGACGATTGCGGCCTTTCCTTCCAGCTCCATTTGCCCCCCTTCTTGACGGAGCCCCCTTCGGCCCGTCCGGTCTATCAGGCTCCCGGCTGCGGAAAATCTATTTGGCCCAACCGGAGATCCATCCTCCATCGACAATCAACGCGCTGCCGGCGACATAGGAGGCGGCATCCGAACACAACCATACAACGGCTTGGGCTATTTCCTCCGGTTTTCCAACGCGTTTCAGCGAAGAAAACCCCCCGAGAGCGGCAAAGAACTCCTTCTTCTCCACCCCGCCTCTCCTGGCTGCTTCGCTCGTCATGGGCGTCTCTACGAAGCCGGGGCAGACCGCTGTAATGCGAACCCCTTGGGCGGCGTACTCCATGGAGGCGACCTTTGTGAGACCCACGACGCCGTGTTTTGCCGCCGTATATGCAGAAGCTTGAGTGAGACCGACGAGGCCCATCGTGGAGGCGGTATTCACGATCGCACCCTTGCCCTGCCTGACCATCTGCGGGATCTCGTACTTCATGCAGAGCCAGACGCCGGTAAGGTTGACCGCGATCATCCTGTTCCAGTCTTCCTCGGGGTAGTCGGCAGTCGGCACATTGGCGCCGCTGATGCCGGCATTGTTGTGAGCGTAATCCAAACGGCCGTAAGTTTCAACAGCCTTGCTCACGAGCCCTCGCACATCGGCCGAATTGGATACATCGGTCTTGACAAAAACGGCATCGCCGCCTTTTTCCTTTATCATGCTCACCGTCTCTGCCCCTTGCTCAGCCTGTATATCCGCGACAACGACGCTGGCCCCTTTGGCGGCAAACGCCAACGCTGAAGCCCGTCCGATGCCCCCGCTCGCGCCCGTCACCACCGCGACCTTTCCGCGAAATTCTGTCATGGCCTTCGCCTCCTTAGGTTTATGCAACACGCATCGATCACGATTCCGCTGTAGCCTCCAATCGCCCCGGGGATACTTCCCCGTAACGCTCCACCTCGGTCGCGCTCATGAAAACCTCTTGTCCAAACGCCGCCCTGCAGTAAGTTTCACCTCACAGCATAAGCAGGCCGGGGATCTCGATGGCCTCCTGAAAGGTCTTCATAAACTGCTCTGCGCCATAACCATTGATCGCCCTATGGTCCGTGGTGAAGCTGTACGTCATTACGGGGGCGACCACAATCTCCCCCTTGCGCACCACGGGCCTGTCCACGATTGGTCCTATTCCCATTATTGCGCATTCCGGCTGGTTTATTATGGGGGTGAAGAATACGCTTACGCCTATGGAGCCTACGGCGGTCACAGTAAAAGTACCGCCCGTCATGTCATCGGGCACGAGCCTTCCGGTCCGCGCCTTCTCTGCAAGCTCCTTCACCTTTACCGATATCTCAGTCAGGGAGAGTGTATCGGCATGCCTTACCACGGGCACGACAAGGCCCTCATTGCCGAGGGCGACGGCTACGCCGATGTTGATGTCTTCCCAGATCTTCAGCTCGTTATCGATGATGCTGCAGTTGATGTCTGGATGGCGCTTGAGCGTGCGCGCCAGCACCGCCACGAGCATCTCCGTGTAAGTGATTTTTTGCGCCACGGGATCCTGCCGCTTTTTGAGGGCTTCCCGGAGTCTCACGATCTCCGTCATATCCACTTCTCCCATGAAGGTGAGCTGAGCTGCGGCGGCGAGACTCTTCACCATGTGGTCTGCTATTGCCTTCCTCATGGCCTTCATAGGGATGGATTGCTTGACGGCCTTGCCCTGGATGAGAGGGCCTGCCTCCCTCTCCGGAGCCTGCCGCCCCGGCTGCTCTTCGGCGGCCCTCTGGACGTCGTCGGCGGTAATCCTCCCGCCCGGTCCCGTGCCCTTTATGCGGGCAATGTCGAGCATCTTCTCTTCGGCCATCTTTCTCGCAACCGGCGTTATTTTGATGCGTTCGCCTGCTTCGGCGCCGGTCGTCGGCGCTGCCGTTGCTTCAGGGACTATCGTCTCAGCCCCGGTGAGGGCATCAGGCATCAGGGCGCATCGAGCCCGCAAGTTTCTCTAACTCTTCTCTTGATTCCGCAAGAACGCCTATCACACGGCCAACGGCTGCCTTCTCCCCTTCGTCCACGATTATGTGAAGATAACCGGCATCTTCCGCTTCCACGTTCCATTCGACTTTTTGCGTCTCGAGCGCGGCAACAACTGCGCCTTTCTCGACCCAATCACCCTCATGGGCCTTCCATTCCACGATGGTTGCGTCATCAGTTGTAAAACCGAGCTTTGGGATGACTATCTGCGTTGCCACGAAACAACCTCCTCAGTTCTCACTAAAGCGATCCATTTTTGAACATGTCTTGCAGGGACGCACAAGGCAACGGCAAGAAGTTGCTCTTGCGGAAAAAGCGATGTCCGCCGCGTTAAGAACCATTGAAGGTTTTCTCGGGATAGACCGCATCCGGTTCAGGAGGCTGGGAACCGGGTGCAACGTCGTAGATCTCCGCTATAAGCCCCAGGTCCTTCCGCAAATCAAAGTAGGTAAAGGCTTTACCGCTCCGGCGGCCGCCGTGAAGGATCGGCTCTCCCCTCTTCTCGTACCATCCTACGGCCTTTCCGTAATCATCGACCTCGAAGGCGACATGGTGCAAGCCCTCTCCGTGTTCTCTGAGGAACTCTGCATGAGTGCTTTTGTCGTCCTTCGGCTCGATCAGCTCCAGCTGGACCGAGCCGACGTAAGTCGTTGCAAGCCTCATTGCGTATTCCTGGCGTTTCCCGCGAATTATCATTTGATCGACGGTCTCCGGATTGAATTCATAGATTTTCCACGGCCCTATGCCGCACTCTTCCACCCAGCGCCTGACCGAGGCGTCGAGGTTCTTTACAATGAAGCCGATCTGCAAAATCCCCGTGAAAATAGGTTTGTCAGCCATCTCATCCCTCCACGCGGTTCTTTTTATGAAAATATAAAGCGATCTATGTTTGAACATACCACGTAGGGACGCACAAAGGCAACAGCAAGAAGTTGCTCTTGCGGAAAAAGCGATGTCCGCCATGTTAAGAACCATTGAAGGTTTTCTCGGGATAGACCGCATCCGGTTCAGGAGGCTGGAAACCGGATGCAACGTCGTAGATCTCTGCTATCAGCCCCAGGTCCTTCCGTAAATCAAGGTAGGTATAGGTTCTGCCGTTCCAGCGGCCGCTCTGAAGGATCGGCTCTCTCCTCTTCTCGTACCATCCTATGACCTTTCTGTAGTCGTTGACCTCGAAGGCGACATGGTGCAGACCCTCTCCGTGTTCTCTGAGGAACTCTGCATAAGCGCTCTTGTCGTCCTTCGGCTCGATCAGCTCGAGCTGGACCGGGCCGACGTAAGTCTTTGCAAGCCTCATTGCGTATTCCCGGCGTTTCCCGCTAATTATCATTCGGTCTACGGTCTCCGGATTGAATTCATAGATCTGCCATGGCCCTATGCCGCACTCTTCCGCCCAGCGCCTGACCGAGGCGTCGCAGTTCCTTACGACGAGACCGATCTGCAAGATCCCCGTGAAAATAGGTTTGTCGGTCATCTCATCTCTCCCCCAAGGTTTTTATGCAAGCATTATGTGTAAGCCGCGCCTTCTTTTCACCCGCTTCAAAAAAGTGATCTTACCGCTGCGACGATCTTGGCTGCATCCGGTATATAAGCGGCCTCGAGGCCCGGGCTAAAGGGTACGGGCGTATGAGGCGCCGTTACCGTCACTGGCTGGGCGTCGAGGTAATCGAAACCGAACTGGGCGACGAGGGCCACGATATCGCCGGCGAACCCGCAGCGCGGGTTATCTTCATCCACGACGACGAGCCGGTGGGTCTTCTTTACCGATTCCAGAATCGTATCCTCATCCAGCGGAGACAGTGAACGGGGATCGACGACTTCCGCTTGAGTGCCGGCCTTCGCCAATTCGCTCGCTGCCTCCAGGGCAAAATAAAGCATTCGTCCCGTGGCGACAACCGTCACATCCTTCCCTGCTCGTTTAACATCGGCCACGCCCAGGGGGATAGTGTATTCCCCTTCCGGGCATGGCCCCTCCACCCCGTAAAGCATCTTGTGCTCGCAGAAAATGACGGGGTCGGATCGCGGATCGCCGAGATGAGGAGGCCTTTTGCATCGTAAGGGGTGGCGGGAACAACCACTTTCAGACCCGCATAATGGGTGAAGACAGAATAATACGCGCCAGAATGTTGTGCGGCGACGCCCTTGCCCGCCCCTATGGTCGTACGCACCACCATGGGAACCTGAGCCTTTCCTCCGAACATATAACGGAACTTGCCGCCCTGGTTTGCTATCTGGTCTAAGCAGACGCCGAGAAAGTCGATGAACATCAATTCGGCTACGGGTCGCAACCCGGTGAGCGCCGAGCCCACCGCGGACCCCATGATAGCGGATTCGCTGATGGGGGTATCGATGACCCGCTTCCTGCCGAATTCCGTCATGAGACCCTTTGTCACACCCTGGCTGCCGCCCCATGCCTCCTCATTTTTCTCCTCGAGGTGAGGGATGCCGGCCCCTCCGGCCACGTCCTCCCCCAGAATGATCACATTCTGATCCCGACGCATCTCCAGTCTCAGGGCTTCTCTAATTGCCTCGCGAAACGTCAGTCTTCTGTCGCCCATTTTCTTCTACCTCCTTTGCCGGCTATAGGCCGAGTAGACGTCTTTCGATAATTCTTCGGGGGCCGGCCAGGGGAGCTTTCCGCGTAATCGACTGCCTCGTCGAGGGTTGCCTTGACCCGCCGATCCAGTTTTTCCAGCTCGGCCGAAGTTGCCAGGCCGTCCTGCAAGACCCGCCTTCTGAACTTGTCGATGGGGTCGTTGGCCCGGTGTCCATCCATCTCTTCCTTAGTCATATACTTTTTGGGATCGCCCACATAGTGACCGTAGTACCGGAACGTCTTGGCCTCAATCAGAGTAGGTCCCTCGCCTCGTCGCGCCCTGTCGACCGCCGCCCCTGTCGCCTCGTAAACTGCAAACGCATCGGCGCCGTCTATCTTGACGCCCGGCATGCCATAGGCAACAGCGCGCGAACAAATGTCGCCGACAGAACAGTGATAACCGACCGGGGTCGATTCAGCGTACCCGTTGTTTTCACACATGAAGATGACGGGCAGCTTCAAGACGTTCGCAAAGTTCATGGCTTCGTGCATCGTTCCCTGCTCGGCGGCGCCATCGCCAAAAAAACAGACGGTCACCTGATCGGAGCCCCGGGTCTTCGCACTCAAGCCGGCGCCGCAGGCAATGGGTCCGCCCGCGCCCACAATACCGTTCGCACCCAGCATTCCCTTGTCGATATCGGCAATATGCATGGAGCCGCCCTTGCCTTTGCAGGCGCCGGTCGCTCTCCCATAAAGCTCGGCGACCATTTTCTTGACGTCCACCCCCTTGGCGATGCAGTGTCCGTGCCCTCTATGGGTCGACGTGATATAGTCCCGGTCGGTGAGTTGGGCGCAAGCCCCTACTGCGATCGCCTCCTCGCCTTCGTAAAGATGGGCAATCCCCGGAATTTTGGCTTTCATCAGCCCATCGACAACCCGTTCTTCGAGGTTGCGGATCAGGCACATCCGTTCGTAAATCCAGAGAGCGGTTTCTTTGGTCATTTGTTGCGCCATGGTGAGCCTCCTTAATTCGTGTCCCTCATTCCGATTCTGACTGGTTCCCGACGTCCGTACCGTCTTTAAGCAACCGGGCCTTTCGAGGGCGCTCGCAAGGCCCGTCCAACATCCTTATCGTAAGCGGCTTCTCACTTCTTCGCTGCGGCCCTCCAAACGAACTGGGCAAGATCGAGGACCTCGATGGGCGACTTCTGTCTCATCTTCGCCATCATGAGCGTCCTCTCGCAGGAAGGGCAGGCAGTCACAAGGCTTTTTGCACCGGTGAGCAGCGCCTCCTCCAGCTTGCGCACCCCGATAGCGAGAGACATATCCGTATTCGAGGCGAGCAGGTCTCCACCGGACCCACAGCAGTTACAGCGCTCCCTATTGTCCGCCAGCTCGGTGAACACGACGCCGGGAATGCTCCTTATTATGTCCCTCGGCGGGTCAAAAAGTCCGGCCGCCCGACCGAGATCGCAGGGATCATGGTATGTCGCGACCCCGGGCGTTTCTGCCAGAGCGATTCTCCCCTCGGCGATCAGCCTCAGGATCAACTCTGTCGAATGAAGAATCTCGAAAGGAGGCTTTTTGCCCGTTGCCCGCTCATACTCATGTTTCCACATGCGATAGCACCCGGGACAGGTCGCTGCAAGGGTCTTCGTCCCCAGGGCCTCAATGATCCGACAGTTGTGGAGGAGGGACTCAAGCGCCTCATTCTTGTGTCCGGCGGAAATCAGGGGATATCCGCAACACCATTCTTCGCCCCCTAGAAGGGCGAAATCGACGCCCGCGAGATCGAGGAGCCGAACAAAAGACCGGGCCACGTCCTGAACCGTTGGATAGAACGAGGTGACGCAACCAACAAAGTAGACCACATCCCCGCCCGCCTTTTTGTTGAGATCGGACCGCACCTTGATCCGTTTGGCCCACCCGGCCCGCTGCTCGTTTGCCTTACCGGCGAGGTTGTGATTTTTCACAACCGTCTTCGCCAAATCCTTGAGCGCGTCGGGTTCGAGGCCTTTTTCTGCCAGCCTGCTCCGCAAGCCTGCCCACATGGCGGGAGAGTCTATGGAAACCGTGCAATCAACCTTGCACCTGCCGCAGAGAGTGCATTGAAAAACGCTGTTGATGTAGTCCTGACTAGCTTTCGACTCGTCAATGCCGGCTTCCGTCAGGACCGCCCTAGTCATTAGGATCCTGCCTCTTGGCGTCGCCGAAAACCAGACGCCCTTGGTCGGGCAATACTGTGCGCAGTATCCGCACTGAACACAAACGGAAAACTCGTACTTTATGTCCTTTTTGTCCTCCTCGCCTATTGCAGCGGGTAGAATCCGGTCCAGGAGGCCGGCTACGGCCATGGCCGGCTGATAGACGGACGAAGTAAACAGGGGGAAAGGATCGAGCCACATGCCGGGGTTGAGGATGCCTTTCGGGTCAAGTTCCTTTTTCTTCTCTTTTATCTCCCTGATCTTGTCATCTGAGAGGATCTTCTTTCTGTACGGGGCGTTCCAGACACCCACGCCGCCCCCGGGCCTTCCGCCTACCGACAGGGCCAATTCCGCGAGATCCCTCGGCGTATGAAGGGCAAAGAGAAACTCCACAGGACTCCGCCGGTCTGTAACGAGCATGGGCATGACCAAACAGTCGTTCGGAGAAACGAGATGGCCGAGGAATCCTATGGGTCTTTTGTTCAGTTTCCTCGCACCCGAATAGAATCTCCCAAGCCGGTCCGCGGGCACGTGGACGCTGCTTGGGAGCACGGTAGGAGCTGCCCGCCTTATCCGCATCATGTTGAACCGATGGCCCCATTCTTCTTTGGCGCCCGCCCTCATCTCTCCCTTATGAGCTATCGCCAGCTTGCCAATGGCGACGTCTGCTTCAGCCGCCTCCTGAGCGGACCCCTGGTAGGCGACAAGAGCGGTCCCGCTGCCCGGCAGGAAGTCCGTCACGGGGTAACCCGACGCCTTCACAAGGCTCATGTACACGCTGTCAAAAAACTCCACCGCATAGGGGGTTGGCGAACTCCTCCCCAGATCGCGGGCAAAGTCGAAGAGGTCGGGGAGACGGGCGAAATAGATCAAATGGTGCGAACCAGCCTCCGGGACCTTCCGAACACTGAGGGTGACCTTCGTAAGAACGCCTAGCATCCCTTCGCTTTGACAGAACCATTCCAGGCCATGGCCTCTAGTGAACGGCTTAACGGAGCCGTCGGGAAGCGCCACTTCTCCCGCAACAAGGTGGTCAATTACTCCGCCGTGCAGGAGGCTTCCTATTCCAAGACCGCTGCCCACGATCCATCCTCCGAGGGTAGCGGACAGGGCGCTGGAGGGATAGCTCTTGAGGGTTAGTCCTGCGCGCTTCACGGCCACGTCAAGCTCCCACCAGGTAACGCCTGCCTCTGCGGTTGCTCTTTGACCTTCCCGGTCTATGTCGATCACCCTCGACAGTCCGCGCAGATCGAGCACGATACCGCCTTTCTTCGGGACGGCGCCGAAAAGGCCGGACGAGCCTCCGCCCCGGGGCGTCGCAGGTAGTGATTTGGTCGAGCAATAGGATAGGACGCGGCCTACTTGCGCCGCATCCGCGGGCTTCACTACCGCATCCGGCAGGGTCTTGAAGAAAGCCCTTACGATTTCAGGGATGGGAACGAAATCGGCGGCATAGACCCGTCTCTCGAACAGGCTGGTCGTGACTCTCGTTTCGCCCACTATGTTCTGTAAGTCGCTATTTAGACTGGTCTCCATCATAGCCGTCTTCGACCAACCCGGTTTATTACTGTTAACGTCGATGGCCGCTTGCTCTGCCTGAACCTCATCATGCAGGCGTTCTCCCATCACGCATTATCCGGGGTCGGGGGAGGCGTGATTGCCAAACGGGTCTCAAAAACGCTTGAAAAATGCAAGAGCAATCGTTCTGTCACTTGCTCCAAGGGCACCTCCCGGGAGAGCAGTTGCGAGATGGAAACCGCCTTTCTGTCAGTAAAACCGCAAGGATTGATAAGCGAGAAGTGTTCCATTCGAGTGTTGACGTTGAGGGCAAAACCGTGCATGCTGACCCATTTCCGGACACTCAGACCTATTGCCGCCACTTCTTCATGATTGACCCAGACGCCAGGGTGAGTCGGGTCGCGTTTTCCTTCCACGGAGAAGTCTCTGAGAGTGCGCACAAGCACCTCTTCCAAATCATAGACAAACCTTCGAATATCCTTGCCCCTGTTTCTCAGATCTATGATCGGGTAGCCGACTATCTGTCCGGGACCGTGGTATGTCGCATCTCCACCCCGCTCGATGAGGAACAACGAAATTCCCAACGCCTTCAGCGTGTCGCGCGATGCGAGTACGTTGTCCACCCTTCCCGACTTTCCTATGGTGAAAGTGGGCGTATGTTCCAGCAACAGAAGGGCGTCCGGCGCCTCGCCCCTGAGCCTCCTGCCGTGAAAGGTTTTTTGCAGTTCATAGGCCGTACTATATTCCATCAGGCCCAGTTGATACACGTTGGTTACCCTCTCGACCGCGACGTTTTTCCCGGATATTGCCGCCGATATCATGATCGCGCTTACTTGTCTGGAAGGAGATGGATTGCGTTGCCGTCAATGCCTCTCGCTGCCTCCCAGAAGGCCTCGGACAGGGAAGGATGAGGGTGCAATACGGCGCCTATGTCCTCCGAGGCGAGTTCTGATTTCACTGCCATTGCAGCCGCAGCGATCAACTCGGCCGCCTGGGCGCCAACAATGTGGACACCCAGCACCCGCCCGTATTTCCGCTCAGCAATCAGCTTGACCATGCCCGTCCTCTGCCCCAGAACGACGGCCATGCCATTCCCGGCAAAGGAGAACCGTGATGATTTTACGTCGTATCCCATCTTCACAGCCTCTTCCTCGGTAAAGCCGACGCCGGCAACGCTCGGGAGAGTACAAGCCCAATAGGGGATGGCGCTGTAGTTGGCGTAAGATTCTTTCCCCATGGCGTTTTCAGCCGCCACCACGCCTTCCATATATGCCGCGTGCGTCCACATGTGTTCCATGGTCACGTCGCCGGCGGCGAAGACGCCGGCAATGTTCGTCCTCATTGCCCTGTCTACTGCAACGCCTTTTTTTTCATTGAGCCTTACGCCGAGATCCGTTAGGCCAAGCCCCTCAATATTGGCTTCTCTCTCCTCGGCGTTGACGACGCATTGGGCATTTACCATGAGATCCTCGCCTTTCAGGCTCGCCAGGACCCTCATGCCGTCATTCGAGTCATGTTCGACTGCCTGGATGCGGCATTCGGGGAAATACGCGATCTTATTTTTTTTCGCCTCCTTCTGGTACTGCGAAACGATCTCTCCGTCAATCCCGTTCAGCATGGAGCTTGATTCCTCCAATACGGTCACCGCAGCGCCGAGCCTCGAGAACACGCTCGCAAGAGACATCCCTATGCAGCCTGCCCCTAGTATAACCATTGAACGAGGCATCTCCTTGAGTCGAAGGGTCGCTGTCGTGTCAAGAATCATATCTCCGCCGGATATGGACAATTCTCTGCATCTGGCGCCCGGGGCCATGACTGTATTTCTGGCGAGTATTATTTTTCTCCCTCCATCCGGAGCCGTTATCGAAAGCTCTCGGGCGCTATTGAATGCAGCCGTTCCCTCCAGCGTCTCAACGCCATTTTCCCCGAGCAACATCCTGACGCCCGCCACGAGCGTTTTCACCACGACGTCTTTTCTCGCGATCAGTTTTGAGAACTCGATGATCAGGTCGCGGAAGGCGATGCCATAGTCCTTGCCGCGGCTTCCCGTTTCGAGCAATTCGGCCGCCCTGGCAAAGACTCGGGTCGGGATGCATCCATGATTCAGACAAGTCCCTCCCAAGGCTTCTTTTTCTACGATCGTCACTTTTCCGCCAAGTTGTGCGGCCCTGATCGCTGCTGCGTAACCGGCCGGACCTGCGCCGATCACAAGTAAGTCGCGTTCTTCCATGGCTGCCGTCCCCTCAATAACCCTTGCATCTGATGATAAGGATGCTTGCGCTCATCCCTATCCCCTACCTGCCCACAGCCAGCCGGTAGGCTTCTGCCGATATGAGCGCATCAAGCTCTGCGGCATTGTTGAACTCAATCATGACCATCCAACCTTCGCCATAAGGGTCCCTGTTCACCAGTCCCGGATCGTCTTTTAACCTTCGTTCACTTCCATTACTGTCCCGCTGACAGGGCTGTAGAGGTCATTTGTCGCCTTCACGGACTCGATCACTCCGAAAGGCTGCATCTGAACGGTTTCGGCGCCCACATCGGGAAGTTCGACAAACACAACCTCCTTCAACCTCTCTTGCGCGTAAGCGGTAATGCCGACCCTTCCTTTGGCAGGCGCCTCTAATTTGAGCCAAGTATGCTCTTCATTGTAT
>CAVTDX010000002.1:0-13366 GCA_963733345.1 uncultured delta proteobacterium
GCCAGCAGATCCCAGCCGGTCTGCCTTCCGATCTCCTCCTCCGCCGTCCCGACATCCGCCAGGCCGAGGCCCAGCTCCACAGCGCTACGGCGCAAATCGGAGTGGCGGTAGCGCAGCTCTTCCCCCAGTTCTCCCTTACCGGCGGCGCCAACTGGCTGACCACACAGGTCCGTTCCTGGTTCAACGGCTCAAGCCGGGGCCTCTTTATCGGCCCATCGGCAGCGTGGCCAATTTTCCAGGGCGGCGCCATTGTTTCGAACATCCACGTCCAGGAGGCCCTTCGCGACCAGGCCTTCGTCACGTATCAACAGACCGCGCTGACCGCCCTCCAGGAAGTGGAGAACGCCCTCGTCGCCTTCTCAAAAGAGCAGGTGCACCACAAGCTGCTTCAGGACGCCGTGACCGCCGAACGCAAAGCCGTCGACCTCTCTTTAAAGCTCTTTCAGGAAGGGCAGACAGACTTCCTCAACGTTCTCACCGCCGAGCGCCAGCAATATACGGACGAAAGTGCGCTGACCCAAAGCACGCAGAACATCGCCTCCGACCTCATCGCCCTCTTCAACGCCCTCGGAGGAGGCCCGTTGTAGTCTTGCGCCCCGGATCCTTCGCGGCTTCGGCTGCTTCCCTCGAATTCCGGAAGCTTTTCGGCAAGCATGGCGCCTGGGGGCTGCCTACAGCCAGCTTACCTCCCTTTGTCTACGGGGTATCGTCTTTCGGTATTCGTGCTTGGGGCAGCCGAGCATGATTGCGCTGTAGATGTTGCGGTCGTCGGAGATGCCAAGACTGCGGGCCGGCGCTCCCCGTTGCAAGGACAGCAATACATTAGAGCCATCCCTTGCCTTTGAGCCAATCCGTTTCCTCTGCAAGCATCTCTTCCCAGTTTCCGGCGACAATATCGGTCATAAAGGGCTCATTAGGAAGGACAGGCCCCCAGCCCATGGGATAGTAAATCAACTGGCCGTCCCGGCCGCGCATGGTAACCGTTCCATTCTTTCCCATCCCTACCGGCGACTTGACGGACAAATCTCTTAGGGCCTTCATGACGGCGTCTGTGTCCGTAGTCTTCGCCCTCTTCACCGCCTCTTCGATGAGAAGGCAGCCCGTATACGTCTTCCACGACAAGGCGAAAGGACGGGAGCCATAGGCCTTTTCGTACGCATCACAGAAGGCGTGGTTCTCCTCGGTGTCAGGAAATGTTCGCAGATATTCTATGCTCGCGTACACGCGTGGAACTTTGCCCACAGCCTGGATGATGGCCTGCAGGACCGGGTAATTGGCGAAATCTTTGCAGAAGACGCTAATCTGGTCAAAAAGCCCATACATAGCGCCCTGTCTGGCAAAGGTGATCGAGTCTGCGGCAAGGACCAAGGCAAAGACCGCCTGAGGTTTTGCGTTCAGTATTGCCGTAATGTGAGAGGTGAAGTCCGGTTCGCCCAGCTTCGGCCAGACCTGGCCCACGATTTCCACCTTGGGGTTGTACTTCTTGAAGAAATGGAGGAACATGGTAACCGTCTCCCTGCCATGTGCGAAGTCCTCTGCGAGAGTATACCACCGCGTCAGGCCGAGCTCCTTTGATTTTTGGGCTGCATACTTCGCCGAGGCAATGCTATCAAGTACGTCGTTGCGGGCCGGCCTGAAACAGTACGGGCTCCTGACTTTCGGATCCGCGGTCAACTCGCTGGCGTCGAAGACGAAAAACATGAGCTTTTTGATCTCTCTGGAAATCGCGGCGACTGCGAATGCTTCTAATCCCGAACCGTAGGGGTAGATAAAGTCGTAGCCGCTCGCCGCATAATCCCTTGCATAGCGGACGCCCTCTTCGGGTTTGCCCATGGTGTCCCGGCTGGTTGCCTCAACCTTTCTTCCGAGGAGGCCCCCCCTGCTGTTGACCTGATTGACCCACAGCATGATTCCCCTGAAGGACGCTTCGCTGAACATGCCTGTAGGCGGGCTCATGGCGGCCAAGCCGCCTATCCTGATCGGTTTCTGCTGCGCCCGGAGCATCGTCGGACCGATAGTGGAACCGGCAAGCACGCCGGCCGCCCCGGCCAAGGATGTCTTGATGAAATCCCTCCTCGTACAACCTGCCTTCCTGCCCTGTTTTTCATTCTTCCCGTCCATGGAATCCTCCATGCGTCAAAGATTGCCGGCTATGCCAGCCTTCTGAGGCTCTGTTTCCTTAACCGGCTTGCTTAGGGCGAGCGGTCGGCTTGTCCGCCTAAACGCCCCTTTTTGCATATTAATTGCCGAGCAATTCTCTTGCCCTGCCTTCGGGAGCAACTTTGGGCGCCTACGGCGCATAGGCTCTATCCAAGGCGCCGGTCTACCGCCGGTCTGGAGTTTTTGTTGAGACCTAAATGAAGGCGAACGCAGTCTTCGGGTTAACGGACCAGCTCCCGGACGCTATAGTGCTCTATATCTTTTTTACCCCACGTTGTCAATGAAAAAATGGGTGTTTGTCGATGGCGGGTGGTCGAGACAGCCAGGACCGGATAGCCTGATATTCTCCCTTTGAGGTAAAAATGTTGGACAGGAGTTGGATAGATTCTGATATCTCGCCGGAATGTCAAAAATGAACAGTCCATAAGTTATTGAAAATAAAAGTGCCGAGGATCGGAATTGAACCAATGACACGCGGATTTTCGGTTATCTCAAAGTGGAACCGTCTCACTTCCCGATTTCACCCTTTTCGAGCATCCACGGTATTGAATCGGCATTCCCGATCAATAGGGCTTTCCCTATTCTCAGGAGTAGGAAGCTCATGTCTACTATACAAAGACCATACACGGCGACCCCTCTCGCAATCCTCCTGCCTTACATGCCCGTTAAATCCAAGATTACTTGTTATCCTGGCCTTTATCATTAGGCAAGGGGTTGAATGGCCCGGCAGTCATTCCCCCGTCAACAGATAACGATGAACCGGTAACCCATGATGATTCGTCACTGGCGAAGTACAGAACCGCCATGGCGATTTCCTCAGGTGTGCCTAGACGCTGCATCGGGACCCCTAATGAATATGGCTTTTCTATCTGGTCACGCTCGAATCCCATTTTGCGATATAAGTCTGTATATACCGGGCCCGGGCATACCGCGTTCACGCGGATATTATCTTTGCCCAGCGCCAGTGCGAGCGATTTCGTGAGCAGAACTACTCCTCCCTTGGTTGCTGAGTACGACGGACTTGTAGATATGCCTACGAGTCCTGCCATTGAAGCTATGTTTACAATAGAACCCTTGCCGGCTTTTCTCATTATGGGTATAACATATTTACAGCCGAGCCACGTGCCGGTAAGATTTATCTGTAATTGCCGCTGCCACTCTTCCACGCTTTCCTCCGTGATGAACTTACGAAAGAACACTCCTGCGTTATTTACCAGGACATCAATCTTTCCATATGTTCCTACCGCCAGGTTTAGCATATTCTCCACATCAATTGCCTTCGTAATGTCCGTTTGTGTGAAAACAGCGTCTCCGCCGTCATTCCGGATAAACATCACAGTGCTTTTCCCTGCATCCTCAGAGATGTCAGCCACGACGACCCTTGCTCCCTCTTTAGCAAAGAGCGAGGCAATAGCTCTTCCAAAACCAGATCCGGCGCCTGTCACTACAGCAACCCTGTTAGCTAATCTCATGTATATCTACTCCTAAACTCGATAATTTTTGCGGTCGAAACCGGCTTTTATTAAACATAGGCCTATGTTAAAGTCTCCGGACCCTTTGCAAAACAGAACGACTGATGGCTAACGCTGCGGTATCCCCAGCTTAGCTCTATACTCATTGGCGGTTGCCAGCCTCCGTCCGAGATTATTCGCTATGGTCGCGGTTGAAGTGAAGACGCTGACATTATTGGCTATCAAGTCATTTTTGTGTGGCCACTTGAATATGGTGTCTTCCATGCCCACTCTGACATCAAGCCCCAGAATTATGGCCATAGTGGTCAGATACGAAGAAGGACGCCCTGCCATACAGACCATGATTCTGGATTCGGGGTCGATATGTCTTATCTGCCTGACGTGCAACATCAGATACTCAACCATAGCAAACTGGTCATATAGCGGGGTGCAGCCGAGAAAGAAGCTGGGAAGCAGAAGCCAACACAGAGGCTTGGTCACTATTCCGGTATCTATCAGCCAGTTTTTCGCTCTGTCCAAATCTCCATCGGCGTATAGTGCAATTTCCGGTTTGACGCCACACTCTCGCATAAACTCCGCCTGGGCTTGTAGCAGCTTCCTTGGGGTCAGCCAAAACGGATTTAACGGCGACATCTCAAATAGTCCGGATCCCATTAACTCCATCTCACCTTTAAAAGTCGGCACGAGGCAACAACCGTCTATTATCACTCTGCTGCCATATTTTTCTTTTATTGGCTCCACGATAAGGCGCATGAGCCGTGAGTATTCATCAGGATCAAGTACACCTTTGCCGTCCGGAAGTCGTGGATGAATGTGTACACTAATAGCACCGGCGTCGATGCATTCGGTAGCCGATTTCCTGATCTCGTCGGGCGTATATGGCTGGTTGGGATTAGTTTCCCTCTTAATCGAACCTCCGACCACCGCCGCCTTTACCACTATGCTATCGGGTATTTCCCATTTCTGCTGGTTCGTCTAATCAAGACCTTTTATCGGGTCGCTTCGATCCTCCCATACATACCGTTCCGGAATATCATTAAATCTTTCGTTCATTTTATACCTCCTTATATTTTTTGTTTTTCAAAAGCATATTGCCTCTGTGGCCCGCCCCCTTTCATTGTACCACCCTCAGAGTTAGACTTCCTCTCATAGGAGAAGGCATGACCGCTTCAGGCGCCGGCGGCTTGTAGCCGAGGGAGCTGTGTGGTCTCATGTTGTTGTATTCCCTTCTCCGGTTCTCTATCAATACCTTTGCCTCAAGCAGGGTCGTGAAGACTTCCCCGTTCGGGAAGCCCGTCCCTGAGCCTCGCATTGAACGATTCAACGCAGCCGTTCTCCCGGGGACTTGCCGGCTCGATGAAAAGGGTTTTTACCCCCAGCCTCCCCGGCCGCTTTCCGCACCGCCTTTGCGGTAAACTCAGGTCCGCTCTCCGAGCGCGCACATGCGGACCGGGTAGGATCATGGCCTGAGTTTTCCCCCTGCGGTTGCCCGACTCGAAAATATGTCTTGACAATTATGTAGCCATTGGTTACACTTAAGAGACGGAGATAAGAAAATGAAATCGCTTCACCATTGGTTGCTGTTCGTGACGCCGGAAGACCTGAAAAACTGGAGAGAATTGAACGGTTATAGCCAAATGAAGCTCGCCGCTGCTTTGAGAGTCTCCCGAGTCGACCGTAACCCGGTGGGAAACCGGGGTCAGGGAAATCCCGTCTTTCCTGGGTCTTGCCCTTGCGGGGTTGGAAGCAATAGACGCTGAGAAGAAGTCAGGGGAAACGAAAAAGGGAAAGGAGAAAAAGGACAATAGGCATGATCTATCTGAGGGGTGAGGACCGGAAAGCCTTGAAGCCAAAGGGAAAATAAGAGTGCCGAGGATCGGAATTGAACCAATGACACGCGGATTTTCAGTCCGCTGCTCTACCGACTGAGCTACCTCGGCACCTGCCCAATTTTAACCGAAATGCCGGTCTGTAGTCAAGTTTCTCGCATGCTCTCCCGGCCCATTCGCGCTCCTCGCGAGATCACTCCCGCTTCGTGCGGGCACAAAACAGTTGACACGAGCGATAAGTATTGTATAGTACAACCATGGATATTTTACAGGAATACGAGCATCTCAAGACCATATTGGGGACCCTCGGCTCGGTCGTTGTCTGCTATTCGGGCGGCGTGGACAGCACGCTCCTCCTCAAGGCGGCCTTCGATGCCCTGGGAAAGGAGCGGGTCCTCGCCCTCATCGCGAAATCGGAGACATACCCCGAACGCGAGATCGAGGAGGCAGTCGCCTTTGCGGAATCAATCGAAGCGCCATATGAAGTAGTCGAGACGGACGAGATGGGCGACGATTGCTTCCTCCGGAACACGAGCCAGCGATGCTATTACTGCAAGCGGCACCTTTTCGGCCGGGCCTGGGAGATCGCCCGGGCGCGCGGCTTAACCCACGTCGTGGAAGGGTCGAATGTCGACGACCGGGGGGACTTTCGCCCCGGACGCCGTGCGGGCGAAGAGCTGGCTGTCAGGACCCCCTCCTGGAGGCGGGTCTCACGAAGGGGAAGATACGGCAGATCTCGCAGGCCCTGGGGCTTTCCACCCACGATAAGCCGTCGCTAGCGTGTCTCGCTTCCCGGATACCATACGGGACGAGGGTAGAAGCGGATGTCCTTAAGAGAATAGGGCGTTCGGAGGAATTTCTGCGCACACTCGGCATGGCGCAGGTGAGGGTCAGGCACCACGGGCAGGTTGCCAGGATCGAGGTGCTGCAAGAAGACTTCGATAAGGTCGTCGCCTTGAGGGACGAGATCGCCGATGCCCTGAACAGGGCCGGCTTTCTATACGTGACCCTCGATTTGAAGGGTTACCGGACCGGGAGCATGAACGAGGGCATGGAGCATTTGCCGGAACCGCCTGTCGATTGAACTTCTCGGCGCCTGAAAAAAACCCGGCCCCGACCAAAGGGGATCCGCGCGTCATTTTCGCCGATCCTGCCGGATCTCGACGACGAGCGTCCTCGGCTTGCCTTTTCTGAAAATCGTTACGCGAAACCGGCGGGCCGATACAGAGACTGCCGGCTCGCGATGAAGTCCCGGGCGGTACGCCGTTGACCTCGCTGATCAGGTCGTTGGGCCTGAAGCCTAATCTCTCGGGTATGCTGCCCCGGTCGATCTGTACGACTTCATAGGCCGCGATGCGCCCGTCTCTGCCGGCGTGCGCCTTGATCGTGACTGCTGACAAGACAATATCGACGTCTCTCTTGACATCTTCGGCAAGGGCTTTCGAGACGACTACCACGCCGCTCCGGCGCGTAATCTCGCGGGCATAGCGATCCGCCTTTCCCGGGTCCCCTGGCGCCGGCAAGCCGCCCTGCTTCTTCGTTTCCGTTGCCGGCGGACGCGCGGCCGCGACATCGGCGGCAAGGCAAGTCGCCTGGGCGTGGGCGAAAAGACTCCATATCCCTAGAATGGATGCGGTCGCGGCGATAAGCGGCGCGCCCTTCGTCCATCTACTCATCGTTAAGCCCTCCTCTTTTTATAAGACATGCCGGAGATCATAGTATAAACCGCGAATTGCCTTCCATTTGTTTTGGCCGCCGAAAATGCTATACTCATACTCGCTTTTGAGGATCGGGGACGAGAAACGGAACAGACGAAGGAGCGGGAAGAAAGGCGGGCCTTTAGCATCATTAGTGCCGAAGAGGGGACTCGAACCCCTACAGGCTTGCGCCTACCAGACCCTGAACCTAGCGCGTCTGCCAATTCCGCCACTTCGGCGTTTTGTTACATTATAGAGAAAAGCCGCCCAATGTCAAGAGGTGAGAGATGCGTGTTTTCGAGTCGATCGACATCCGGGAAAAGTTCAGAACCCGGTGCTGACCATAGGCAATTACGACGGTATCCACCTGGGCCACAGACGGATCATCGAGAGGGTGAAAGGAAAGGGCCCGGGAGATAGACGGCACCTCCATGCTCATGACCTTTCACCCCCATCCCCTTCACATACTGCGGCAGGACAAGGAATTGGCCGTCCATCACGCCGGAGGAGGAGAAAAAGAGGGTCATCGAGGAAACGGGGATAGATGTCCTCTTCGTCGTGCCTTTTACCGAGGAGTTTGCAGCCGCATCACCCCGGAAGCCTTTGTCGAGACGATCCTCGGGCAAGCTCGCGATAAAGGGCATCGTCATCGGTCACGACTTCAGGTTCGGCTCCAAGGAAGGGGGAATCTCCATTCTTCAGCGGAGGAGCCATCGGGGTTCTTCGTGGAAGTCGTGGATCCGGTCGCCCTGGAGGGGGAGCGGGTGGCAGCAACCGCATCAGGACCCTCTTAAGCGCCGGGGACGCGTCAAAGGCGGCGCGGCTTCTCGGGAGGCCCTTTGCCATCGAGGGCACGGTGGTCAGGGACCTGGGAAGGGGCAAAACGATAGGCTATCCGACGATCAACCTGAAGACGGACTACTCCCTCATCCCTAACACGGGGGCCCCCGTGTTAGGGATGAGGGAGTAGTCCGTCTTCAGGTTGATCGTCGGATAGCCTATCGTTTTGCCCCTTCCCAGGGCCCTGACCACCGTGCCCTCTATGGCAAAGGGCCTCCCCAGAAGCCGCGCCGCCTTTGACGCGTCCCCGGCGCTTAAGAGGGTCCTGATGCGGTTGCTGCCGACCTTCTCGCCCTCCAGGACGACCGGATCGACGACTTCCACAAAGAAGCCCGATGTGCGCCCCGCTTCCTGAAGAAATGGAGTGTTCCCCCTGCCGAGACGGCCGAACCTGAAGTCGTAGCCTATCACCAGCCCCTTTATAGCCAGCTTCGCCACGAGGATGGAGGCGACAAACTCTTCAGGCTCGATCTGTGCAAATTCGGCCGTAAAGGGCGCGATAAAGAGCACCTCTATGCCCGCCTCCCGGATGAGGCGCTTTTTCTCCTCGAGGGCGTGATCGCGGCCAATTCTTTGTCGGGCCTCAGCACATGGAGCGGATGGGGCCGGAAGGTCATGAGCATGGAGACGCCGGAAAGTTCCCGGGCCCTTTCCTTTCACCCTCTCGATAATCCGCCTGTGGCCCAGGTGAATACCGTCGTAATTGCCTATGGTCAGCACCGGGCTCTCGAACTTTTCCCGGATATCGAGCGACTCAAAAACCAGCATCTCCACCCCTTGACATCGGGTCGCTTTTCCCTATAATCTAACAAGGCGCCGAAGTGGCGGAATTGGCAGACGCGCCAGGTTCAGGGTCTGGTAGGCGAAAGCCTGTAGGGGTTCGAGTCCCCTCTTCGGCACTAATGATGCTAAAGGCCCGCCTTTCTTCCCGCTCCTTCGTCTGTTCCGCTTCTGCTCCCGATCCTCAAAAGCGAGTATGAGTATAGCATTTTCGGCGGCCAAAACAAATGGAAGGCAATTCGCGGTTTATACTATGATCTCCGGCATGTCTTATAAAAAGAGGAGGGGCTTAACGATGAGTAGATGGACGAAGGGCGCGCCGCTTATCGCCGCGACCGCATCCATTCTAGGGATATGGAGTCTTTTCGCCCACGCCCAGGCGACTTGCCTCGCCGCCGATGTCGCGGCCGCGCGTCCGCCGGCAACGGAAACGAAGAAGCAGGGCGGCTTGCCGGCGCCAGGGGACCCGGGAAAGGCGGATCGCTATGCCCGCGAGATTACGCGCCGGAGCGGCGTGGTAGTCGTCTCGAAAGCCCTTGCCGAAGATGTCAAGAGAGACGTCGATATTGTCTTGTCAGCAGTCACGATCAAGGCGCACGCCGGCAGAGACGGGCGCATCGCGGCCTATGAAGTCGTACAGATCGACCGGGGCAGCATACCCGAGAGATTAGGCTTCAGGCCCAACGACCTGATCAGCGAGGTCAACGGCGTACCCGCCCGGGACTTCATCGCGAGCCGGCAGTCTCTGGGATCGGCCCGCCGGTTTCGCGTAACGATTTTCAGAAAAGGCAAGCCGAGGACGCTCGTCGTCGAGATCCGGCAGGATCGGCGAAAATGACGCGCGGATCCCCTTTGGTCGGGGCCGGGTTTTTTTCAGGCGCCGAGAAGTTCAATCGACAGGCGGTTCCGGCAAATGCTCCATGCCCTCGTTCATGCTCCCGGTCCGGTAACCCTTCAAATCGAGGGTCACGTCATAGAAAGCCGGCCCTGTTCAGGGCATCGGCGATCTCGTCCCTCAAGGCGACGACCTTATCGAAGTCTTCTTGCAGCACCTCGATCCTGGCAACCTGCCCGTGGTGCCTGACCCTCACCTGCGCCATGCCGAGTGTGCGCAGAAATTCCTCCGAACGCCCTATTCTCTTAAGGACATCCGCTTCTACCCTCGTCCCGTATGGTATCCGGGAAGCGAGACACGCTAGCGACGGCTTATCGTGGGTGGAAAGCCCCAGGGCCTGCGGGATCTGCCGTATCTTCCCCTTCGTGAGACCCGCCTCCAGGAGGGGCTCCCGACAGCCAGCTCTTCGCCCGCACGGCGTCCGGGGCGAAAGTCCCCCCGGTCGTCGACATTCGACCCTTCCACGACGTGGGTTAAGCCGCGCGCCCGGGCGATCTCCCAGGCCCGGCCGAAAAGGTGCCGCTTGCAGTAATAGCATCGCTGGCTCGTGTTCCGGAGGAAGCAATCGTCGCCCATCTCGTCCGTCTCGACTACTTCATATGGCGCTTCGATTGATTCCGCAAAGGCGACTGCCTCCTCGATCTCGCGTTCGGGTATGTCTCCGATTTCGCGATGAGGGCGAGGACCCGCTCCTTTCCCAGGGCATCGAAGGCCGCCTTGAGGAGGAGCGTGCTGTCCACGCCGCCCGAATAGCAGACAACGACCGAGCCGAGGGTCCCCAATATGGTCTTGAGATGCTCGTATTCCTGTAAAATATCCATGGTTGTACTATACAATACTTATCGCTCGTGTCAACTGTTTTGTGCCCGCACGAAGCGGGAGTGATCTCGCGAGGAGCGCGAATGGGCCGGGAGAGCATGCGAGAAACTTGACTACAGACCGGCATTTCGGTTAAAATTCGGCAGGTGCCGAGGTAGCTCAGTCGGTAGAGCAGCGGACTGAAAATCCGCGTGTCATTGGTTCAATTCCGATCCTCGGCACTCTTATTTTCCCTTTGGCTTCAAGGCTTTCCGGTCCTCACCCCTCAGATAGATCATGCCTATTGTCCTTTTTCTCCTTTCCCTTTTTCGTTTCCCCTGACTTCTTCTCAGCGTCTATTGCTTCCAACCCCGCAAGGGCAAGACCCAGGAAAGACGGGATTTCCCTGACCCCGGTTTCCCACCGGGTTACGGTCACTCGGGAGACTCTCAAAGCAGCGGCGAGCTTCATTTGGCTATAACCGTTCAATTCTCTCCAGTTTTTCAGGTCTTCCGGCGTCACGAACAGCAACCAATGGTGAAGCGATTTCATTTTCTTATCTCCGTCTCTTAAGTGTAACCAATGGCTACATAATTGTCAAGACATATTTTCGAGTCGGGCAACCGCAGGGGGAAAACTCAGGCCATGATCCTACCCGGTCCGCATGTGCGCGCTCGGAGAGCGGACCTGAGTTTACCGCAAAGGCGGTGCGGAAAGCGGCCGGGGAGGCTGGGGGTAAAAACCCTTTTCATCGAGCCGGCAAGTCCCCGGGAGAACGGCTGCGTTGAATCGTTCAATGCGAGGCTCAGGGACGGGCTTCCCGAACGGGGAAGTCTTCACGACCCTGCTTGAGGCAAAGGTATTGATAGAGAACCGGAGAAGGGAATACAACAACATGAGACCACACAGCTCCCTCGGCTACAAGCCGCCGGCGCCTGAAGCGGTCATGCCTTCTCCTATGAGAGGAAGTCTAACTCTGAGGGTGGTACAATGAAAGGGGGCGGGCCACAGAGGCAATATGCTTTTGAAAAACAAAAAATATAAGGAGGTATAAAATGAACGAAAGATTTAATGATATTCCGGAACGGTATGTATGGGAGGATCGAAGCGACCCGATAAAAGGTCTTGATCAGACGAACGAGCAGAAATGGGAAATACCCGATAGCATAATGGTAAAGGCGGCGGTGGTCGGAGGTTCGATTAAGAGGGAAACTAATCCCAACCGGCCATATACGCCCGACGAGATCAGGAAATCGGCTACCGAATGCATCGACGCCGGTGCTATAGTGTACACATTCATCCACGACTTCCGGACGGCAAAGGTGTACTTGATCCTGATGAATACTCCGGCTCATGCGCCTTATCGTGGAGCCAATAAAAGAAAAATATGGCAGCAGAGTGATAATAGACGGTTGTTGCCTCGTGCCGACTTTTAAAGGTGAGATGGAGTTAATGGGATCCGGACTATTTGAGATGTCGCCGTTAAATCCGTTTTGGCTGACCCCAAGGAAGCTGCTACAAGCCCAGGCGGAGTTTATGCGAGAGTGTGGCGTCAAACCGGAAATTGCACTATACGCCGATGGAGGATTTGGACAGAGCGAAAAACTGGCTGATAGATACCGGAATAGTGACCAAGCCTCTGTGTTGGCTTCTGCTTCCCAGCTTCTTTCTCGGCTGCACCCCGCTATATGACCAGTTTGCTATCGTTCATTATCTGATGTACACGTCAGGCAGATAAGACATGTCGACCCCGAATCCAGAGTCATGGTCTGTATGGCAGGGCGTCCTTCTTGTATATGACCACTATGGCCATAATTTGGGGCTTGATGTCAGAGTGGGCATGGAAGACACCATATTCAAGTGGCCACGCAAAAATGACTTGATAGCCAATAATGTGAGCGTCTTCGCTTCGACCGCGACCATCGCGAATAATCTCGGACGAGGCTCGCAACCGCCAATGAGTATGAGCTAACTGGGGATGCCGCAGCGTAAGCCATCAGTCGTTCTGTTTTGCAAAGGGTCCGGAGACTTTAACATCGGCCTATGTTTAATAAAAGCCGGTTTCGACCGCAAAAATTATCGGTTTAGGAGTAGATGTACATGAGATTAGCTAACAGGGTTGCTGTGTGACGGGCGCCGGATATCGTTTTGGAAGAGCTATTGCCTCGCTCTTGCTAAAGAGGGACAAGGGTCGTCGTGGCTGACATCTCTGAGGATGCAGGGAAAAGCACTGTGATGTTTATCCGGAATGACAGCGGAGACGCTGTTTTCACACAAACGGACATTACGAAGGCAATTGATGTGGAGAATATGCTAAACCTGGCGGTAGGAACATATGGAAAGATTGATGTCCTGGTAAATAAGGCAGGGGTGTTCTTCGTAAGTTCATCAGCGAGAAAAGCGTGGAAGAGTGGCAGCGGCAATTACAGATAAATCTTACCGGCACGTGGCTCGGCTCTAAATTCTTATACCCATAATGAGAAAAGCCGGCAAGGGTTCTATTGTAAACATAGTTTCAATGGCAGGACTCGTAGGCGTATCTACAAGTCCGTCGTACTCAGCTACCAAGGGAGGAGTAGTTCTGCTCACGAAATCGCTCGCACTGGCGCTGGGCAAAGATCGGATCCACGTGGAACACGGGGTGCCCGGGCCCGGTATATACAAGCTTATATCGCAAAATGGGATTCGAGCGTGACCGGATCGGAAAGCCATATTCGGTTGGGGGAGGTCCAGGATCGTGACGGGGTTCAGCGGCGCGAATATCGAGGAGTTCATCCAGATAACCCAGCGCGATGCGATGGCCGCCCAGGAAGCAGGTTGATGTGACCATACACGGAGATGGCACAGAGGGCGCGCGGGTAGTTCCCGCGACGTCCATGAGATTTAGGGACATAG
>CAVTDX010000003.1:0-26615 GCA_963733345.1 uncultured delta proteobacterium
TTGTTTTGTTCTCGTCTGCTGGACTCGTCGCGTATTGCTGCCTCAGTCATCACGGACACGTCGCTGCGCCGCGTATTGCCCCCGGAGCGCGACGTTTCTCTGGCAATCCGGGCGGCTCACGGAGCGGCGGTGAGCGAATGGGTGGAGCAGAACCTGTCGGACCTGCTGAAGGCATGTCGCTCTTCTTCCGCAGTAGATGTTGCCGAAGCGGATGATCTGCTGTCAGCTTATGTGGATGAAGCTCGAGGCGCCCGGAAAAATCGTAAGGAAAACAGGCCGACCCTGGCGGGCAACAGCATCCATGCCGACTGGCGGCTCGCTCGCCGCTTTCTGCCGCGCTTCTTAAGCCGCCTCGATTACCGGCTCCTCGATGTGACCGCCTTTAAGCTGGAGTGGAAGCGCCTTCGCCCGGACGCGGAATTTCAAAAAGAGAACCGGGAGATGGTCCGCGCTTATTTCCCGGAGGCCGCTCTCGCCCTGGGCGGCCGTCATGACGCCCATTACGACGTGGAAGCCTCGATAGCCGAAATGGGCTTCTACCGGAAACACCTCTTCCTGCAGGCGCTTTAAGCCCGTCGCGCGTTTGGTCCGGAAGCGCGCCCTACCGCTTTTTCTCCAGCATATCGTCGAGGCGGCTCAGGCATTGCTCCATATCGATGCCCGGACCAAGCACATCTTTCCAGAGATCGCCCACCTGCTGCAGCCGGGAAGCCATTGTTTCTATGGTGAAGCGGGCGGGGTCGAGGGACTCGTCCACCTCTTCCCAGGCGAGCGGGGCGGAAACGAGGGCGCCCTTTCGGGGCCTCAGGCAATAGGCCGCAGCCAGGGTCTGGCCCCTGCCGTTCCGGAGGAAGTCCAGATAGACCTTTCCTTTTCGTTTTTCGGGCATTCTCTCGATGCTCGTGCTTCCGGGCAGGCGCCGGTGCACGAGGCGGCTGACGAGCAGGGCGAACTGCGTCGCCTGGTCGTGGGAGTATTGGGCCCCGAGGGGCACATACACGTGGAGGCCGGTCGCGCCCGATGTCTTGCAGAAACAGGCCGCGCCTATCTCGGTGAGGAGATCGCGGGCGGCAAGGGCGCATCTCGTCACGTCGTAAAACGGAACGCCGAGAGGGTCGAGATCGAGGACCATGTAATCCGGATTGTGGAGGCGGCCGGACCGCGCGTGCCAGGGGTTTATTTCTATGCAGCCGAGGTTGGCCATGTAGACGAGGGCGGCTTCATCCTGGCACAAGAGGTAGGCGACTTGCCTGCCGTCCGACTCGGAGTAGACGCGCACCGTTTCGACCCAGCCGGGGACGGCGTGATCGACGTTTTTCTGGAAGAAGCCCGGGGCGGCGATCCCGTCGGGATGGCGATGGAGAGACTCGGGGCGGTCCTTGAGATAGGGGAGAATGAAGGGCGCAGCAGACCGGTAATAGGCGACGACGTCTCCCTTTGTATATCCCTCCTCAGGCCAGAAAACCTTGTCGAGATTGGTCAGATCGACCTTCACGTCGTTGATGGCGACGAGCCTTCCCTTGCGCTTCATTGACGCCTCCGGCCCGACGTCCTGCCTTTCCGGCCCTGCGGCCGTCCCGAAGGACAGGTCTTCAGGCTTTTCTCTATGCACGTCCGAAGGGGCAATGTCTTCCCGCAGACCCATAAAAACGGGCTGGCCCGACAGGTAAGGGCTTGGGCCTATGGAGGATCGGCAAATCCGTCCGTTGCGATCTCCTCCATGGTCCGGCCCGAGGCGACGGAGGTCTCGCTTTGCGGGACCCCCAGGCTTTGCGCGAAGTCATCCTTTTTCTTGATGAGGAGCCAACTGTTCTCCCCTGCCTTTTTTAGCCGCACGAGCGCGAATTCGCCCTTCAGCTTTTGCCCGTCAAGGACGAAGCTGATATGGCCTCGGGCGAGCCCTTCTTGCATCGCCTCCTCGCTCTCGACGCGCTCGGCGCACCCCGCGGCGCGATACGTCCCGCGGTCCCAGATCATCACTGTTCCCGCGCCGTAGCTGCCCTCGGGGATGACGCCCTCGAACGTCCGGTAGTCGAAGGGGTGGTCCTCCACCATCATGGCCAGCTTTTTGTCGGCCGCATCGAGGGGCGGACCCTTCGGTACTGCCCAGCTTTTCAGGACGCCTTCGAGCTCAAGGCGGAGGTCGTAGTGAAAGGTGCGAGGCCTGGTGCTTGTGGACGACAAAGAGGAGCGCGTCCCGCGTCCCGGCGGCTTGGCCGCCGGGCGGCTCCGGCGTGCCCGAAAAATCGCGTTTTTTCCGGTATTCTTCGAGGTTGTTGCCGGGCGGGCCGGGCATATCACGCGGTCTTTCGTTTTCGTGCATGCTCTAGGCTTTCCCGGAGCTTTGCCATGAGGTCCGGCGCCTCTCTTGGGGCTTGAGACGGTTTCCCCTGGATTTTCTGTTCCATCACCCTCTTTAGCTCCTCCTTGTAGGAATCGTGAAACTGCTCCGGCTTGAACGGCTCGGCAAGCTGGTCGATCAGTTTTATCGCGATGTCCAGCTCCCGCTCGCTCGCCTCGTCCTTCGGGGGGAGATTAAGGCCCGCGGGCGTAGCGTATGGGACAAAGATCCTGCCGCCTGAGCATGTCCAGGTCGGGACCTTTATCCTCCGCTGCGGCGTAGAGCTTGACCGGGATGTGGATCAAGCCGAAGCTGACGGCGCCTGACCAGATGGCACGCATGGGTAATCGCAATATAATGCGCCGGATAATCTTTCTCAAGGCCGTCTCCTCTTCTTCGTCTTCTTTTATCATCGCATATGCAGGATGAATGTAAAGCAACACCGGGAGGATATTTTCTTGACAAACCTTTTCCGTTGGTGATACCATGCCGGCTAGATCACATCAACAAATTCCCGCCGGTCAACGCTGAGCAAAATTTTGCGGCTGTGGTCGGAAATCATGGCTAAGATCACGAAAATCAATATGTCGGAGATGAAAATCACGGCCGAAGAACTGCCGGAGGAGTGGGGCATTTTATGAAGAAGCAGGGCCGCTATGTGCTCTTAGATATGTTGGTCGACCGGGACGTTCGGTATATTTTCGGCAACCCGGGCACCACGGAACTCCCTTTCATGGATGCCCTTCAGGACTGCGGGGAGCTGAAATATATCCTGTCGCTGCACGAGCCTTCGGCTGTCGCAATGGCGGATGGCTATGCCAGGGCGACAGGCAAACCTAGCTTTGTCAATCTCCATGGCGTGGGAGGGCTCGCAGCCGGACTCGTGATGCTCTACGACGCCTTCAAGGGCGGGACGCCGATGGTGGCGACATGCGGCCAGTTTGACACCCGTATGCTCATGGAGGAGCCGCTCTTTTCAGGCAACCTTGTCGAAATGGGTTCCCTTTACACCAAGTGGAGCGGCGAAGCCCTTCACGGAAGGGACATCCCCAGGGCTGTGCGGCGCGCTTTTCGCATCGCGTCGACTCCGCCGACAGGACCCGTCTTTCTGTCGCTGACGTGGAACGCGCTTACCGATGAAATAGAGCCTGATTTATCTCCGCCGTCAACCCTCTATGCCGAAATAAGGCCTGATCGAGGGGCGGTAGAAGAGGCGGCCGGGTTGTTGGCAAAGGCAAAGAGACCCCTTATGCTCGTCGGGGACCGGGTGGCCCAGGCGCGTGCTGTTCCTGCTGCCGTTAAGGCGGCCGAGCTTCTCGGCGCCGCAGTCATGGGCGTCGCCTGCATGGAGGTCGATTTCCCCACGGGGCATCCGCAGTTTGAGGGGCTCTGAACGTCGACTCAACGAGAACGAGAGACCTCCTCGCCCGTTATGACGTGATTTTCGCGGTAGGATGCAATGTTGTCGCCCAATTTCTTTACGCCCCGGACGTATTGTCCGGGAAGGAGCAACTGGTCCACCTTGATGTGAACGCCCGGGAGATAGAAAAAAACCACGCAGTGAGAGTCGGCATTTGGGGGGACATCGGGAAGGGTCTCGAAGACGTGTACGATGCGTTGGATGGGTCGATGTCGCCGGTCGAGCGCGAGGCGGCCGGGATGCGCAGGATAGAGTTGGGCGAGGCTCACGCTAAGAGGCGTGAGGAGTTCCTGGCGATGAGTCTGAAAAAGCAGGATCAAAGACCGATGGATGAGGCATGGCTTTTCCTTGATATGAAGGATGTGGCACCCTCGAATACGATTTTCACCTTTGAGGCGCCGAGTTCACAGAGGGCGTTCATGAGGGCCTTTGACTTTAACGAGCCGGGGAGCTTGTTTGGCATGAAAGGCGGGGCCTTAGGCTGGGCGATCGGCGGGACCATAGGAGTCAAGCTCGCGCAACCCGCACGCCCGGTGGTCTGCGTCGTTGCGGACGGCGCCGCCATGTACAGCATCCAGGGTCTTTGGACGGCGGCGCAATACGGCGTGCCCGTCGTATACATTATCTGCAACAATCGCAGTTATCGAATTCTTAAACACTTCACGAACACTTATTATTTCCCTCTCATGGGAATCGAGGGTCGAAAAAGCGACTACATCGGAATGAATTTTTTTGAGCACCCTCAGGAGTTCGTACGCCTTGCAGAGGGTTTTGGAGTTCAGGGGTTCAAAGTGGACAATCGGGAGGAGCTTAAACGCGCCCTTGAAAAAGCATTGGAGTCGGGAAAGCCCGCGCTTTTGGATGTTCTCATTGACCCCGGAGACTTTTAGGAAAGGTTAAGACCCTTTGAGTTGGCTTACCCTCGCCTCTTCGCGAGGTCTGCCCCTAGGGAGTGCGCTTTCCCCAAATAAGGGCCGATCCGGTAGTAGACGCGATTCCCGACGATATAGAAGAACGGGTCCACCTTCTCGATGTCGAGGCGCCCGTCCTTGTCGAGCGCCGATTTCTCGGCCTTGACGTCCACGACTTGTCCGATAAAACGGGTGTGGAGCCCAGATCGAGCGCGTGAAGAAGCCTGCACTCCAGGACAAGAGGAAACTCCGCCACATAGGGGGCGTCGACAAGCTGACTTCGCTCCGGAGTGAGGTTTGCCGCCTGCCATTTGTCAACATCCCTCCCCGATACTATCCCCACGAAATCCGTTTCCTTTGCATGGTCCGCCGGGGGGATGCTCACCGTAAAGGCCTTTCTCTCCATGACGGCCGCGTAGCTGTACGTCGCCTTCCTCAGGGAGACCCCTATGCAGGGAGGGTCCGAACAGCATACGCCGCCCCAGGCGGCAGTCATCATGTTCGGTCTGCCTTCCTTGTCGTACGTTCCTACGACCCACACCGTCGTCGCGCCGACGAACGTGTTTGCGCCAAGCGACTGCTTCACCGTTGAACCCCCTCTATAGATGCTCTATCCACAAATGCGTTCCCCCCCCTCGCCCTCCGGAAGGGGGCATCGACTGTAAGTCAAAGGCAACCTCATTTAAGGTCCGTCAGCCGCTGAGGCGGCTTTGCCGCTTTTTTCATGAGAAATACCCGCTGAAGCACCGTGACGTGGGTAAGGACCGCGAGGATCACGACCACCGGCCGCAACACGTCAACGCCCAGACCTATCATGAGCAGGATGATCCTTTCGGGTCTTTCGAGAAGACCGCTGCTGCACCCGATGGACACAGCCTCAGCCCGCGCTTTCGCATATGGGATGATCGCGGCGCCGATGGCCGCAAAAAACGAGAGCATGGAAAAAAGCGGGTCCGGAGGCTCAAGACGGAGAAAATAGATCGAAATAGCCATCATCACGAGGAGGTCTGAGTACCTGTCGAGAACCGAGTCGAGGAAGCCCCCGAAGGACGTCGCCATTTTGGCGTGGCGCGCGACGGCCCCATCGAGTATGTCGCAGAGACCGGACGCAAAAAGGCAGCCGGCGCCTGCGAGCAGGGGCCCTCGCAACGCGATGATCGCACCCGCCGCAAGCGAAAAAAAAAGCCCGAAAACCGTGAGCGCGTTCGGGCTGACAAACCTAGCGCCAAACAATGTCCGGTAGACCCGCAAGATAAGCGGATCAAGAGAATGGCCTAATTTAGAGCTTATCAAGGGTTATTCCTGCTGACTGTATCTCTCCGGCGCGTATGAATTCCTCAACCATCCTTCGCGCGACGTCGTCGGTATACTGCCGTATAGGATGCTGCTATTAGCCGGGGCTAGCGTCGCCCCCTCCACGAGCAAGCTCATGGAGCCTCCCCCTCAAAGAAAAGCTTCACCGGGGCTTACCGTCGCCTCTACCTGTATCTCTCCCCGCGTATGAATTCCTCAACCATCCTTCGCGCGACGTCGTCGGTATACTGCCGTATAGGATGCTTCATCGTGTAGCCGGATATGGACTCCAGCGCGCCGCCCACGCCCCTGTCCCGGGCGACCCGGCAGCACCTTATGGCGTCTATGACGCATCCGCCGCTATTGGGCGAATCCTCGACCGAGAGACGCAGCTCAAGGTCGATGGGGATGTCTCCGAATATCCTCCCCTCGATGCGCAGAAAACAGACCTTGTTGTCGTGCTGCCAGGGCACGTAATCAGACGGACCGATGTGGATGTTTTCCGGCGACAGCGGCGTATCGAGCAGGGATTGGACGGCTTCAGTCTTCGATATCTTCTTTGATATCAACCTGTCCCTGTTGAGCATGTTCAAAAAATCGGTATTCCCTCCCGTGTTCAACTGATACATCCTGTCGATGGCAACGCCCCTGTCGTTGAAGAGCTTCGCCAGGGTCCGGTGGATGATCGTGGCCCCCACCTGCGACTTGACGTCGTCCCCTGCCACGGGGATCCTCTTCTCTTCGAACATGGCGGCCCATCGCTCGTCGGACGCGATGAAGACAGGCATGCAGTTTATCAGGGATGTGCCGGCTTCCAGGCAGCATCTCGCATAAAACCGGGCTGCTTCTTCCGAGCCGACAGGCAGATAGCTTATCAGGATCTCGACTCCCCGGTCCTTCAATATGGCGACAACGTCGTCGGGCGGTGCGTCGGCAAGGACAAACCTGCGGTCCTCCGGATAATCGGCCATGTGTGGGGAAACGCCGTCGAGGGGGCGGCCCATGGAGACCATGAAGCCACCGTCGTGCAGAGGGGACATGAACCGCTTCGTGCAATTCGGCGGCGCAAAGATCGCTTCCTGGAACGGCCTGCCGACCTTTCTTGCGTCGATGTCAAAGGCGGCCACGATCTTGATGTCTCCGGCGGCGTACCCGCATATGTCGCGGTGCATCAGGCCCGGGGGGGCAGCATCTTCCCCGGCTCTTCCCGCGTAGTAGTCAATGCCCTGAGCGAGGGCGCTCGCGCAATTTCCCACTCCAACGATCGCTACCCGAATGTCCCGCATGGAGTCCTCAAAGAGTTTTCTCTCTTTTTAGAATATCTATCCCTAAAAGTCAAAACTAAAAATAGGGTCGCTTACGCCGTCCTGTAGCGTCTTAAGCCCATCTCATAGAAATCATTGCCGACAACATCGTTTATCACAAAGAGCGGCAAATCCTCCACTGTGAGCCTGGCGACCGCCTCCGGTCCCAAATCCTCGTATGCAACAACTTCGTAGGCGCGCACGGACTGCGATAGGAGTGCGCCGGCGCCTCCGGTGGCGCCGAAGTAGAATCCCCCTGTGCTTCCTGATCGCCTCTTTTACCTCATCCGATCTCTTCCCCTTGCCTATCATGCCTTTCAAGCCCATGGCCAGAAGAGCGGGGGCGTACGCGTCCATCCTGGAGCTGGTCGTAGGGCCTGCCGAGCCGATCACCCGGCCCGGCGCAGCCGGCGTCGGCCCGCAATAGTAGATCACCTGTCCCTTTACGTCGATAGGCAGGTTGCCGCCTTCCAGGAGTGCATCCATAAATCTCTTGTGCGCCGCGTCCCGCGCTGTGTAAATGCAGCCGGAAAGCAGCACCTTGTCCCCCGACCGCAGCCCGGAAACCAAATCGTCGTCAAGGGGCGTCCTGATCGGCTTTATCTCCATATTTTTCCTCTATAGCGTCGTTTCCCTTATCCTGTGGGCGTGGCACTGGATGTTTACGGCGACCGGCAGAGAAGCGATATGGCACGGCAACGCCTTGACGTGCACATCCAGCGCAGTCACTATCCCCCCGTACCCCCCGGGTCCTATGCCTAATCTATTTATTTCCTCCAGTATTTGCAACTCAAGCGAGGCTATGGCCGGATCGTGGTTCCGCTCCCCGAACGGGAGCATCAATGCCTGCTTCGAGAGGAGCGCCGAGGTCTCGAAATTGCCCCCCACCCCGACGCCCACTATTATGGGCGGGCAGGGGTTGGGTCCTGACTTCTTCACCACGTCCAGCACAAACGCCCGGACTCCCCCGACCCCCTGTCCCGGGGTGAGCATTCGCACCTCGCTGCAGTTCTCGCTGCCGCCGCCTTTCGGCATTGCCACAATCCTCACGTGTGCGCCCGCCGCGAGAGAGGCATGGATGAGGGGCGGCGTGTTGTCGCCCGTATTCTTTCTCGTGAAGGGGTCGCAGCAGGATTTTCTCAAATATCCCTTGTCGTAGGCTTTCCGCACCCCTTCCGCAACCGCGTCGGCCAGACTTCCTCCCGTGAAATGGACGTCCTGCCCGACTTCCAGGAAAACCACGGCCAGACCCGTGTCCTGGCACAGAGGGATCTGCTCGCTTCGTGCGATCTCGCCATTCCTTAGCAGCTCGCGGAGTACTTCCTTGCCGGCCTCGGACGTCTCCTCGTCGACGGCGCGCGTGAGCCTCATGCGAAGGCTCTCCGACAGGTTGACGTTTGCGTCGATGAAGAGTCTCTCCACCGCCGCCGCAACGTCGGCCGTCCGCACCTCTCTCATCATCCCTCCCTATACGATGGTATGATGCCCTTCTCCATGAGGAGCCCGACTTCTTCCCGCGACCTTCTGATCTTTCCCTCGGCAATGGCGAAGAGCTCTTTCGCGCTCAAGGTCAAACGGGCCGCTCCCTGCTCCATTGCCTTCACCGCAACCGCGACAGCCTCCCTGGGGAAGACCTCCCACTCGTCCATGGTCGGGAGAAGGCGCTCATCCGACAGGCCTTTGTCTTCGGCGCACCGGGCCAGCTCCGTTGCCGCGGCGATGCACATCTCGTCGGTAATGGTCCGCGCCATCACGTCCAGGGCGCCCCTGAAGATGCCGGGGAAGCCGATCGAATTATTCACCTGGTTGGGGAAATCACTCCTGCCCGTCGCAACGATGCGCGCCCCCGCCTCACGCGCCTCCCAGGGCCATATCTCTGGGACAGGATTGGCGCAGGCGAAGACTATGGCGTTATCGGCCATCTTCGCGATCCAGTCCTTGTGAATGACGTCCGGCCCCGATTTGGCAAGGGCCACAACCACGTCCTGACCGGCGAGGGCCTCTTCCATGTCTCCGTCCCTTCCTTCCCCGTTCGTCGCATGAGCAAGCTCCCATTTCTGCCTGTGGGTCCTCGCGTCGATGTCGTCCCGTCTCTTCGAGAGGATCCCCTTGCTGTCGACCAGCAGCATCCTTTTGGGATCGGCGCCGGCCTTCGTCAGCATGCGGGCCGTGCAGACGTTGGCGGCGCCTGCGCCGATGAGGGTGATCTTTGCGCGGGCCATATCCTTTTTTACAATTTTCAGCGCATTGATGAGACCGGCTACGGTGACGGCCGCCGTCCCCTGCTGGTCGTCGTGCCAGACGGGTATGGGCGCCTCGGCGCGAAGCCGCTCGAGTACATAGAAGCATTTCGGGCTTTCTATGTCCTCCAGGTTGATGCCCCCAAAAGTCGGGCATAGGTATTTCACTGTCTTGACGAGCTCCTCGGGGTCCGTGGCGTCGAGACAGAGAGGGAAGGCGTCAACCCCGCCCAGGTACTTGAAGAGCAGGGCCTTTCCTTCCATGACGGGCAGGGCTGCCAGGGGGCCTATGTTTCCGAGCCCGAGCACCCGCGTGCCGTCGGTGACGACCGCCACCATGTTGGCCTTGTTCGTCAGTTCGAAGACCGCTTGCGGGTTCCGCCGGATCTCCCTGCACGGCTCGGCCACGCCCGGCGTATACCAGACCGAGAAATCATTCACGTCCCGAATCGCGCACTTCGGCGTTACTTCTATCTTGCCCCGATAGTAAGGATGCATCTTCATCGCGTCGCGCGCAGGCTTTTCGGCCTTCGAGAGGAGTTCTTCCTTCGTGGTTTTCATTGCTGTAATCCCCCTAAAAAACCTGCGACGTTGCAGGCGTCCCGGCGCGAAAAAAGCTCACGCCTTATCAATGATAGAACATTTTATAGATAATTATGAAAATTTGCTACAATATATGTGATCCAAGGCAGCGAAAGACGCTTGCGAAGGCGTCGAATACGTGAATGCTCGTTTTTTTGTCGTCGCCGATTATTTTAAACATTCGGCCACGGCGCATCTTTATATTAAGAACAAGGACGACGCGATGGCCCAGACGATGCCGGAAGACGCAAAAATCGAGATGGAAAGACTCGTCACGGATCTCAACCGTCATAGCTATCTCTATTATGTGCGCGACGCGCCGGTCATTACGGACGAGGAGTACGACCGCCTCTATCGGCGTCTGCTTGAGATGGAAGAACGCTGGAATTACGTTCTCCCTGAGTCGCCCACACAAAGGGTCGGGGCGGCCCCGGCAGAAAAATTCAGGAAGATCGCCCATGCCCAGCCCATGCTCTCCCTCGAAAACGCCTTCTCTTACGACGAGCTGAGGGAGTTTGACAAAAGGGTCAAGAAGCTCCTCAAGAAGGCGGAAGAGATCGACTACACGGTGGAGCCCAAGTACAACGGGCTCGCCATAGAGCTGACGTACAAAGACGGTCTGCTCGCCGCTGCGGCTACGAGGGGCGACGGGTTCGCGGGGGAAGACATCAGGCGCAACGTTATGACCATGAAGTCCATCCCCTTGCGGATTCCGCCGGATGGGGAGACGCCCGAGGAAATAGACATACGGGGCGAGGTCTACATGAACATCGAGGATTTCAGGAAGCTGAACAGGGAAAGAGAGGGGAAAGGCGAGCCCGTCTTCGCCAATCCGAGGAACGCCGCCGCGGGCAGCGTAAGGCAGCTCGATCCCTCCATTACCGCCTCCCGCAGGCTCTATCTGGTCTGTTACGGCGTCGGCGCGTCCAGGGGGATTGACTTCGCGAGCCAGGCAGCCCTTATCGATTGGCTTCACCGCTTTCGCTTCCCCGCTCCAGCGATATTCACTCTGGCCAGGGGCATCGACAAGGCTATCGACGCGGTGCTCCGGATAGCCGACCGCAGGGATTCTCTCCCCTTCGAGACCGACGGGGCCGTGGTAAAAGTGAACGACTTCTCTTTGCAGCGGGAGCTCGGCGAAAAAACCAGAGAGCCGCGCTGGGCGATCGCCTACAAGTTCAAGGCCCACCAGGCGATCACCAGGATAGTCGACATCAAGGGCAGCGTCGGGAGGACGGGCGTCATCACCCCCTATGCGGTCTTCGAGCCGGTAAGGGTCGGCGGCGTCACCGTGACGAGATCGAGCCTGCACAACTGGGACGAGATAGAGCGGAAGGACATACGGATCGGCGACACCGTCGTCATCGAGAGGGCCGGGGACGTGATCCCCCACGTCGTGGCCGTCGTCGCGGAGAAGAGGACCGGGGACGAAAAACAGTCCCCCTTCCGGAAACATGCCCGGCCTGCGGCTCAGGCGTGGCGAGGGCGGAAGACGAAGTGGCCGTCAGGTGCGTCTCCCTCTCCTGCCCCGCGCAGGTGCAGGAGAAGATCATCCATTTTGCCTCCAGGGGCGGCATGGACATCGAGGGCCTCGGCGAGAAAAACGTAGCCCTCTTCTATGAGACCGGCCTGATCAAGCGGTTCGAAGACGTCTACAGTCTCAAAAAGGAAGACCTCCTCCGCCAGCCGCGATTCGCGGAAAAGTCGGCGCAGAACCTGATCGACGCTGTTGAGCGATCGAAGCGGACGACCCTCGCCAAGTTCCTTAACGCCATCGGCATCCCGCACGTGGGGGAATATGGCGCGCGCCTGCTCGCGATCCATTTCAAGAACCTGGAGGACCTTTACGGGGCGAGGCCGGAAAGAATCCTTGAGATAAAGCAGGTTGGGGAGACGATCGCGACGTCCGTCTCGACGTTTTTTCATGACGAAGGGAACCTGAAGACATTAGAATCTCTTAAGGAGCTCGGCCTGAGCCTGGAGAACCCGGATTTTGCGGCGGAGGAAAAACCGCCGGGGGCGCTCGAGGGTATGACGCTCGTCATTACGGGCACGCTGCCCGTGCCGCGAAAAGAAGCCGAGGAGTTGATCGCACTCGCCGGAGGACGCGCCGCGTCACAGCTCTCGGCAAGCACGGATTACCTGGTCGTTGGAGAGAACCCCGGCTCGAAGCTGGCAAAGGCGGAGAAATCGGGCGTGAAAACGATCACTTACAACGAGCTCGTCGCACTGGCAGGGGAGATGAAAGGGGGGCAAAAAAAATCATGAAAGCTATCATCGCAGGAACGTCGCTGCTCCGTTCGAGCCTTTTCAAGAACTGGGACGAATCGATCGTCGAGACGCCTTACGGCAAGGTATCCGTAAGCAGGGCGTCACAGTACCTATTTTTGCAGCGCCACGGGAAAAAGGCGGCGCCGCCCCATATGATCAATCACCGCGCCAACATCTGGGCCTTAAGGAGCCTCGACGTGGAAGGCGTCATCGCGGTCAACTCCGTGGGGACCCTCAAATCTAACCTGAAGCCGGGCATGTGCATCATCCCCGACGATTTCTTTTCGCCATGGAACATCCCTACCTTTTTCGACTACGAGATGCGCTTCACGATCCCGGTCATGGATGCCGCCTACGCCCAGAGAATGTACGCCGTCTGCACGTCGCTGGAGGTGGAGACGGCGCTGGGCGGCGTCTATGTACAGACGGCAGGGCCGAGATTCGAGACGAAGGCAGAGGTGAACGTGCTCAAGAAACTGGGCGACGTGGCGGGCATGACCATGGCCTCCGAGGCGACCCTTTGCATAGAACACGCGATCCCATACGTGAGCCTTTGCTCCGTCGACAACTACTGCAACGGAGTCTTGAAGACCCCTCTGACCATGGGCGAGGTCCAGGATCAGGTCATGAGAAACGCCAGGACCATAGAAATGGTCCTCCAGACTATACTGGGCGAGGGTTTTTAATGAACATACTGATCAAAGGCGTCCGTCTCGCTGAAGGGACGGTCCGCGACATCTTCATCGAAGACGGCAGAATTGACGAAATATCGGAAGCGTGCGCCAGGACGGCGCACCGGACCATCGACGGGGGGAACAAAATCGCCCTCCCCGCCTTCATCAACGGCCATACCCATGCGGCAATGACGCTCCTGAGAGGCTATGCGGACGATCTTCCCCTCAAGACGTGGCTCGAAGAAAAGATCTGGGTCCTCGAAGCCAAGTTGACGGGGGAGGACGTATACTGGGGGACAAAGCTCGCGTGCCTTGAGATGATCAAGAACGGCGTCACGGTCTTCAACGATATGTACTGGTTCTGGGAGGACTCGGCTCACGCCGTCTGCGACATGGGCGTCCGGGGCTTTCTCTCCGCCGTCTTCATCGATATGTTCGACCCGAAAAAGGCCTGCGAGCAGATCGAATCCAACATCGAGCTTTTCCGCATCGCGGAGAAATACAGCCCGAATGTGGTCTTCTGTCTCGGCCCCCACGCCCTCTACAGCGTGTCGAGAGAGAGTCTCGCATGGGCCGCCGAGTTTTCCCGAAGCCACGGCGTCCCTGTGCACATGCACCTTGCGGAAAGCGAGGGCGAGACGCTCTTCAGCCGGGAAAAATACGGTTGCTCGCCTGTGGAGTTCCTGGAAGAACAGGGCCTGCTCTCGCAAAGGTTCCTTGGCGCACACGGCTGCTGGCTTAATAAGGAAGATGCGGCCATCCTCGCGCGGACAGGGGCGAACCTGATAAATAACCCGGTCTCGAACCTCAAATTGTGCGTGGGCAGCATGTTCCCCTACCGTCTCGTGAGCGAGAGCGCAATTCCTTACTGCTTCGGCACGGACGGCTGCTCCTCGAACAACCACCTCGATATGATGGAGACCATTAAATTCGCCTCCCTTCTCGCGAAATTCTCGACCAACGACCCCACGTTCCTCCCCGCCAGGGAGGCTTTCGAGAGGGCGACGAGAGACGCGGGACGCATTTTCGGGCTGGGCGACTGGGAGATCAAGGTCGGCTCGACGGCCGACATTATTCTGGTCGACCTCGCGAGACCCGAGTTCGTGCCCAATTTCGACATTTACTCGGATATGGTCTACGCGGCGAACGGCTGCGTCGTCGACACGGTCGTCTCCATGGGCCGCGTCGTCATGGAAGGCCGCCGCGTGGAAGGCGAAGATGAGATCATGGAGCACGCCCGGAGGGTCGCAAGAGACCTTCCCACGCGATGAGATTCGTCTGCGACGCGATGCTGGGAAAACTGGCGAAATACCTGCGCATCTTGGGGTTCGATGCGGCCTACGCGCCGACGAGCGGGGCCCTCGACCGCTATCGGACCCATGAGGGAGACAGGGTCCTTCTCACACGGCGACGAGGGTCTTCCGCCTTCGCGAAGACCGTCCGCATCCACTCGGAGATTGCCCGCGAGCAGCTAAAAGAGATAAGAGCGCTGATTAAGCCGGCCGTCGCTCGGCCCGCGGTCTTCGGCAGGTGCATCGAATGCAACGTCGAGCTCATCGAAGCCGATAAGGCGGATGTCGAGCCGGATGTCCCGGAGTTCGTCTATCACCACTACGCGCGTTTCAAGAGATGCCCCTCCTGCGGGAGGGTCTATTGGGAGGGGTCGCATACTTCAGGCATGGAAGCGCTCCTTGAGGAGATGCTTTCCTGATGCCCTTCCCTTTCAATGAGCTGATCGAGCGCCTAACGGCGTTCTACGAGTCGGACATCCCCGTTATTTCGAGGATCGCAGCAGGCAAGCGCGACCCGTTTCTCGTGCTCATCGGCTGTCTGTTGAGCCTGAGAACAAAGGACGAGACAACGGAAAAGGCCATGGAGCGGCTGATGAATAGGGCCCGGACGCCGGACGAGATCCTCTCTATCCCTACCGAAGAGGTCGAGAAGCTAATCTATCCTGTGGGCTTCTACAAGGTGAAGGCGCGCCTTATTAAAGAGGTGTCGCGAACTATCATAGAGAAATATCGCCGTGCGACGCCCGACAGCATGGAGGAGCTGCTCGCCATCAAGGGCGTCGGACGGAAAACGGCCAACATCGTCATCACTGAGGGCTTCGGCGGCCTCGGCATCGCCGTCGACACCCACGTCCACCGCATCTCGAACAGGCTCGGCGCGGTCAGGACAAAGACCCCCCATGAGACGGAGAACGTCTTGCGGGAAATCCTGCCGCAGGAATACTGGAGGGTCTACAATCCACTCCTTGTCACGCACGGCAGGAGGACATGCACGCCCCTGTCCCCATTTTGCAGCAGGTGCCCGGCGGCCGACCTCTGCGCGCGGGTGGGCGTCGCGCGCACGCGATAGGTCGCTCCCTGCCGCTCCCTTTTCGTCTTTAGCCCTTGATGATCCTCGGAAGCATCATCTGGTGCTGCGGGCAGATCGACGCCGGGTTCTGATAGCAGCAATTGGCGAAAGCGACGAGATACTTTCTTAAGTCCGTCATCTTCACCACCTCGTCCACGAGCCCCATCTTCGCGCAATACGCCGGCCTCGACTTCTCGTAGTACTCCTTGACCGTCTTGTTCATCTGCTCGATCACCGGGGCGAGGGATTTCCCCGCGTCTTTCTCCTTGACGAGCCGTCTCGCAAAGCTCGCCACCGCGGCAGTCTCGCCGTGCATGACGTAGATCTCGGTGGTCGCCGTGCCGAGGGTGAAGGCATTGTTGTTGTTGGCCTGCGGCCCCGCCATGATGTAGTGGGCGGCGGCAGTGCCCTTCCTGAGCACGATCGCCATCATGGGAGAGTCGTTCGCCTGTTCGATTGAATAGATGAGCGACTGTCCCAGACCCAGCAGCTCGGCCTTTTCCGCATAGTCGCCCACGTCGATGCCCGTCGTGTCCTGGACCCAAACCATTGGGACCCTGTCCCTGCCGCAGAGCGTCACGAACTCGTTCACCTTGATCGAGCCCTTCCCGGTAAAATTTGCCGCCGATGCCCGGGTACGGAGCATACTGCGGATAGCCCCTCGGCATCATGCCCTGCTTGTTCGCCACCACGCCGATGAGGAACCCGTCGATCTTGACAAGGCCCGTGTACAGCTCGGGACCGTACTCCGGACGGAACTCCATGTGCTCGCTGCCGTCGACAAGCCTGGAGAGGAACTGGTACACGTCATAGGTCATCTTCTGGTTGAACGCCACGACATGGTAGAGGTCTTCGGCGGAAAAAGCAGGATCGGCGGCTTCCGCAACCCTGAAGAACTTATTGTTGTAAGCCGGCAGGTAAGCGACCCATTCTTTCACCGCGTCAAGGATCGACTCCTCGGTCTGGAACACCTGCTTGAAAAAGCCCGTATTGTCATAGTGGATCTCGACCCGGCCCGGAGGCACGGACTTGAACTTTCTCGTCGCGTCGATAATCTGCTCGGCCATGCCCTCGTCGAAATAGCCTTTCGGGGCCATGCCGCTCACGATGCCCGCGCCGCCCACTGCAATGTTGCAGTCCTTGTGGGCGAGGAGGAGCGTGGGGCTGATGCCCTGGTAGCCGCCGCCAGCCGGGTTCGTCCCGTAGATTGCCGCCAGGACGGGGATGCCCAGTTTGTTCAGCTCGGCGTGCCTGAAAAACGTGGTGCCGTTCCCCCTTCTGTTGGCATAGACTTTCTCCTGCTCCGTCAGCTTCACGCCGCTGCAGTTGACGAGCCAGACGAGCGGGCAATGGAGCCTCTTAGCGATATCGGTGACCCGGAGGATGTTGTCCGACTGGCCCGCGATCCAGGCCCCCGCCATCACTTTGTTGTCGAACCCGATGACGACGCACCACCTGCCGTTTATCCTGCCCAGGCCGTCAACCACGCCTGTCGTGCCCGATTCTTCCTCCATGGGGTCGTACAGCATATGGAGAGGGGCCCATGTGTCCTTGTCGATGATGTAATCGAGCCTCTGATGGACCGTCCACTCGCCTCTCTTGTTGAGCGTCTCTGCAGGCAGCCCCGCCTTCCTCTTCTCCCCAACGAGCGCAGCGATCGCCTGTTCGACCTTCCTGATCTCCTCGGCATTGGCTGCGTTTTCCTTAACCGGCTTGCCGAACGCCTGCATCTTCTCGAAATAAGGTCTCATTTGCATCCCTCCAAAGGAGCGGTTTTTGATAGTTAAGATTTTCACAATTATATTTTTCCAAGGGCTCTTTTGTCAAGAAGAATAGGTCCTATCGGACCGATAGGACCTATCGACGGCAAAAACACTCTTAATGCTTGAATAGCCGCTGGCCGGTAAAGACCATCGTGGCCCCGGCTTCGTTGCAAGCCTGGATCGCCTCGTAGTCTCTCTCCGATCCGCCCGGCTGGATAACGCCGACCGCGCCTTCCCCGATCGCGGCGTCCACGCCGTCCCTGAAGGGGAAAAAGCCGTCGGAGACCACGATCGAGCCGAGGAGGCCGCCTTTCTGCTCTTCGACGTACTCCTCGATCTCCTTTAAGTCTTCCATCCGCCTCTCCCCTTTTTTCGCCTCAAGCCGGAACACGGCGTAGGGCACGCCGAACTTCCTGAAGACCTGGGCGTCCATGAATTTCGTGTAGGCTTTGAAGACGGCAATTTCCACAACTCCTACCCTGTCCTGCTCTCCCGTGCCGATCGCAACGGTGGCCCCGTCCTTCACGAAGAGCGCCGAGTTCGAGCTGACCCCCGACTCGACGCGCCAGCCGAACAGCATGTCGTCCAGCTCCTTTTCGGTGGGCGCTCTTTCGACCTTGTAAACCTCGCCCTTGTATATGGTCTCGGCGGGCTTGAGGTCTGATTTCCCCCCGATCGTGAAAGGCTGCGATTCCTGGATTATGAGGCCGCCGTCCATGAGGGACTTGAAGTCGATGACCCTCTTTGTCTTGTACCTCTGGAGCCTTTCGATCTCCCTTATCCTGAGGATCCTCAGGTTCTTCCATTTCTTGAGGATGTCGAGGGCGCCGCCTTCGTAGTCCGGGGCGCAGACGACCTCGAAATAGTACGGGGACATTGCGCGGGCCGTCTCCACGTCGAGGGTCCGGGTGAACGTTGCGACGCCGCCGAAGGCTGCGATCCGGTCGCACCAGAACGCCTTCTCGAAGGCCTCGCGCAATCGTCTCGCCATATGCGGTCCCGCAGGGGTTGTTATGCTTCATGATGGCGCACGCCGGCTTCATATCGAGGAACCGGAGGATGTTGAGCGCGTTGTCGACATCGGTCAGGTTGATCTTGCCGGGGTGCTTCCCGACCTGGAGCTGGTCCTTCTCGGTCATCTTGCTCACCAGCCCCGAATCGAAGTCGAAGAAGCGCACGTCGCCCAGCGCTATGTTGCCGTTTACCAGCTCGTAGAGCGCCGCCGGCTGGTCGGGGTTATCGCCGTAGCGCAAGCCCTGCACGACCTCCGCCTTTTCGCCCGCGTCGTAAATGGTCCACACTTTCTTGCGGTAGGAGAGGGTCTGCCCGCCCATGTCTATGGTGATCGTGTCGGGGAACTTGTCCTGGACTACTTTTCTGTACATTTCTTTGATTTCTGCCATTCTATCTCCTTATCAAGAACAGTTGACGATGATATGGCCCCGGGTCAGGCGGGCTGGCGCCGAAAGGCGGGGAGAGCTCCGCGTCCCTAAAGGCGTCAGGCTCAAAGGACATAATTTCCTCCAAGGTAGTAATCGCAATCTTCCTGCAGCAGACACCGGGGGCATTCGGGCTTTTTCGCCTTGCAGACATACCTCCCGTGAAGGATCGTGAGGAGCGAGAAATCCGTCCGGACATCCTCCGGCAGAAGGGCCTTGAGATCCTTTTCGATCTTTTCGGGGTCCTTCTGTGCGGTGAGACCGATGCGCCCGCTCACCCTTGCCGCATGAGTATCGACGATCACGGCCGATTTCCCGTACGCAAGCCCCACGATCATGTTGGCCGACTTCCGCCCTATGCCCTTGACCGTCGCCAGTTCATCGATGTCGTCGGGGACCTTGCCCGCAAACCTTTCCTTCAACTGAGCCACGACGGCCTTCAAACTCCGCGCCTTGTTCCGAAAGAAGCCGGTGGGCCTGATATCCTCCTCAAGCTCTTCTTCCGGCGCATTGAGGTAGTCCTCTACGGTCCTGTACTTTTTAAAAAGCATGTCCGTCACGCGGTTTACCCGCTCGTCGGTGCACTGGGCGGAAAGTACGACCGCTACGGTCAGCTCCAGGGGGTTCCGATACGAAAGCTCGACCCTGGGTTGACCGTGCATGGTCTTCAGCTTCCCGAGGATGGCCTCAATGTTTTTTGGCATGTCTTGCCCCCGAGAAGAGGTTTCTCACTTCCTCGACGCTGCGCGTATTGACGACGTCCGAGGCCTCCAGCCATCCTTTCCTCGCGATGCCGACGCCATAGAAAAGATCGCCGAGCCCTTGCGCCGAATGGGCGTCGGGGTCGATGGCGATCATGACGCCATGCGCTTTTGCCGCCCTGAGATGCCGCCAGTCGATATCGAGACGGTAGGGGCTCGCATTCAGCTCTATCATGACGCCTCTGGCGGCCGCCGCCTCGATAATGCGTTCCATATCCGCCTCGTACGGGTCCCGGGAGAGGAGGAGCCTGCCCGTCGGGTGACCCAGTATCGTCGTGTACGGATTGTCCATTGCCCTTATGATGCGGGCCTCCATCTCGGATGCGCTCATGCGAAAACCCGAATGGACGGAGGCGACTACGAAATCGAAGCCCGCCAGGAGCTCCTCGTCGTAATCGAGGCTTCCGTCCGTAAGGATATCGCTCTCGATCCCCTTGAAAAAGTGGAAATCCCTGCTCTCCCTATTGAAGGCGTCTATGGCCTCCCACTGCCTCAGCACGTCGTCCGCCTTCAGCCCCCCGGCGTAGTAGGCGCTCCTGCTGTGGTCGCAGACGCCAATATACGAAAGACCCATCTGCCTGGCGGCATCCGCGACGGCCGAAAGGCCGGCGGCGCCGTCGCTTGCGTCCGTGTGGACATGGAGGGCGCCGGCCAGGTCGGACGCCTCGACGAGCCTTGGCAGTCTGCCCGATCCGGCCGCCTCTATCTCGCCTTTGTCTTCCCGCAGCTCGGGCGGCACAAAGGAGAGGCCGAGACGGTCGTATATCTCCGCTTCGCCCGGCGTCTCAACGGGCCGCCCGCCTTTCAGAAGGCCGCGCTCGCTCAGATTAAGGCCTTTTTTAGCGGCGATCGCCTGGAGGCGCGCCCAGTGCTCCCTGCTTCCCGTATGGCAGATGAGGGCGCAGGGAAACGATTTTTTGTCCACCACCCTAAGGGTCGCGACGATCCCCGAAGACATCAGGCAGGAAGCTTGCGTCTCATGCTCCGCCGCCTCTTCCACCGCCGGCATGGAGGTGAAATATCGCAGGACGGCCGCCCGGTCTTCGGCGCAGGCCAGGATATCGATGTTCCTGACGACCTCCATCTTTCTCCTTAGCGGTCCGCAAATCTCAACTATTGCTTCCGGACAGGCCCGGCCGAGCCTTTCCTTTATGGCTTCGGCCGGCGGATAGGCTTCGCCGAATAGGAATTCGCCCGCATGGCGCTTCAGGAACTCGATGCCCCGCAAGATCCTGGCTTGCGTCTTTTCACCGAAATGCGGCAGCCGGACGAGCCGGTTTTCCTTGCACGCGCATTCAAGGTCGCTTAAGGTAGCGATGCCCAGCTCTTCATAGAGGGCCCTGATCTTCCGGGGGCTTAACGAAGGCGCTTGCAGGAGCTCGATGAGCGTGACGGGGAACCTCTTTTTCAGCTCCTCGTGAGACGCTATCTTTCCTGTTTCGTGATACTCGATAATGTTTGCCGAGAGCGTCTCTCCGATGCCCTTGATCTCCCTGATTCGCCCCTGCGCGATCAGCGCATCGAGGTCGTCGCGGCCCGCGAGCGCCCTCGCTGCGTTGTAATAAGCCTTTGCTTTGAAGAGGTTCTCTCCTTCGATCTGAAGCAGGGCCCCGATCTCCTCCAGGATGGCCGGAATCGATCTTCGCTGCATAGGTTATTATCGCACCTTGCCTTTTTTAACCGGGGGTGAAGAGGGCGGACCTGCTAAATGCGATCCTCGGCGTTCCTTCCATCTTGAGACCCGCGGCCTTTGCCGCCTCGAGGGTAAGTTTAAAAGCCTTCTTCGGGACGTGGACATAAGGCTCTGCCAGGAGGAACCTGCCTTTGGGCTTGAGCAGCGCCGCTATCTGACCCAGGAAGCGCTTCTTGTCCGGCGCCTCGTGAACCATCCAGAAGGCGAGGACGAAGTCGGCCTTCCCGCTGACGCGCAGGTCTGCCGGCGTCGACCGGACCGTCTTCAGCCGGTCCGCCAGACCAAAGCGGCGCACCCGACGCATGACGCCGTCGAGCATCTTCTGCTGCAAGTCGGCGGCGATCACCCTGCCCTTTTTTCCCGCCAGGCGGCACATGGCTACGGTAAAGAATCCCATCCCCGGCCCGACGTCGATCGCGGTCGCGCCCGGCCGTATATAAGGCGAAAGGATCGCCTCGGGGTTGTGAAAAAGCCGTCTCAACGGGTTGTCGAAGGTGAAGCAGAACCACCACGGACAGACATGAGCCCTGTTCATGAAAGCCCCCCCCCCTTCATGTTTATCACGAGACGCTCCTGAGTATCAAGACAAACTTTCCGGAGTTTACTGATTTTTCTATCCCAAGCGAGAAAACAGCCCGAAGCCGTTCAGAAATCCGGCCGACGTAAAGAAAATTCCGGAGACTCTTGCAAGAGTCGCACGAAAACGCGGCCATGGTATAATATTCCTATGAAAACCAGAGAGATAGAAGCGAAATCGATCCTTTCGAAGTCTGGCATCGGCGGCATTTCCTACTGCGTGAACCCTTACATCGGCTGCTCGCATGGGTGCGTATATTGCTATGCGAGCTTCATGAAGAGGTTCACGGGACACCGCGAGCCGTGGGGGAGTTTCGTAGACGTGAAGGTCAACGCGCCCCAGCTACTCGAAAAACAGGCGAGGAGGAACCTGGACGGCGTCGTTATCCTCAGCTCGGTCACCGACCCCTACCAGCCCGCCGAGGCCCGATGGCAAGTAACGAGGGGATGCCTGGAGGCGCTGGCCGGCAAGCGCCTCCACGTCGAAGTCCTGACCAAGTCCCCCCTGGTGCTGAGGGACCTCGACCTGCTCAAGACCTTCGAGAATATTTCGGTGGGCATCACCATAACCACGGACGACGATTCGGTGAGGAATATCTTCGAGCCGGGCGCACCGTCAATAAAGGCGAGGATCGAAGCCCTCAAGACCCTCCATAGGAACGGCATCCCCACCTATGCCTTCGTCGGTCCCGTGCTCCCCATGGACCCCCGGATCCTGGCAGGCAAGATCCGGCCCCATGTCGAGAGGGTGCTCATCGACAGGATGAACTATCCCTTAAAGACAAAGAGCCTCTACATGAAACAGAGGCTCGATGCATGGCTCGATCCGTCTTTCGTTGACGACGTCGTCGAGCGGCTGCGGGAGGCTTTTGGCCCGCTCGACGTGGAGCTCTGCTGAGGCGGACTTGCTAACGCCTCTTCGCCAGGACCGACTTCACTTCGTTGATCGCGTCCTGATCGCTGTAAGGCTTATCGAGGAAGCCGTCGATGCCGTATTCCTTCAGCTTGTCGCGCTGTTCTTCCGTCATGAAGCCGCTCGATATGATGACGCGGGCGGAGAGTCGGAAGTCTCGCAGGCTCGCCAGCACTTCTTCTCCCTTCATGCCGGGCATGATCATATCGAGGATCACCAGGTCGACCGACTTCGTCCCCCCTTCAAAGAAGGCAAGAGCCGCCTTCCCGTCCTCCGCCTGGAACACCTCGTAGCCTGCCTGCGTGAGAAACCCGGCGAGCAGCTCCCTGACGACCTCCTCGTCGTCGACCACCAGTATCGTCCCTTTCCCGGCGTCCGGGAAAGGCAAGGCAGTCTCTTTCGCAGGCTCGGCCGCCCGTTCCGAAAAGGGAAAATAGAGGGTGAACGTTGTCCCGACGCCGGGTGCGCTTTCCAACTCGATAAAACCGCCGTGGCGCTTTACCGCTTTCTGGACCAGATAAAGCCCCATGCCCAGATTCTTTCCCTCGGTTCGCGTGGTAAAATAGGGCTCGAAGACCTGTCTCCTGCTGTCTTCATCGATGCCCACCCCTGTATCGTGGATCTTCACCACCGCGAATCCGCCGCCTACTGCCTCGCGCAACGTTGTTATGGTCAGCGTGCCGCCCTCGGGCATGGCGTCCTTGGCATTGACGCACAAGTTGAGAAAAACGTGCTGCAGCTCCCCGGCGTCGCCCCTTATGGGCGGGAGCGATCCCTCGAACTGTGTCGCCACCTTGATGGTCCTGAAGCTTTCCCGCACGAGGAAGAGTACGTCGCCGAGGAGCGAGTTGAGATCGACGACATCGATTGTTTTCGTCCTCTGCCTTCTCGAAAAATTGAGGAGGTGCTCGGTCAGGCTCGCCGCCCTCTTAGCGGAGGTCTCGATAATCTCCGCGTACCTGCCGAGTTGCCCCTCTTGCGGCGCAATCTTTCTCATCAGGGAGGCATAGCCGAGTATGCCCGTAAGCACGTTATTGAAATCGTGCGCCACGCCGCCCGCAAGCTTGCCCATGCTCTCCATCCTGTCCCTGTAAGAGATCTCCTCCTCCTCGGCCCTCTCATCGATGACGTTTTTGAGGACGAGACTCTTGAACACGATCCTCCCGCCGCCGTCCTTTATGGGATAGCTCTCCAGGCTGTACAGCTTGTACTCGTCGCCGTTCCTGTGATGCAATTCTCCCTCGATCAGGGCGTTGCCTGAAGCCCCTCCTGGACCCCGCCCAGCACTTCCTCGATCTTCTCCCCGACCAGGTCCTTCCCCCGCATGAATTCGTTCCTGGCGGTCTTGTTGGCGAAGCAGACGCTCCCCTTCTCGTCGAGAAGGAGCATCGCGTGCGGGAACTCGTCGATGATGTATTCGAGCAGCGTTTTCGTCATGGCGAGGCGCGCGTCGAGGCTTCGTATTTTTGCCTCTTCTGCCGCCTTCAATTCGTCGAGACACATGTTCAGCAGGATAAAACGGTTCATGATCTCGCAGAGCAGCTCGAAGTCTCTCGTGATGCTCGCGTCGAGGGCGATCGACTTCTTTTTCCCGAAGAGAAGATAGCCGAAGACATGGATATTCCGCTTCAAGGGATAAACATAAAGCGTGCCGTAGCCGAATTCGTCCTTAAGCACGGCGGGAGAAAAGAACCTCCCCTTTTGCCGCTCCAGCTTCTGCCAATCCAAAGGCTCCAGGCCGCTCTCGAGGGAAAAAAACTCTCCGCCGTCGTTCACGACGATCTGGCAACTGTCGAAGATCGTCTCTTCGGCAAAGACTCTCGGCATATTGGCAAAGAGCCCGTTCTCCGTCTCCATGTGCTGGAACATCCTGATGATGATCGAATAGTTGCTGATGGCGCGCTCGAAGAAGTTCCACTGAAAGAGGAAGGATTCGGCGCCTATCTCGCGAGGCTTCATAACGCAACTCCCAGAAGATCGCTGATCCTCTTTGTTTCGGAGTTTATGGAGTCTGCCGCTTCCCGAAGGACGGCGCCTTCGGCCCCGATGTCGGCCGACGGGTTCTCGATGAATCTGTCGGCTTTGGCGACGATGTCGATGAGGGGCACGCCCGTTTCCACTCTCCCGTGGTGTTTTCGGATAACGGCCTTGAACTCCTCGGGGAATCTCCACTTCGTCGCCATGAATTGGCCTATCTCCTGGTGATCGATGGCGAAGGTTTGGCTTTCGAGGGAGCAGATATCGGCGCCCGTGCTCTTTGCCTCCTCCAAGAGCTTCCTGTAAAGGTCGCCCTGCATGAAGAGCGGCGCCTTGCCAATGTCGTGGAGGATCGACACGGTAAACACCTTTTCGCGGTCCTCGCTCATCATCTTGGCTGCCAGCGCCTTGGCCGCACACGCAACGGAAAGCGTATGCGTCCAGAGGGTAAGGAGGTCCGCCTGGCTCAAGTTCCGCTGATGGAACATCTCCTTGAGGAAAACCAGGCACATGACGATCCTTTTTATCTCGTCAAAGCCGATGGCCACCATCGCCCTCTCAAGATTGGTTATGTGAAACCCCCTGCTGAAATAAGCGGAATTAGCTATGCTGATGACCTTTGAAGAAATAGCCTGGTCGTACCTGACCACGTTGAAGAGGCGGTTGAAAGACGAGTTCTCGTCCGCCAAGACCCGAAGCACCTCATCGACGATGGCGTTGAGGGTCGGCAGGACGTTCAGCGTCTCTGCGCATGAAAGCAACTCTTCCCTGAGAGATGAATTCTGCATTGCAATTGTTATCGATTATTCAAAAGAAAAATTAAGGCCCGGCCAAGGTTTCGCGAGTTATTTCCGCGCCGCCTCAGGGGCTTTTTCGTCAAGCCTGCCCAGGATAAAGACATTCCGGGGCAGGCGCGGGCTTCAGTCCATGACGGCGGGGAGAAGACCGTTATCGAACAGTTGACGCTATAACGCTACGATGTTATAGTGATAGAGCTGCATAAGGAGGCAAGGCCATGGAAACCAAACGAGCCACGGTGTATCTCGACCCCGAACTGCACAAGGCGCTTCGGTTGAAGGCAGTTGAAACCTCTCGTTCAGTCTCGAAGCTTGTCAACGATGCCGTCAGGGAATCCCTTGCAGAGGATGCCGAGGATATTGCCGCGTTCGAGGAAAGGGCCGGTGAGAAGTTAATAAGCTACGATGAGATGCTCAAGAGACTCAGAAGAGATGGCCGGATATAAGGTCTATTTCAAAGAATCCGTTGAGAAAGACTTCGGCGCCATACCAAAAAAAGACCTCCAAAAGATCATGCGCCGCATAGAGGCGCTCGCAAAAGACCCGCGGCCTACGGGTCATGAAAAACTGACCGGGCAAGAAAGATACCGTGTTCGTCAGGGGCGATACAGGATCGTCTATTCCATTCAAGACGAGCTGCTTACCATCTGGGTTGTCAAGGTGGGCCATCGAAAGGATATCTACCGATGAGCGGCGCTCTTCCTGGAGTTTATGTAAGACTGTGAGATTTACCTATAGGGGCAACATGGACGACCTGCTGCGAGACGTATCCGAAAAGACCGGGCTGTCAATCCCTGAATTGATCTCGGGGAGCAAACGGCTGCCGACAGTTATCCTCGCGAGAAGCTATATCAGCTTCGTTGCGGTGAAGGAAGAAGGATTGAGGCTGGGCGACGTGGCTCGCACGCTGAACGTTTCCAAACAGAGCATACTGGGCGGGATTGCCAAGGAGAAAAATGCGGCGGGGTAAACGGAATTAACGGAACTACGGTTCCGAGGTTGTCCCTCATGAAGCTGAAATTCATCTCCTTGCAGTTATTCCCCTGTATAGGAAATCAGGTCTGGGAGAACAGTTGGTTGCGGCTTATCTGGATCAGGCGAAGAGGGGAGTCTCACAAGGATGGTTATCTCCACGCAGGTTTCAATGAAAAGTGCTCACAGTCTTTATAAACGGATGGGGTTTGTGAGAAACGAAACGCGCGATTGGCCACGGCCTGCGGGCGGGACATATATGGTGTTTGAAAAAGCTCTCGCGAACAAGCCATAGATCGCCGAACCACAGCGCATAGCGGATCGGCC
>CAVTDX010000004.1:0-15848 GCA_963733345.1 uncultured delta proteobacterium
GTCGCTAGTCCCCTCAATAACCCTTGCATCTGATGATAAGGATGCTTGCGCTCATCCCTATCCCCTACCTGCCCACAGCCAGCCGGTAGGCTTCTGCCGATATAGCGCATCAAGCTCTGCGGCATTGTTGAACTCAATCATTACCATCCAACCTTCGCCATAGGGGTCCCTGTTCACCAGTCCCGGATCGTCTTTTAACCTCTCGTTCACTTCCATTACTGTCCCGCTGACGGGGCTGTAGAGGTCATTTGTCGCCTTCACGGACTCGATCACTCCGAAAGGCTGCATCTGAACGGTTTCGGCGCCCACATCGGGAAGTTCAACAAACACAACCTCCTTCAACCTCTCTTGCGCGTAAGCGGTAATGCCGACCCTTCCTTTGGCAGGCGCCTCTAATTTGAGCCAAGTATGCTCTTCATTGTATTTCAAATTATCAGGATACATGGGATCCTCCTCAATGTAGGTGAACAGCGGATGCTTACTGCCGGCCGCACCACCGCAGGAAAATCGCGAAGGCCAGCGGAGCGGCTCAGTCGTGCGCCTCCGCCCAGCTCCTCCCCCTCCCCATCGATACCTTGAGCGGCACGAGGAGCGGGCACACGTGCTCCATCTCATGTCTGATCACGTGCTCCATCTCCTCTGCTTCGTCCTCGGGGACTTCGAAGACCAGCTCGTCGTGGATCTGTATGATGAGGCGCGACCGGGACTTCCTCTCCTTCATCCGCCGGTAGATGCTGACCATGGCCATCTTGATGATGTCGGCCGCGGTCCCCTGGACAGGCGTGTTCATTGCCGTCCTTTCCCCGAACTGCCTGACGTTCGCATCGCTGTTCGCGAGCTCCGGTATGTACCGTATCCTGCCGAACAGGGTCTTCACGAAGCCGCGTTCATGCGCCTCAGCCAGGGTTTTTTCGATGTAAGCCTTGATGCCCTTGTGGCGCTCGAAGTACGCGTCGATGTAACTTTGCGCCTCTTTGGGCCCGACGCGCAGCTCTTTGGCGAGCCCGTAGCCGCTCATGCCGTAGACGATGCCGAAGTTGATCACCTTGGCCGTCCTGCGCATGTCGGGAGTGACGCCGTCCGCGTACACGCCGAATACTTCCCGGGCCACTTTGGCGTGGATATCCTGATCGTTCCTGAAGGCGTCGACAAGCAGCTCGTCTGCCGAGATATGGGCAAGGACGCGAAGCTCGATCTGGGAGTAGTCGGACGATATATAGAGAAAGCCGTCCTCCGGCACGAAGGCCTCCCTGATCTTTTTGCCTTCGACTCCCTTGACGGGGATGTTCTGGAGGTTGGGATCGCTGCTCGACAGGCGGCCCGTCGCCACGACCATCTGATTGAAGGCGGCGTGGATCCTGCCGGTCGATTGATGGATCAACCCGTGCAGGCTGTCCACATAGGTGCTCTTCAGCTTCGCGAGCATCCGGTACTCGAGTATCTGGGCAGGCAGGGGGTGGAGGTCGGAAAGGGTCTGGAGCACCTCGTTGTCCGTCGAGAGAGAGGTCTTCGTCTTTTTCACGACCGGGAGGTTCAGGCGGTGAAAAAGGATGTGGGCAAGCTGCTGGGGCGAATTGATGTTGAAGGCGTCTCCGGCGCTCTCATAGATCTTCGCGACGATCGCATTCAGCCTTGAGTCGAAATCCCTCGAAAGGGCCATGAGGGCGCTCCTGTCGACCCTCACCCCCTGGCATTCCATGTGGGCGAGGACTTCGACTAGGGGCATCTCGATGTTGAAAAAAAGGTCATGAAGGCCCAACCCTTCTATCCTGGCGAGGAGCGCCTCTTTCAGCTCCCCGAGGTGAAGCGCGCTTTCCGCGAGCCTTTGCCTCTGGCCGTCGGCATTGACGTCAATGCCGATAAATTCGTTGAGGACGCTTTCGACGGCGTAATCTTTTCTCCCCGGATTGACCAGATAAACGGCGAGCATGGCGTCGAAGAAGGCGGGGCGAAGATCGATCCCGCGTTGCGCGGCAGCGAGCAAAATGGGCTTCAGGTCGTAAGCGGTCACCTCCCGGGCCGAACATAGGGCGCTTATGAGGTCGTCCATCTCTTCCGAGTAAAAGACCTTCGCGCCGTTCGAGACGGCGAATCCCTCGAGGGTCACATCGAAGGGGCAGCGACCGCGAATGCGGGCGACCATCGAGAGGCGCCCGGTGAGGACATCGGCCAAGGCGGACGCCTGCGGGCGAGGGTCGTCCTTCCCTTCCGTCTTGATCTCTTTATAAAGGGAGACAAGCTCAAGCTCCCTGAAGATCCTGCGCAGCTCGTTCACGTCGGGCGGCCGCATCCCCATATCTTCCATGGATACATCGAGAGGGACGTCGAAGCGCAGGGTGGCGAGCTCTTTGCTCATGAAAGCCCGGTCCCTGTGCTCGGCGAGTTTCTGCCTCAACGCGGGCTTTTTCACCTGATCCAGGCTGGCGTAAATCCGGTCGAGGCCGCCGAAGGCGGCGATGAGGTCCCGGGCCGTTTTCTCTCCTATGCCGGGAACGCCGGGTATGTTGTCGGAGGAATCTCCCGAAAGGGCAAGGAAATCGGAGATAAGCGCGGGATCTATGCCGAATTTTCCGGCCGCTTCCTCTCTTCTCATCACCAGGTTCTTCATGGTGTCGACTATGGCGACCGAATCCCCCACGAGCTGCACGAGGTCTTTGTCGCTCGTCACGATAAAGATCTGCGCGTCTTCGCCTTGAAGCTTGCGCACGAGGGTCGCGATGACGTCGTCAGCCTCGAAGCCTTCCTTTTCGAGCATGGCTATGCCCATTTTCTCGACGATGGTCTTCACGTAGGGGAACTGGAGGCTTAAGTTTCCGGGCATCGGCGGCCTCGTCGCCTTATATTCCGCGGAGATCTGCGCGCGAAAAGAGGGGAGCTTTGAATCCCACACCACGACGATCCCGTCCGGCTTCTGCTCGTTGATCAGCTTCTTGAGCATGTTGACGAAGGCGTAGATCGCGTTCGTCGGCATGCCCTTTGAGCTGGAAAGGTAGGGCGTCGCGAAAAAGGCGCGATAGACGTAGGAATTGCCGTCTACAAGAAAAATCCGTCTCATGTCGCCTGTCCGTCGTAGGAACAGTACGGCTCCGCCTCGAAGGGATCGCCCTTTGCCTGCTTAGCCCTCGCCCTGCACCCGCCGCAGACGCGCAGGTAGAGGCACCGGCCGCACTTGCCCTTGTAATTGCGAAAGTCACGAAGAAGGGCGAGCTGGGCTGAATCCTCCCACACTTTCCGGACGCCGTCCTTCCGAATATCGCCGCAAGCCCATTCGAGATAGCCGCACGGCTGGGCAATGCCGTCGTGAGAGATGAAGAGAAAGCCCTTCCCCGCCAGGCACCCCGCGCTCTTCGGCGTCCCCCCTTTTTCCTTGACCACCCGGTAATAGTGCGGAGCGCACGTGACCTTCATCTCGATTAAGTTCTCCTCTTCCCGGTCGTAAAGCCGGTGGAGCACGTCTTCATACATCGCCGCGTTCAATTCCTCGCCTTTCAGCCCCTCGCCCCTGCCCACGGGAACGAGCATGAAGACATGCCAGGCCGCCGCCGACATCTGTCTCGCCAAGTCGTATATGCCGCCCAGGTCGGCAACGTTGAGGCGCGTCGCCGTCGTGTTGACCTGAAAGGGGAGGCCGGCCTCATTGCACGCGCGGGCCGCGGCCATGACGGCATCGAAGGCGCCCGAGACCCCCCGGAAGGCGTCATGGACGGACGCATCCTTGCCGTCGAGACTTATGCTGATGCGCACGATGCCCGCTGCCTTGAGCCTGCGCGCCTTCTCAGGGTCGAGGAGCGTGCCGTTTGCCGCCATCACCATGCGAAGCCCCCGCGACGAACCATAGGCGATCAGCTCCTCTATATCGGGCCTGAGCAAAGGCTCGCCGCCTGTCAGGATTATTGTGGGCGTTGAAAAAGCGGCTATGCCGTCCATGATGCGCCTGCACTCTTCCGTCGAGAGCTCATGGCCGGAGGCGTAAGCGCCCGCCTTTGCCCGGCAATGGATGCAGGCAAGGTTGCAGTTCCTCGTCAACTCCCACGCGATCATCCTTAAGGGGAAGCGTTCCCTATCCATCTTCCCTCATCCATCGCGCGAGGTCCTTCGCGAAATAGGTGATGACGACATCGGCGCCGGCGCGCTTGATGCTCGTCGTCAGTTCGATGACTGTCCTCTTGTAATCGAGGAAGCCCTGGCCGGCCGCGGCCTTTACCATCGCGTACTCGCCGCTCACGCAGTAGGCGGCCAGCGGCCTGGCGATCCTCTGTCTGGCTAGGGCCAGGACATCGAGGTAAAAGAGGGCGGGCTTTACCATTATGATGTCAGCGCCCTCCTCCACGTCCATCTCTATCTCCCGCATGGCCTCCCTCTGGTTCGGCGGGTCCATCTGGTAGCTCCTGCGGTCGCCGAATTGGGGCGCCGATTCTGCCGCGTCCCTGAAAGGGCCGTAGAGGACGGAGGCGTACTTGGCCGCATAACTCATGATCGGGAGATGAGAGAAGCCGCATTCGTCGAGGGCTTTCCTCACCGCCTTCACATGGCCGTCCATCATGTCGGACGGGGCGATGATGTCTGAGCCTGCTTTGGCCTGGGCAAGCCCGGCCCGGGCGAGGAGCTTCAGGGTCTCGTCATTGTCCACTTCGCCGTTTTTCAGCGCCCCGCAGTGGCCGTGGCTCGTGTACTCACAGAGGCAAAGGTCGGCGACGACAAGAATGTCGTCGCCGAACCGCTTCTTTATCTCCCTCGTGGCCCTTTGAATGATCCCGTTCTCGTCGTAGGCCCCGCTTCCCACCTTGTCTTTCCGGGCCGGAATGCCGAAAAGGAGCACCGCGGGGATGGAAAGGCTCACGACCTCCTCGACTTCCTCGAGGGCCCGGTCGACGGAAAACTGAAAAATGCCCGGCATGGACTGGACGGCCAGGCGATCCGGAGCGTCCTCGCGCACGAATATCGGGTAGATCAAATGCTGCACGGAAAGCTCGTTTTCCTGGACCAAACCCCTCAACTTTGCGTTTTTCCTCAGCCTCCTTGGCCGATATTCGGGAAATCCCATGTCTCCCCCTCGCTCTTAGGCGCGGACCCGTTCCGGACAACGCGAGCCTGCTTTGACCGGTCGGCCTCTTTGCGCACGTTTCGATCAATGCAAAACGGCGGATAGGCTATTATAGCATGAAACGGCTGCGGGTAGAGGTTTCTCGGGCGGCCCCTCAATTTGCTTATTGCTTTTGTTCCTTTATTCACATAAGATTATAAAACTCAAGATACAGGGAGGAAGAGAGCATGGAGCCTATCGGGAGAGAGATCTTCTGGAACGTAGGTCAGACCGCTCGCTGGATCGCCTACGCGCTTATGGTCGCAGCAATTGTGATGCTGATTTATGGCCTGAGAAGGCGATACCTCTTGTGGCGGATGGGGAAGCCCGCGCCTATGGCCTTTTGGCAGCGGTTCTGGCCGAGGATAGGCTATTACATAAAGAGCGGCGTCTTTCATGGGACGATCGTGCGCCGGCGTGAATTATATCCGGGCATCATGCACCTTCTCATCTTTTGGGGTTTTCTCCTTCTTGCCGCAGGCTCGGGCATCATCGCCCTCGAAGACGACTTCCTCAGGCCCCTATTCGGCATCACCTATCTGCACGGCGATTTCTATCTGATCTTCTCGTTTATCCTCGAGGTGGCCGGGCTGGCCGCCATCGTCGGCATCGTGATGGCCCTGATCAGGAGATACGGGGTGCGGCCGGAGCGCCTGGACAACCAGAGAGACGACATCATCGCGCTCTTATGGATACTCGTCGTGCTCGTCACCGGGTTCCTCGTTGAAGGCGCCCGCATAGCCTACGACAGACCCGCCTATGAAGTGGTCAGCTTCGTGGGATGGGTCACGTCCTCCCTCTTTCTCGGCGCCTCAAAGGAAGGGGTCAGGACCATTCATGCGACTATTTACTACGCGCACATGCTCCTCTCCTTCGGTCTGATCGCCTATATAGTCTACTCGGGCCGACTGCTCCACATCGTGACGTCGTCCCTCAATATGATGTTCAGGAGCGTCGAGGACGCGCCCCGGGGCGCTATCGCGCCGATCGCCGATTTCGAGACGGCCGAAGAGTTCGGCGTCAACCGGATAGACGGCTTCACCTGGAGGCAGATATTCGACCTCGACGCGTGCACGCGCTGCGGCAGGTGCCAGGACAGGTGCCCCGCACACCTGAGCCAAAAACCCTTATCGCCCAAGAAGCTGATCCAGGACCTCAAGGGGGAATGGCTGCGCGCCGCCGGCGGCGTCAAGAACGAAGATGGGCTGCTCGACGCCGTCATCCAGGAGGAAACGCTCTGGTCGTGCACCGCCTGTCTCTCCTGCCAGGTCAACTGCCCCGTCTCCATCCCAACCTTCGACAAGACGATAGAGATGCGCAGATATCTCACGATGACCCTGAGCAAGATTTCGCCCGAGCTGAAGCTTCTCTACAAAAATCTGCAAAACAGGTCAGATCCGTACGGCATGGGCAAGAGCCAGAGGCTCGAATGGGCCGAGGGTCTCGACATAAAGAAGGCTGCCGAAGAGCACGTCGACGTGCTCTACTGGGTCGGCTGCGTCGCCTCCCTCGACGAACGCAACAGAAAGGTGGCGAAATCACTCTCCAAAATCCTGCAAAAAGCGGGCGTCTCCTTCGGCGTGCTGGGCCCCGACGAGAAATGCTGCGGCGACCCCTTGCGCAGGACGGGCAACGAATATCAGTACCAGGAGCTTGCCCAGGGGAACGTAGAATTCCTGAAGGAGCTCGGCGTCAAGAAGATCGTCACCGCCTGCCCCCACTGCTACAATACATTGAAGAACGACTATCCGCAGCTCGGGGGCGACTTCGAGGTGCACCACCACACGCAATTCATCAGCATGCTTGCCCGGGATGGATTGATCGCCCTGAAACCGACGCTCGACGGCGTGACGACCTATCATGATCCCTGCTATTTGGGGCGGGTCAACAGGGTCTTCGACGAGCCCCGCGAGATCGTCGACAAAGTGAAGAAGGGCCGGTTTGTTGAGCTTCCCAGGAACAGGGATGAAGGGTTCTGCTGCGGCGGCGGAGGCGGCAGGATATGGATGGAAGAGCACCACGGGAGGATATGCCACCTGCGCCTGGACGACGCCGTTAGCGTGGAGGCGAACACCGTGGTCACCGCATGCCCTTACTGCCTCATCATGATGGAGGATGCAGTAAAGGACAAGGAAAAATCAGAGTCCATGAAGGCGCTCGACATCTCGGAAGTTGTGGCCGGAGGGCTTTAGCGCCCCATAAAAAAGAAGCCGGATGAGGGGGCGGGCATCCAGCCGCATTCATTGGCGCGGCCGGAGGAAATTTTGATGATAGACGCCGTGATCAAGGGGCCGCCGACCGCAGCATACTTGGTTGTATGCGAGGATCGGCGGCCCCTTGAGACAGTCGCATAGCGCGAATTTAACCGGGCCGCTCCACAGATTCGGATTACTCTTCGACAGTGATAGCTTCCAGGGGGCATTCTTCCGCGCACGCGCCGCATTCGGTGCAGAGCTCGGGATCGACCTTCGCCACATCATCCACGCTGATTGCGTCTACCGGACATACTTCCGCGCAGCCGCCGCAGGCTGAGCAGGTCTCTTCGTCAACTTTCGCAGGCATCGTCTAAAACCTCCTTGTCTCTTAGTCGTAAAGAATGGTTATAGATATCGCAAGATCACGTGAGAATGTCAATAAAAAAAATATGTCCTATGAAATTGCTAAGTTGGCGTGAATCGCGGTCCCTTCCGCAAAAAAAGTGCTTGACATAATTTTACATCTTTTGATAAAAGAAGATATAAAAGTGGGGTATATGGGAAAAATCGGGCGGATCGTCTGCTTCTGTTCATGTCTGTTCCTGCTTGCGTTCTGCTGGCCCACCCACTCTCTCGCGAGGCAGGCGCCCGGCTCGGTCGAAAAGGCCCGTGGGGTCTCGCGCAAAGCGTCTTCCCCGAACAAGAGGTCCGGCCTCAAGGGGTACAAGCGCGGAAAAAAGCGCGCCGCGGCACGGCAACGGGGCGGGGCGAAGAGGATGAAGATCGCCGGGATCGCGAAAGGCGGCGAGGCGGCGTCGGCGGATGCGGCGGGACATGCCGCCGCGACGGACGGGCAAACCCTACGGGAAGAAGAGAATGACGAGTATGTGGAATACCGGGTGAAGCGAGGGGACACCTTCGAGAAGCTCGCCCGGCGCTTCGGGTCTCGAAAGGGAGGAGTTTACAGATCTGAATGGGGTCAGGGGAAAGCGACTGAAGCCCGGAAGCACTGTTTTGATGCCAAAGCCGGAGGAGGGCGAGGAAGATGCCCCCGTCGCGCTGAACGACCGGCCGCTGCGGCCGTGGAAGAGCGAGGATGAACGGGGCATCCTGGTGAAGGTCGCGAAGAGCTTTGCCGGGGCGCCGTACCGGTATGGGGGCACCAGCGTCCGGGGCCTCGACTGTTCGGCCTTCGTGAAGAAGATGTATGAAATCTTCGAGGTCCAGTTGCCGCGGAGCGCGCGAGAGCAGTTTTTCGCGGGACCCAGGGTGAGCAAAGAGGACCTTGTCGCCGGCGATCTCGTTTTTTTTAGGACGAGACCGTTTGCCCGCTACCCCACCCACGTGGGCATCTACGTCGGGGATAACTGCTTTATCCATGCCTCTTCTCTGTGCGGGAGGGGCGTTAAGGTCGATCGCTTGAACGACTCTTATTTTGGAAGGACATTCATCGGGGCAGTCAGGGTAAAGGGCGTCCCTCCTTTATCGGAAAGCAGCGACGCGGGCCCCGAGCAGAGCAAGGCGCAAAGCAACACATAGGTCAGGCGAAAAAAACTTGCTTTTTCGCTGCTTGTCTTCGCTGTCATTCTGCAGTTATTTGCCCATTGCACGTTGTTTCGCAGGACCGAGCCTTTCATGTATCGATTTTACCTGATGGTCTGGTGGTCCTGCATCGCGGCCTGTCGTTCACCCGACTCGGCATAATGAACGTTCCTTTGGTTTAATGATGTCGTGATATGTACACTATTGGCATACTTCGGCCCGGCCTGATAGCGCGATAACGCGAAAGGCGTGTTGACATTTGGCTGCCCATATGATGGAATAACCCATGCCGAAAAGGAAGACCAAAAAAGAGGAAGAGAAAAAGGCCGACGCGTTCCAATCCGCATTCCAGCGCACGGCCGACTGGGTGAAAGGGCACAAGGCGGCGTGCATTGCCGGGGTCGTCGCTGCGGTCGTCGCTGCAATCGTTCTCTGGAGCTATGCTGCCTATCGGACGGGGAAGGATGAGAGGGCCCAGTACGCGCTGACTCAGGGCATGAACAGTCTCCAAGAGTATGCGGCCAATCCGAAAGGCGACGGCCTTTCGAAGGCGGAAGGGAGCTTCAAGGAGTTGGCTCAAGAAAGCTCGGGGGGACTAAGGGACGTCGCAAGGCTTTACCTTGCGAAGATCGCGGCCATGAAAGGCATGAAAGAGCCGGCAAGGCGGCTATATGCGGAGATAAACAATAAGCCTTCAAATGATGTAGTGAGGAGCCTTGCCGAGACTGGCTTGCGAGAGTCGGGCGCAAAGAAGTAGGGGCGCCCGGTCATTAAACACGCAAAAATAATTTGCTAAAAGTGGCGCGCGGCCGTCTCGCAGACTCGAGCGGAAATTAGAGGGGCGGGGCGGAGAGAGCTTCTTTGTCGCGGTCTTTCATAAATGTGAGGGTGAAAGTTGCGCCGCCCGATTCATCGCAGTCGGCAGCCGTCTTGCAATGGGTGCAATCGGAAACGCAGCCCGGGCATATGTCGCTGTCGGACGGCATGTAGCGGCAGCGAGTGCTTTTCACCGAAAGGGAAAAGCCGAAACGTTCCGCGTAGACCTTCATCCTGAGGAGATCGAGTCCTTTGCCGCCGGCGGCAAAGTCATATGGCTGCCGCGACGCGTAGATGTCGGTGTCTTTGGCATGGAATAGACCGTCAAAAATGTACTGCTGATTCTCCTCGGAGATGCCGACCCCGGAATCGGTCACGCGCACGAGGACGTCCCTCTCACCCCTCTCCTCCACCGATATAACGACGCGGCCCTCGTCGGGGGTGTTCTCGATGGCGTTTCGCACGAGGCCGTCGATGACGTCCCTGAGGATTGCAGGGTCCATCAGTATATAGACCCCATATGCGCCCTCGACCTGCACGTCGAGGCGACGATGGGCCGCGAGGCGTCTGGCCTTCTCCGCCGCCCGCACGAGAAAACTGTGGAGCTCGATGGGCTGGAAGGTCTCTGAGCCTCGGGGCGCCTTGGAGCCGCCCATTTCTTCAGATTTTGCCAGCACGCTTCTATTTCTGGCGGCGTTTCCCCCAGGTCCTCCAACCGTAACTTAAGACGGTCGATCTCGTCCGGCAGGCTCGCTGCTTCCAGGTCCTGCGAGGTCCTCAGGATGTCGTTCGTATCCCTCTGCATATGAAACAGCCGTTCCAGGTTCCGCTCGATCGCCGCAAGGTTCTCTTCGTAAGAGTCCCGGCCGACAGTATCGTCAAGCCTGCGCCGAAGCACCCGCACATTCCCCTGAATTACCGCGAGCGGCGTCTTCAGCTCATGCGATATGTGGTCGACCGCTTTTGTCTTTGCCCTGTTGAGCTGTTCCAACTGCCGGTGCGATTGGAGGAAAACCTCCTCGGCCAGCTTGCGTTCGGTCACGTCCCTCATGAAAATGAGCACAACGGGACGGTCGCGGTAGGCGACTTCCGTCGTGGAGATATCGATGTATATGACGCCCCCCGAACGGGTGATCCCCTTAAACTCGTATCTCGACGGGACGACATGCCCCCCTGTGCGCCGGGCATATATCTCCATTACCCTTTCCCGGTCATCGGGGTGCACGATGAGCGTGATCGGCTTATTGACGATCTCGTCGGCGCTGTCGTAGCCGAACATCTTCACGAACCTGGAGTTCACGTAAACGTTTTTTCCCTCGTGAGTGATCGCAATGCCGTCATTGGAATGCTCGATCACCGTACGATATCGTTCTTCGCTCTCGGCGAGGGCGTGCTCCGCCTCCTTGCGCTCGGTGATGTCCATCATGGTGCCTTCATAGAAGAGGATCCGGTTATGCTCGTCCCTGAAGACCCGGATATTCATGGACACCCAGTGCTCGCTCCCGTCCTTGCACCGCATCCTGGCTTCGAAGCCGGACACCGCGTTGTTTTTCTTCAGCAATTCGATCATCTCCCTGTGGCGGTTCGGGTCGGTGAAGAGGTCTTCGCGGATGCTCTTCACCGACCCGAGCAGCTCCGAAGATGAGCTGTAGCCGTGAAGACGGGCAAGGGAGGGGTTGGCGCTCATGAACCGGCCGTCCGTGCCCGCCTGAAATATTCCTTCTATGGCGTTTTCAAAGATGTGCCGGTACTTCTCTTCCGCCTCTTGCAGGGCTTTCTCTATCGGTTTGTCTCTTTCCATAAAATGAACCGGCTCCGGAGCCGTCCCTCGCGTCCTTTTTGCGGCCCTTGCCTCCGGCGCCGTCAAGGGCGCATCGGCCAGGGAGGTTGATAATTATATGCAAATAAGGGGTTTTCCGCAAGAGGGGACTGATTGCCCGAAAAAGGGTTTAACGGCGCGCGCCGCTCCTTCGAGCCCCTTAAGGCGCCTCGCCCGAGAGACCGGAACGCAAGGCGTGCTCAGGAAAGCCGCCGGTAATGGCTAAGAGCAATATTGTCCCGATGCAGAATGAAATCGGATAGCAGGATGTTGACAAATGGTATGCCGCAGGTATAATAAATAACATGAAATTCGAATTCGATCCGGAGAAGAGCGAGGCGAATAAAACCAAACATGGCATTGACTTTATCCAGGCCCAGGCCTTGTGGAATGATCCCGATATTGTAGAAATACCGGCCAGGACAAGCGATGAGCCGAGATTTCTTGTAATAGGCAGGATTTCCGGTAGGCACTGGTCGGGCGTCATCACGTACCGGGGCGACAAGATCAGGATAATCTCCGTGCGTCGAACAAGAAAAGAGGAGGTTGATCTTTATGAAGGCTAACGAATTTGACAAGAAATTCGATGAAGGAGAAGACATAACCAAATACCTTGACGTCTCTAAAGCAAAAAGACCCGGACAGGGACAGAAACGGGTGAATGTAGATTTTCCTGCCTGGATGATCCGCCTGCTCGATAAGGAAGCGAAACGATTGGGTGTCCCCCGGCAGGCCATTATCAAGGTTTGGATAGGCGAACGCCTCGAAAAGGCAGGCTAAAGAAAAGAACATCTCAGGGCGCGTCTTGCGGGACCGGTAGGTGTTCCTGACGGCCTTATCGCTGACAGACGCGTCCCTTCCCCCCCCTTTTTTTCTTAGTGGTTGTTCTGGTCAATCTTCGCGGCGATCAGGAATTGAAGTGGAAATCCTCTGATGGGGTCTGCCGGGGGCAGGGCCTTCCCAAGCTCTGCCCCCGCTATAGAGTGAACAGTCTCATGCAAATGGCCCCTCTGGTCCGTTTGCTCCTGCATAGCTGTGCGAAATCTACTGTTTCCCATGAAACCGCCAATAATCGGAGCAGCCATGATCGCGACAATAAACTAATGTGAGGCGCCTTCCTGCCTTCATGACGGCATCGCCTTCTTATTGATGCTCATATGCCGCCGTGGCTGCCCCCCAATCCGCCACCGGCGCCGTCACATTCCAGTCCCATGATACGGCGCTTGTAGCGGCGTTGTACATGATGCCCCATCCCGCAGCGCAGTCATCGAGGTTGTAAGACGGTTCATTGGCGTCCAGGGTGTTGATGTTGTACTGGTTCGCGGCGGGAGCATAGATGGTCGTCAGGACATTGTTCAGTTGAGCGATGACCGCCACGATGAGGCCGTTCGTCGTCGAGGGCGTGATGAGACTCGGCACGGAGAGATATGAGCCGGAAGTCTGGTCCCCCGTCTTGACGGCCTCCTTGTCGAATGGCGCCGTGGCCGCTCCCGCGACATCGAGAAGGATGATATCGTGAGGATATCCGTAGGCCGAGGGCGCGTTCCCCGGACTATTGAAAGTTACCGTCAAGTCTTGAGTGCCGGCGCTCTGGCTTACAGAATCGAACACCTCGGCGTACTCGGACCATCGCGGGCACCTTTGTCCGATGCGCGGTTGGTCCAGCTGCCCCTCGTACTCGATATGCCCGAAATCCCGTCTCCTGAAGGGGAGAGGCAAATTTTGAGGTCCCCGGTCGTGACGAACTGCTTCACCTGCGCCGAGGTCTGAGTAATATCCCCGCTGAGCATTACGTGCTGCGCCGCGACGACCCTGATCCCCGCTCCCGGCACGCCGCCTTGCGTATTATTCGGCGTGAGGGCTACCGCAGCCGTGAGGTAATTGGCATTCGTGCCGCCGTCGTTGAAGGTCGGGTCTATTGCGTTGTCGGCGCCATACACCAGGTACTGTATGGCAGTGCCGTCCGCACTGTTCACGCCGCCGGGCATGAAAGACCATTGCGAGGGAGAGGTCCCTGCCGTAAAAGATACGTTCGCGGGACCTCGTCCGGAAAAAGCGGGCGTATCGAGCGAATCCTGGAAGGCCGCCTGATAGATGAAATCACCGCTCTGCGCCGGTGTGAACGATCCTGCCGCGATGGACGAGCCGCTCAACCACGGCGCCGCTCGTCTTGTCGACGGCGGCCGTCGCGGAGATCCCGGCTATCTCGGTCGCCTTGACGACCGTGTAGCTTCGATCCGCCGCCGCTGAAACTGACGGTGATGCGCCTCGTCCCCGCTTTTATGTGCTGGGCCACGTAGATACTCAGTTGTTGACCGTTTGTCTGGTCCTGCACGTTCTTCGCGACGGCGTACGCATTGCTGCCTCCGGGGGCGTCGTCCGTAATTCCCGATACCTGGACGGCGTTGTTGGCCGCCAACTCCCAGAAGATCGCTACCACGAGGCAGTTGCCCGAGATGGTGGGATTAGGCAGGGCGATGGTCTTCCCCGTTACCAGCGCGGAGCCGCCCATGTTGGTGTCTACGTGCTGGACGACGGTCGGAGAGACGCCGCCGCCCTTCCCTCCCTGATCGACTGTACTGCTGCCGGAGACCCAGGCCCAGGTTCGTCCCGTTGAATTCCCACAGGTCGTTCAGGTCTCCCTGGTTGCCGCCGGAATCGTAGCCCTGTCCCCCGAAGAGCCAGAGGTCGCCCTGGGCGTCGGTCCATGAAACGGTCCCCGAGCGCGCCCCCGGGACATTTCCCGCCGCCGCGACGCCCTGCGTACCGTAGCTGCCTGCCTGATTGCCCGTCACGCTGCCCGCTGCCCAGGCCCAGTTCGTCCCGTTGAATTCCCATAGGTCGTTGAGATAGCCTATATTCCCTTTCGAATCGTAGCCCTGTCCACCGAAGAGCCAGAAGTTTCCGTGGACATCGGTCCATGAAACGGCCCCCGAGCGCGCCCCCGGGACATTTCCCGCCGCCGCGACGCCCTGCTTACCGTAGCTGCCTGCCTGATTCGCCGTACCGCTCCCGGAGACCAAGGTCCAGCTTGTCCCGTTGAATTCCTCCAGGTCGTTGAGATAACCGAAATTCCCGTTTGAATCGTAGCCCTGTCCACCGAAGAGCCAGAAGTTTCCGTGGACATCGGTCCATGAAACGCCCGCCGACCGCGCATGCGCGTTGCTCGAGGCAGCGAGAAGAAAAAAGAGCGCCGTCAGTATCCCCAAACACTTTTTCACTGGATGCCTCCTCGCAAAAATATTGACCTGGAAATCCCTTGGTATTGGCCGACGGAGACGCGGCTATAGCCGCCCATCGCTTTTCGCACCCCCTCACGGATCGGTTGGCTTCTTAAGATCATATTCGCCTTAAAGTAGGACGCCGCCGAAACGTCAGGGCAAATTGGGCCGGGCGAACAGGATATTCCATGCAATAACGAGGCCTAACTGCCCTAACTTCTAATTCTGCGTCACGATTGGAACGTGCAGGGAACAGGCATCGGCTGCGATTCTAAGACTCACCGACATTCGATTTGGGTCGCGTCTGTTTCCGTTTGCTCTATCGTATGTCCGTATCTCTGCACGTTTACAGGAAACCTGATTGTCGGATATTATCGGAATCGTAAACAATCTCGACACGCGCATCGCACCAACGGATGCTGCCCGCTGTTTCTCCCGGCAATCGTCATCTTCGGCCATTTATCCCTCTTCTGCACTTCGTAGGCGGCTCCGCCGCCTCGTCCTTCCTGTTATCCGCAGTTTTCGTATTCTTGTTGCAGCTTTCTTCGAGTTGGCAATAGCGTATAAGAAGAGGCCGGCCCCTTCCGGCGCGGAAGATAAACAATCCTGTTTCGTAAGCGACGGAGGTGAAGAACGTCCCTGTCGCTTCCTATGGTCCGCTGGCAGCCATAGAACGCCCAAAACCGGCACGCGCCGTGCAAATGTCAGTGCATGACGCGTCCGACTGTATAGTCTTTGTTATCTTTTGTACGCTTTTTTTACATGTCCCTGTTTATCGCACTTCCGTCTTGCCTATTAAACTGGTAAAAAGAACTGCCTCTGCGTTTACACATCTTTATACTGTTTGTATTTGTTACACTCTCTATAAGTTATGGGTGGTATATTCCGAGACGCCCCAAATGGCCCGCTGACCGGGCATTTCCAGCCGACGAAAAAAGACTCTCGGTGTGTGTCTTGAATCGGGGGCTTTCTTGGCCTCGATGGGGACCAGGGCGACGGGCTGTGTATCAACGTTGATCTCCCGCCGCTGGGTCCATCCGGTTCTTTCTTCCTATAATGGTGTTTGTCGCATTTGCTACCGGCATAGAAGATTACGACCGGCATTCAATACTCCGTTGCCCAGGTCGGCTGGGTCCGGCGCAGCAATACTGAATTAACGCGGCGCGCAGGCA
>CAVTDX010000005.1:0-13159 GCA_963733345.1 uncultured delta proteobacterium
TCCTGACGCTTCGCAGTCCTTCCCGGGGAAAGCCTTTCCTTCAATCTTCCAAGCATGGAACTTCCTCCATACTACGACGGACCTCATCTCTCCTTATGGTCACTGCAGCCACTCATTGACCGCGGCAAGGTCGGATTCGGAGAGCGTCCCGACCGCCTGCTTCAACTTGAGATTGCTCATGATGTAGTCGTACCGGCTTTGGGCATAGTCGCGCCGGTACAGGTAGAGGTCCCGGGCCGCATCGAGCACGGCGAGACTGGCGTACATCCCCGACCTGTAGCCCTGCTCCTTTGCCTGTACGAGCATGGTCTGGGCCTCCACCGATTTCTTGAGCGCATCCGCCTTGCTCAACGCAGTCTTAACGCCGTTGAAGAATGCGTCGACCTGGCGGACGGCCGCCCGTTTCTGCTGCTCCAGGATCTGGCGCCCCTTCTCGTAGCGGTCGCTCGCTTCCCTGGTTTTGGATGCAATGACGAGCCCCTCGAAGACGGGCACCGTGAGGGTCAAGGTAATATCCTTCGTGTCAACCGTTGCGCCGCCGCCGAAGAGAGAACCGCCCATGTCGTTCCGGTAGTACCGGCCCATCAGATCGAGACTCGGGTAATTGGCCGATTTTTGACGGGACACCTCGGCCTTTGCAACCTCGACGTCGTACTCCACGCTCTTGACCTTCAGGTTGTGCTCCAGGCCCGCCGTCACCCAGGGATCGGCAACGTCAGGGTCCGGGGGAACAAGGGGCAGTTCCTCCCGCAAAACGCTCAGCCCGGCGACGGGCGAGCCGGTAATCTCCTCCAGGGCCTGAAGGGCGTCGCGGTGCTCGTTCTCCGCTTTTACGAGCTGCGCATTGACCGCCGCGAGGCGCGCCTGGGCGTCGTAAGTGTCGGTAACAGGCGCCATGCCCGCTCCATAGCGGGTCTTTGCCCGCTCGAAGAATACCTCCACGTCTTTCTTTTCCGCCTTCTCAAACTCTACGTTTTCACTCGCCGCGAGGGCCGACAGGTAGGCCTGGGCCACCCGTATGACCAGGTCCTGCTTTGCGATCTCAAGGTCCACGTCGGCCCGCTGCGACAACTTTTTTGCCTGCGCCATCTCGACGAACAGGGAGTACCGGAAAATGGGCTGGACAAGTTTTGCGGTGTATAACCCAGTGTTGTAATATATCTTCCCCGCCGAAAAGACGGGATTGGATGTTTGCACGATGTTCTGGTAGGTTCTCGTGCCGACGCCCTCCAGACTCACATCGGGCATCATGTGACCGTACGCCTGCTTGAGGCCCTCTTTCAGCGCGAGACGCTCATACGATACACCCTTGAACTGCGGGTCGTGGTCTACGGCCAGGCCGTAAACTTCGAGCACGTTCTCGCCGTACGCCATCCCGCCCGCCAACAGTAGGATTCCGGCCAAAACCGGCAAACAACACATGCGGAAAAAAGATGAAGCGGTCTTCTCTACTCTCATACTCGGGCCTGCTCCCTTCTGCACTCGGCCCATCAATTTTCGATGCAAGTCCCGGGCCTGTAGAATGCATATCTCCTGTATTTGTGAAAAAGTTCACACTTCTGCCTTCCACGATAGAGTCCTCCCGCACGAATCCCATTCCCTGACACACAGAGCGAACGTCTCAAAGTCCGGCACTCGCCCGAAGATAGACCCGCGTCCTCCTTTTGAGAGGGGTATACATATGTTTTACAAATTATTATTGTGTAATGTCAAATCTTTTTTAGGGTTGACGCATTCTTAACTATGCTTTTCATTGCGCCGCTCCCGGCTGCCTGCGTTCCGCCCCTTATTACCCATGTTGACTTGGGGCGCAGGCTATGTTATTTATTGATGTGAATAATATGTCGGCGGCGGGGCGTGAAGCAGCCCTTGCCCTGGGCGGAAGTTCTAATCGCGAAGGGGTTCGCGGACCGTGCGAGAGACGACCGGACGCGGTGGGGAAGACAGATTACAGGAGGCCTTATGAGCCGGATCAGATTGTCCATCGACAATCGCGGCGTGGAGGCAGAAGAGGGAACAACCGTTCTCCGGGCCGCCAGGGAAGCGGGCATCGAGATACCGTCTCTCTGCGACCATGAGGACTTGAGCCATGCCGCAGGGTGCCGACTCTGCGTCGTCGAGGTGGAAGGGTCCCGCAATCTGGTCGCCTCGTGCGCCTATCCCGTTGCCCCGAACATGGTCGTGCGGACCGGCTCCGACCGGGTCTTAGCAGCGCGGAAGCTGACGGTGGAGCTGCTGCTTTCCGATCACCCGGCGGACTGCATGGTCTGCGAGAAGAGCGGCGACTGCAAGCTGGAAAGCCTGGCCTACTCTATGGGAATAAGCGCCACCCGGTTCGAGGGCGAGCGGCATCATTACCCTGTTGACGAGTCCAACCCTTTCATCATCCGCGACTACAACAAATGCGTCCTCTGCCAAAGGTGCGTTCGGGCCTGTGAAGAGGTCCAGGGGAACTCGGCCATCGATTACGCCCATCGCGGGTTTCACACCAAGGTGAGCGTCGCCTTCGACCGAGGTCTTGAAGGGAGCGATTGCGTTTTTTGCGGCCAGTGCGTTGCGGTTTGTCCCACCGGCGCCCTCGCCGAGAAAAAGGCTAAGGGGCTGGCGCGCACATGGGAGACCGAGAAGGTGAGGACCACCTGTCCTTACTGCGGGGTGGGCTGCCAGTTGTGGCTCCACGTGAAGGACGAGCGGATCACTAAAGTGACGGCCGTCAGGGACGCTCAGCCCAACAGGGGCCGCCTCTGCGTCAAGGGCCGCTTCGGCTATGATTTCATCTATTCCGAAGACAGGCTGAAGACGCCGCTCATCAGGACCGAACCGGGCCGGTTCCGCGAGGCCTCCTGGGACGAGGCGCTCGACCTGACCGCCGCAAAGTTCAAGGAGATCATCGCAAAGGACGGTCCCGACGCCATAGGCGGGGTGAGCTGCGCGCGCAGCATCAACGAAGATTCCTACCAGATGCAGAAGCTCTTCCGCTCGGTCATAGGCACAAATAACATCGATCACTGCGCCCGTACCTGACACGCTCCGACTGTCGCCGGGCTGGCGACAACCTTCGGTTCCGGCGCAATGACCAATTCCTTTGCCGAGTTCGACAGGGTGGGCATGTTCTTCATCATCGGCTCCAACATGACGGAGGCCCATCCGGTTGCCTGCCACCTTTGTCAAGAACGCCGTGAGGAAGGGCGCACAGATGTACGTGGTCGACCCGCGCGCGACCGACCTTGCGCGACGCGCCACGGAGCACCTGCAGATCAAGGTGGGCAGCGACATCGCCCTGCTCAACGGGTTGATGCACGTGCTCATCGCGGAAGACCTCTACGACAAGCAGTATGTCGACTCCTGCTGCACGGGCTTAGAGGAGTTGAAACGGAAGGTCATCGAGTATACTCCGGAAAGAGTCTCCGGAATATGCGGCATCGACCCGGAAACGATTCGCAGGGTCGCGAGGCGGCTGGCAGCCGTCAGACCGGCAATGCTTATCTACACCCTCGGCATTACGGAGCATACGAGCGGGGTGAACAACGTGGTGAGCTGCGCCAACCTCCAGATGCTCCTGGGAAACGTCGGCTTTGAATGCGGCGGCGTCAACCCCTTGAGGGGGCAAAACAACGTCCAGGGGGCCTGCGACATGGGCGCCCTGCCTAACGTCTTTCCCGGCTACCAACGCGTCGACAGCCCGGAAGCCCAGGCCAAGTTCAAGGCTGCGTGGGACGTGGAGAAGCTGCCCGAAAAACCGGGAATGATGCTGCCCGACATGATGGAAGGCCTTCTTGACGGAAGGATCAGGGCCTTCTATGTCTTCGGCGAAAACCTGGCCAATACCGAGCCTGATATCCACCACGTCGAAAAGTGCCTGTCGTCGGCCGAGTTCCTCGTCTGCCAGGACAACTTCCCCACGGAAACGACGCATTTTGCCCATGTCGTCTTTCCCGCTGCGGCGTGGAGCGAAAACGACGGCACCTTCACCAACAGCGAACGGCGGGTGAGCAGGGTGCGCGCGGTCAGCAAGGCGCCGGGGGTCGCGAAGCCGAACTGGTGGATATTCAAAGAGATCGCAAAGCGCATGGGCCACGAGTGGGCCTCCGACAGCGGGCGGGCGCTGTGGGACGACGAAATATCCGTCCTTGCCCCGGCGATGGCCGGCATCAAGTACTCCCGTCTCGAAAAAGACGGCCTCCAGTGGCCGGCGCCGACAGAAGACCACCCCGGTACGCCGTTCCTGCACAAGGAAGGCCACTTTACCTGCGGGCTCGGGCGGTTTGTCCCGGCTGACTGGACGCCCCCCGCCGAGGTGGCGGACCCGGAGTACCCCTTTGTCCTGAGCACCGGACGGAGGCTCTACCATTACCACACCGGACACAGACCGGCCGCGCTGCCGGCTTGAACAAGCTCCTCGAGCGAGGAGACGGCCGATATGTCGCCGGAGGACGCCGGCGCGATGGAGATTGCGGACGGCGAGATGGTCCGCCTGAGATCACGGCGCGGCCAGGTAAACGTCAAGGCCAGAATAACAGACCAGGTCCCTCGGGGAATGGTATGGATGGCCTTCCATTTCCGCGAAGCCTGCGCGAACTGGCTGACCAACCCCGCTTTCGATCCTTTAACCAAGACCGCGGAGTATAAGGCATGCGCGGTAAGGATCGAAAAGCTATGAGCGAAGCGAACTCGAGGGGTGAGGCTCCGGCGGTGAGGATGCGGGTCGCGGCTTTGCCGACGGAGGGGGCGCTTAAGCCCCGGTAATAGATGCAAGAAATGCTCTCGCACACCTTTGATGAATATGCAGCTCTCGTGAAGTCCTTTCACGGGAGCGCGGCGCCCGGGGTGATAATCGGCGGGTTTATGATCGATCTGGCCTACCGGCGCCTGCCCTCCGAAGGGCTTTTCGACGTCATCTGCGAAACCGCCAAATGTCTGCCCGACGCGGTCCAGATCCTCACGCCCTGTTCAATCGGAAACAGGTGGCTGAGGATCGTCGATGCGGGTCGCTATGCGCTGACCGTCTACAATAAAAAGACCGGCGCCGGCGTGCGGGTCTATGTTGATTGCGCCAAGCTCGATCCGTGGCCGGATATCAAAAACTGGTTCATGAAGCTCGTCCCGAAAAAGGCCCAGGACGACGAACTGCTCCTCGACCAGATCAGGAAAGCGGGCGCCGACATATGCTCCGTCGAGGAAGTGCAGGTATCCCTCAACTTCTTTCAAAAAAAGAAGAGCGGACCCATAGCCGTTTGCCCTTCCTGCCGGGAGGCCTATAATGCTGTGGATGGGGCCGTCTGCCCCGCCTGCAAAGGCGGCCTTTTGCCCTATCCATCCGTCCGCACTGCTCCTCCGGCTTCCTGACCCTCTTCAGAATGCCCATAAGGTTTCTACTATATGTTTATCGGCGCCGGGCTGTTTTTCGGCCGGAGCGATTTTTGCCCCATTGCCCCGCCGTCCGGGGTGTTCCCCGCTCAAGCCGGGCGGTTTCGCTCAGGCGCCATTGATATGCAACATTGCATGTGGTAAGAAATACCTTGAAATGCTGTTGTTTGGACCATTGACGCGCCGCCCCGGCCTTCATGTCAAGTTTGTGCGCCGGGGCTGCGGGACGAAAGAAGCCTTATGAAGAGAATTGATTTGCGCAGCGATACGGTAACATTGCCGACCGCGCAAATGCGCCGGCGTATGGCGACCGCAGACGTGGGCGACGATGTATACGGCGAAGACCCGACGGTCAACCGCTTGCAGGAAATGGCCGCCGAGCGGACAAACAAAGAGGCCGCTCTCTTCGTGGCCAGCGGTACGATGGCCAACCTGGTCGCGCTATTGACGTGGTGTGGACGCGGCGAAGAGGCGATAATGGGCGACAAGGCGCACACGTTTATTAGCGAGGTTGGGGGAACGGCGGCGCTTGGCGGTATTCACCCGCGGACGGTTGCGAACCAGCCCGATGGCACAATGTTGCTCGCGGATGTAGAAGGCGCCATTCGCGGCGAGAACGTGCATTGGCCGCGCACGCGCCTTATATGCATTGAGAATACACATAATTTGTGCTATGGCTCGCCTCTCTCTCCCGGATATATGCAAGCGATTTCGGATCTTGCGCAGCGACGCGGCATAAAGACTCATACCGATGGAGCTCGCATTTTCCACGCGGCGGTTGCTCTCGGCTTTGCTTGTCATGAATTTGCCAGGCACACAGACACGATTTCGTTTTGCTTATCGAAAGGACTGAGCGCCCCGGCCGGCTCGCTGCTGTGCGGTCCCAGGGAATTCATCGTCGAGGCCCGCCGACAACGCAAGATGGTCGGCGGCGGAATGAGGCAAGCAGGAATCATAGCGGCGGCAGGCATCGTTGCTTTGGAGTCCATGGTTGATCGCCTATTTGAAGACCACGAGAACGCTAAGAAGCTGGCAAGAGACATTTCCGAGATTCCCGGCATTATCCTCGATCCCGATCGCGTTAAGACGAACATCGTGTTCTTCGATTTGGAACCCGGCGCCTTGACTGCGTCCCAACTCGCGAAACAAGCCGAGACCGGAGGCGTTTTGGTTGGAGTTGTCGGCGAGCGGCGGATTCGAGTCGTGACGCATTACGGCATCGGCCATGGGGATGTGGAAACCGCAGTCTGCGTTATCAGGCGTGCAATCAAAAAATAGGGGCCCTCAAGACGGTCGGCGCGCCGGTCTGCCCTATGCATGGATCGGCCTTCGCGACCTTGCCTTCTGCCATTGCTTCTGATAGTATCCTTAATTACGAAAAAGGGAGGCTGCGGACAAAAAAGCGGCGTGACGAGGATTAACCTAGAAACTTCAGCTTCCACGCAACAGCAGACGGTCTATTTCATCCTGTCGTCCATCGGGATCTGTCATCTCCTCAACGACTCGATGCAATCCCTCCTGCCGTCGACCTATCCGATGTTCAAGAGCTTGCTTCACCTGAACTTCAGCCAGATAGGTCTCATCGCCCTGACGTATCAGCTGACGGCGTCCCTGCTGCAGCCGGTTGTGGGCCTGTATACAGACCGCCATCCCAAGCCCTTTTCACTGCCTGTCGGGTTCGCCTTCACCCTCGTCGGCCTGTTGCTGCTTTCCGTTGCATCCAGCTTCCATGCGATGCTTTTCGCTACGGCCCTGGTAGGCATGGGCTCTTCCGTCTTTCATCCGGAGTCGTCCAGGCTCGCGAGGTTAGCCTCAGGCGGCCGGTATGGACTGGCCCAGTCAATGTTCCAGGTCGGCGGGAACGTCGGCTCTGCCGCAGGGCCGCTCATGATCGCGTTTATCGTCCTATCGAGAGGACAGTCGAGCATTGCCTGGTTCTCGATCGTTGCCCTTGCGGCGATGATCATCCTCGTTCCGGTGAGCCTCTGGTACAAGACCCGCCTCACGCCCAGAACGAAGGCAGGTCCGGTCCGACCCGCCGCCTCGCCCGTATCGCAGAGAAAAGTGCGCATATCTATCGCCATTCTCGTGGCTTTGATTTTCTCTAAATACTTCTATTTGTCCAGCATCAACAACTACCTCATCTTTTACCTCATCGGCAGGTTCCATCTCTCCGTGCACGGCGCCCAGATTCACCTTTTCCTCTTCCTGGCCTCCGTGGCCGTGGGGACGTTCGCCGGCGGGCCTGTCGGCGACCGCATCGGCCGCAAATACGTCATCTGGGTTTCGATCCTCGGCGTCTTGCCCTTCACGCTGCTGCTGCCGCACGCCAACCTGTTCTGGACCACCATCCTCACCATCGTCATCGGCCTCGTTCTCGCATCGGCCTTTTCGGCGATCATCGTGTACGCCCAGGAGCTGCTCCCGGGAAAAGTCGGCATGATATCGGGCCTCTTCTTCGGGCTGGCGTTCGGAATCGGCGGGCTCGGCGCGGCCCTGTTCGGCCGGCTTGCAGACCTTACCGGCATCGACTCTGTCTACAGAGTGTGCGCCTATCTCCCGGCCATCGGTCTGCTGACCGCCTTCTTGCCCAACTTACAAGAAGGGCGGCAGGTTAGGAACGAAGTTGCACTCTCCCGATAGGTCTTTCCGTTTCTTTATCTTCACTCCCCATTTCTCCGGGTCCGGCTCGAAGAGGACTCCGGCAAAATGGCGCATGACGGATTCAACGGCAAGGGCGTGCCTTAAGCAGGCTGCTCCATGCCCGCGGGATGGTATGCGAGACGGCCCTGAGGCATGATAAATCGCAAATTACAATAGCATTATGCGAGATCGCCGCAGAATTCGCACCCTTTATGCGGCTAGCTCGACGGGCAGCGCAATTGACAATTGTGCCGTCCTTGTGGTAAACAAAGGTCCATGTCCGAGTCTTTTGTCAAACCCTTTAAGGGTCTCCTCTACAACAAGACAAAGATAGCGGATATCTCAGCGTGCGTCTGCCCGCCTTACGACGTCATCGGCGATCCGCTCCAGTATTGCCGCCGAAGCGGCTTCAACGCCATCCGCCTGGAATTGCCTGTCGGCACGCCGGAGGCAGACATGTACGACACGGCAAGGAAGACGCTCGACGACTGGCTCAGCGAGCAAATTCTTGCCTTTGACGACCGGGAATCCGTCTATCTCTACGAGCAGGAGTTCGCGCTCAACGGACGGACGCGCAGGCGCTCAGGGCTGATACCTCTCGTGAGGCCGGATAGGCAGCGGATTCTCACCCATGAGGAAACGCGCAAAGAAGCGAGGGAGGACAGAGAGAAGCTCATCAAGAAGCTCGGCGCCTTTACCAGTCTAATCCTGGCCATGTATGAAGACAATTCAGGAGAGATAGGCAGACTCGTCGAAAACTGCCGCAAAGAGAAGATATACGATTTTACCGACGAGGCGTCCATAAAGAATTCGTTCTACCGGATGACTGACCCTTCGGCAACGGCGCAGCTCGCGGCCATGATAGAGAAAAAAAATCTCTACGTTGCAGACGGCCATCACCGGCTGAGCGTCGCGCTGAAGCTGGGGCTGCCCTATGCCGCCATGTATCTCACCGATATGCACGCGGACGGGATAGTCATACTCCCCTATCACCGGATCGTCCGCCTGAGGGAGAATAAAGAGCCCGCTCAAGTTCTTGCGCTCCTCTCGCCCTATTTTGAGGCGACAAGAGTGGAGTTCCCGCAAAGCGGCCCGGATGAGCTTATAGCACGGATATCCTCTTCTCCTGTCCTCTCTTTTCTCCTTTATTTCAGCGGTAAAACGCCCTCCCTCCACCTGCTCGCGCAGAAAAAGGAGATGGACTTCGACCCCGAGAGCCGTCAGAGCCTGCGAAGCCTCAGAGTGAACGCGGTCCACAGGGGCGTTCTGAAACATCTGTTGCGGGTGCAGGATGAAGAGATCTCTTTCTCGAACAGCGCCGACGAAGCCGTCGGGCTCGTCAACTCCAGCCGGTGCGACTTCGCTGTTTTCGTTCCGGCCACGTCCGTCGAAGAGGTGAAGGACATCGCTGAGAACGGGCTTTCTATGCCGCCCAAGTCGACGTACTTCTATCCCAAAGTACTCACCGGTCTCGTATTCCATAAATATGCCTGAGCTTGTGGGATACGACGAAACCCTGGATGTGTTGTGCGGCGAGAGGGTGCGTCTTATCCAGAAGAAAAAAGGGTATCGTTTCTCGATGGAGCCGGTGCTGCTCGGGAACTTTATTGCGTTGAAAGCTCGGGAGACCTTTCTCGACATAGGGGCGGGCTGCGGCGTCATACCTATATATCTGTCGAGAAAAGGGGTGAAGAATAGCCTCGTCGGCATAGAGATTCAGGACGAGCTGTACAGCCTTTCTCTGAGGAACAAGGAATTGAACGGGTGCGCCAATGTGGAATTCGTAAAGGGCGACGTGAGAACGGCGAGGAAGGAGCTGGGCCCCTTTCACGTGGTCGCGTCGAACCCGCCGTACGTCAAGGAGCGGACCGGTAGGAAGAGTCCGGGAGAATCCCGCATGCTCGCCCGTTGCGAGTCGGCCCTCGACCTTCCCTCTCTGCTTGCCGCCGCCTCTTCTCTGCTTGCGAGTCGCGGGAGGCTCTACATGATCTATCCTTCCCGCAGGTTGGCTGAATTGCTGTGGGCCGCTAAATCGATGAACCTGGAGCCGAAGAGACTTCGACCGGTGTACTCGCGACGGGGCGAGAAGGCTGTGCTTTCTCTCGTCGAATGCATGAAAAACGGCGGCGCAAGTCTTAAGGTGGAACCCCCGCTCTACATATTTGAGGAGAATGATTACACAGAAGAGGTAAAAACATACTATGCGCTATAGGGCATAAATGGAAGAGGTCATACGGCTCATCAAGGAAGACCTTGAGAAGCTTGAAATTTCCATTGAAAAGCTCCTCACCACCAGGATTCCGTTCATACGCGACGTCGTTCATCACCTGACAAGGTCGGGGGGCAAGAGAATAAGGCCTAATCCAGTGATCCTCTCGTCACGGCTCTGCGGCTGCCGCTCGGACGAGCATCTTCCCTACGCCGCGATCGTGGAATTCATTCACACCGCGACCCTCCTCCACGACGATGTGGTCGACAACGCCGAGACGAGACGGGGAGCGGCCACGGCCAATATCTTGTGGGGAAACAGCCCAGCGTGCTTGTTGGGGATTTTCTCTTCAGCAAGTCTTTCGACTTGATGGCAACCCATCATAACGAGGAGATCCTTAAAGTGATGTCGAAGGCGACCACCGATCTGGCCGAAGGCGAGATCATGGAGCTGCTCAAGACATCCGACGCTCACACCCTCGAGGAGGAGTATTACAAGGTAATTGCCAGCAAGACGGCGGTGCTGCTATCCGCCGCCTGTGAGATAGGCGCCCTGCTCGGCGGCGTGGAGCACGAAAAACGCATCGCCCTGCGCGACTTCGGCTTCCATATAGGCATGGCCTTCCAGCTCACGGATGACGTGCTCGACTATGCGTCGTCCGACAGCGCCCTCGGAAAAGACGCCGGCAGGGACCTGAAAGAGGGCAAGGTCACGCTCCCTCTTATACACGCCCTGAAGACCGCCACGCAGAAGGAAAGGGAGTCGATTCGAGAGAACCTGGCAAAATCGCAGACCACCAGTGAAGACTTTCGGGACGTGAAACGCATCATCGAAAAGTACGGCGGACTTGACTACACTTCCCGCGTCTCGAAAGGACACGTCGATCTCGCAAAGACCCTGCTCCACGTTTTCCCGGCATCGCACTACAAGAAAGCCCTCATGGACCTCGCGGACCACATCATCGCAAGAGAATGCTGACCGCAGCGGATTCCTTCAGCGCACGAATGGGACCTAAAAAAAACCGCTACTGATGGTCCTTCCACATGCCGTACTTTTCTCTCAGCACCCGGTGGAGGATCTTGCCGTTTCCCGTCCTCGGCATCTCTGCGTCCTTGATGAAAACCACGTTCTTGGGGACCTTGTAACCGGCGATCTTGCCCTTGCAGTGTTTCGTGATTTCTTCGGCCGCCGCGGTCTGCCCCTCATGGAGAACGACCACCGCCATGACCGACTCCCCCCACTTGTCATGAGGCACGCCGATGACCGCCACGTCTTTTACCTTCTCGTAGCTGCCGACGCAATTCTCCACCTCCGAGGGGAAGATATTCTCGCCCCCGGATATGATCATATTCGCCTTTCTATCCACCAGGAAGAGATACCCTTCCTCGTCTTTGTAGCCCATGTCGCCCGCGCTGAAGTATCCTTCTCGCATTGCCGCCTTCAGTTTTTCCGGCTCTTTCCAATAGCCGGAAAGGAGCATGGGACTCTTCGAATACACTTCGCCGACCTTGTTGGGTTCCGTGATCAGGTTCCCTTCCTCGTCGTAGAGCTTCAGGAGGTCGGAACCGATGACCTCGCGGCCGCATGAGCCGAGCTTCTTGAGCTGTTCGTCGGGGTGGAGGATAGTGACGCAGCCCGCCTCCGTCGACCCGTAGCACTCGTCTAGCTTCGAGTTGGGGAACATATCGAGGATGCCGAGCTTCGTATCTCTTCGCGCGGGGGCCGAGGAGATGAGGAGCTTCTTAATGGAGGTCAGATCGTACTTGTTCTTTACCTCCTGAGGAAGGGCCAGAAGCATGATATAGTGCGTAGGAACGAGGGAGGTGAACGTAATCCGGTGATCCGAGAACGTCTTGAGAAGGTCTTCGGGATCGAAGCTGATCATGTTGTAGCACATGACCGTTCCACCCACCCACGTGTTGACGAACGAGTAGTTGAGGGAGTTGATGTGACAGCAGGGCATGACAAGGAGGGTAATATCGTTGAAGTCGAAGCCGTGGTCCGGGATCATGATGAAGTATTGCGCGATCAGCGACCTGTGGCTCTTCATCACGCCTTTAGGCTTGCCCGTCGTGCCGCTTGTGTACATGATGATCCAGGTGTCCTCCGGGTCCACCACGGCGGCCGGCTCCTCGGCGCTTGCCGCAGCCACGGCGTCTTCAAGGGAGATCCAACCTTCGTAATGCGGGTTGTCGACAGCGAAGGAGATGTACTTTTCCACGGTGGGCAGGTTCTTCTTCATCCCGTTGACCATCTCTATCCATGGGTAATCCTTGCCGTCTCTCGGGTTCTTTCCTCCCTGCGCCAGAAAAACCTTGCATTCGCTGTGATTGACGTTGTACTCCATCTCAGCGCCGGAAAGTCTGAACATGATGGGCACCACTATGAAACCGCCCTTTGCGGCGGCAGCATATATGTCCATCCACTCCACGCAGTTATATCCGAGAGCCGCGAACCGGTCGCCCTTCTTCAGGCCCATATCGGCCAGTGCGTTCGCCAGCCGGCAGGCTCGATCGTTCCATTGCATGAAAGTGTACTCTTTGTAAAGGTCCTTGGCCCCGATCTTGTTCGGCCACTTCTCCGCGTTAAGACGCAAAACCTCCTTCGCCGTCATCCAATACACGTTGTTCATATCAGCCTCCTCTCGCTTGCAATTTCTGGGGCATGCCGTCGCCCCCTCGACAAAACCGCTTGCTCGGCTCGTTTTTGCACTTCTGCGACATCAGCGCGGCGCCAAGGGCTGCCGTGATTTGCGGCGCTTCCGGCGTGATTATCTCGCTGCCCAACTCGGCTGCCAGGGTCCTCACCAGCCCTATATCTTTAGCGCCGCCTCCTGTAACCACGCAGTCAGGGAGCAGACCGACGCGCGTGACGAGATTGGCGATCTTCGACGCCATGGCTTTATGGACCCCCGCCAGGATATCCGCCGGGAGGCCCCTC
>CAVTDX010000006.1:0-11508 GCA_963733345.1 uncultured delta proteobacterium
GGGAAATATGGCGGAGGGAGAGGGATTCGAACCCCCGGTCCGCTTATCAGGCGAACAACCGATTTCGAGTCGGCCCCGTTACGACCGCTTCGGTATCCCTCCGAGTCGAAAAAACTTTTTGAGCAGATCTTCGCTCTTTTCGCGAGGAGACCGCCCCGAACCTCGACTCTGTGGTTGGAAGGAAGGGCGTTGGCGTCCGCGCGTGAGCCGAAGGCGCCTCTTTTTGCATCAAAGCACCCGAAAACGACCCTTTTTATGCGTGCTTCCTGCATCGCCCCGGCGCACATTAGGCACGGTTCTTTTGAAACGAAAAGGGTGCAGCCGGTCAGGCGATGATTTTGCAACGCCTCCGCCGCAATCGCGATGGCGAGGAGCTCCGCATGGGCAAGGGGAGAGCGGCGCCGGATCGTGAGGTTGTGGGCCCTGGCTATGACCCTTTGATCTTTCGCCACGATAACAGCGCCTACCGGCACCTCCTCCTCCTCGAAAGCTTTAGCCGCCTCTGCCAGGCACATCTCAATAAAAAGCTCATCCTGCATTTCTTTAATATACATGCGGTCGGATGGAAAATCAAATAAGCAGGCGGCTCATCAACGATTTGGCGCCGCCCCTCGTCCTATTTCCCAAAAAACAGGCGCCTTGCGGGACTGGCCGTCCGGATATCGGACTCTCGACGAGTCGACCGGATTCACACGGCACGCCGACCGCTTTCTACCGCGTACAGGGGTAGATGAGAGGCTGGAAAGACGCAGAAGATGGAGGCGACCGGTTGAGATGGCCTCTATTTTTTTCGGTCTATTTTTCTGATTCCGGCGTAGTAGCAGCAGCCTTCGCTCTTGAAATTGTTGTCGAAGACGCGCGTATTGCCGTCCCCAAAGTTTATGCGCACGTAGCAGAAGCCGCCCGGCACCTCTGACCTTCTTTCCTCCACGACGACTCCCATGCCCCACTTCGCGCACCGCTTATGGAAAACTTCATCGCCTACCTTCAGGTAGAGGACATAATCCCTCTCCATAGGCAAAGGATATACCATCGATTCCTCGATTTCAAGCGAGCAAACGGACTTCGGGGGTCCGGTCCCGTCGAAGGGGGCAGGTCCGCCGTGCGCGAACCAGCCAGAGTCGTTAATGGATAGATAGCCGCTCACTTCTTATGATAGAGGGGCGACATGTTTCTCAGGAAATCTACGGCGCGCTTAAAGGCCGCCGACGACGCAACGACGTCGTCCCGTGTATTCTGTATGCCGAAGGAGAAGATGACGGTCCCCTGGGTTGTCGCGTAGTCCCGGCCGATAGAGGCAAGGACGTGGGACGCCCGCAGCGAGCCTGTCGCGCATGCCGACCGCGTAGGATTCGCTCGCCTTGCCCACATCTGGTTGCACCACATTCAGAGTCAGTCCCCCCATCCAATATCCGTCTTCGGTATGAACGCCTCGATTATTTCACACGTTCCGACACATGGCAGTCCAGAGTAGTCCCAAATGCCCCCGGGGAAATACGGCGACTGTTTGATTTATGGCGGCGGGTGTAGCATACTCAAAGAGAAATTGGCGCATGACCCGACTCTGTGAAGAAGGGGGTTTTTTAACTATGGGCGACGAGACCGTGCTTCTGACAGGGGCCGCGGGGTTTATCGGGCACGAGACGGGAAAGAGGCTCCTATCCGCGGGGAAACGGGTGATCGGCGTCGATAACCTTAACGATTATTATGACGTGAGGCTGAAAAAGCACCGGCTGGAAGACCTGAAAGGCCGTGAGGGCTTCTCCTTTTACCCGGCCGATATAGAAGACTTGGAGACGCTGGAGACGATTTTTAAGGAGAACAGGATAGATGCGGTCATCAACCTTGCGGCGAGGGCGGGGGTGCGATACAGCATCGAGAACCCTTTTGTCTACATGACTACCAACGCCTGCGGGACCCTGAACCTGCTCGAAATGATGCGGAAGCATGAGGTGAAGAAGATCGTGCTGGCCTCCACGTCTTCCCTCTATGCAGGCCAGAAAATGCCCTTCTCCGAGGAGCTTCCCGTCAACACGCCCATCTCTCCCTATGCGGCGTCAAAGAAAGCGGCCGAAGCGATGGTCTATTCGTATCACTATCTCTTCGGCATCGATGCCTCGGTGGTCAGGTACTTTACCGTCTACGGCCCGGCGGGCAGGCCCGATATGAGCATGTTCAGGTTTATCAGGTGGATCGACGAGGGGGACGAGGTGCTCCTCTACGGGGACGGCTCCCAGAGCCGTGATTTCACTTTTGTCTCCGATATCGCGGAGGGCACGGTGAGGGCCCTGAAGCCTCTCGGGTTCGAGGTCGTCAACCTCGGCAACAGCCATCCCCATGATCTTTCCGAGATGATCTCCCTCATAGAGCGCTATCTGGGGAAAAAGGCCCGCATAAGGCAGGCCCCCTTTCAGAAGACCGACATGATGGCCACCTGGGCCGATATCGGAAAAGCGAAGCGTCTTTTCGACTGGACGCCGGAAATCCCCCTCTCCGAGGGGATCGGGAAGACCGTCGACTGGCATCTGAGGAACAGAGAGTGGGTGCGGGAAATCCGGATAGACATGAGCAAATAGGGCGCTTTAAGGGACCCTTGAAACATGAGGGGCGCCCATGGCATGCTTTAGGGAATGAAAAAGATTATCTCTTTTGATCTCGACGGGACGCTCGTCGACGGCCAATACGGCAACATGGTCTGGCTCAGGGGCATTCCCGAGAGGTACGCGGAAAAATACTCCCTGACGGTCGAAGAGGCGCTCGTCAGGGTGAAAAAAGCATATGACTCCGTTGGAGAGTCGCATCTCCTCTGGTACGACATCGAATACTGGCTCCGAAGGTTCGGCCTGGCCGTCTCCGTCCCCGAGCTGCTTGACCGTTATCGTGGCTCTATCCGTTTGCTGCCCCATGTCGCCGAGGCCCTTGAGACCCTGCACGAAAAGCATCGACTGGTCGTCGCGTCGAACGCCGCCAGGGTCTTCGTCGAAAAAGAATTGAGACACACCGGCCTCGAGCGATACTTCAGCCGTATAATATCTGCGACAAGCGATTTCGGGATGGTCAAGAAGGAGGAGGGCTTTTACCGGCGCCTCTGCTCAGTCCTGGGCGTATCCCCCGGGAGATCGTCACACGTGGGAGACCATGCCGTCTTCGATTTCGAGGTCCCTCGCCTGATCGGCATCGACGCCTATCATTACAACCCCGCTGCCGCCTCAAACGGCAAGGTGATTAACGATTTGAGGGACCTGTTGGAGAGGCTATGAAGAGATGCCACAAGTGCGGCGAGGCGATCGAACAGGAATCGACGTCGAGACGCGACGAGTGCGCTGCGTGCGGCTCTGACATCCGCGTCTGCTTGAACTGCGCCTTCTACGACGAGGGCAGGGCGAACCAGTGCTTCGAGCCCCAGGCCGAAAAGGTAAAAGAAAAGGATAGATCGAATTATTGCGACTATTTCCGGTTCAAAGACGGGGGGCGGAAAAATCCGCGCCGAAGCGACGCGGAAAAGCTCTGGAAGGACCTGTTTAAAAAGGCTTAGGCGGCGCCTGCGGCGCGTGTGTAGATAATCCGGTATCTCTCCGGGTCGATGTCGAAGCAGGCCGTGCAGCCTTCCTGCGCACACGCCGCCAGCTCTTCCTTCGGGGGCAGCGGCTCGAGGAGCACCTCGAACCCTATCGATTCATACAGCTCTTTCATCTCTGAAAGCCTGGGCTCGTCCGCCATGAAGCGTTTTTCCCATCCCAGGCCCGCAAGCTCCTCTTCGCGCGTCGTCATATGCTCATTATAGCAGATTAGAACATTTAGGGAGAAAGGTCCCCGAAGTAGTCGATCGTCTTTTTCAGCCCTTCCTCCAGGGATACTTCCGGCGTCCATTGCAGATAACGGCGGGCCTTGGATATATCCGGGCGGCGCCTTCTCGGGTCGTCATCCGGGAGGTCCCCGAAGACTATGCCGGCCGGCGATTTGGCAAGGTCGATGATCTTTTCCGCTAGGGACCGGATGGAGATCTCTTCGGGGTTGCCAAGGTTGACCGGCCCGGGGAACCCGGAGAGAGAAGGCTTCGTATAGTCTGCATCCTTCCGGGCCCCTTCCGCTTCGTAATCCATCATCCGTATCATGCCCTCTATCATGTCGTCGATGTAGCAGAACGACCTCGTCTGCTCCCCGGTCCCGTACACCGTGATGTCCCTGCCCCGACGGGCGTCGACGATGAAGCTGCTGACCACGCGGCCGTCGTCGGGTCTCATTCTCGGTCCGTACGTATTGAAGATCCGGACGACCTTGGCGTCAACTTTATTTTGTCTCAGGTAGTCGAAAAAGAACGTCTCGGCGACCCTCTTGCCCTCGTCGTAGCAGCTCCGTTTCCCTATGGGATTGACGTTGCCCCAGTATTCCTCCTTCTGGGGATGCACATCGGGGTCCCCGTAGACCTCGCTCGTGGAGGCCTGCATGATCCTTGCCCTCACCCGCTTCGCCATGCCGAGCATGTTCAGGGCGCCGAGGACGTTGACCTTTATCGTTTTCACGGGATTGTACAGGTAGTGGATGGGACTCGCGGGACAGGCGAGGTTGAAGATCCAGTCGGCTTCGAGAAGGATGGGCTGCGTGACGTCGTGCCTCACGAGCTCGAAGTCGGGGTTTCCCAGGAGATGTATGATGTTCCTCTTTCTGCCCGTGAAGAAATTGTCCAGGCAGATTACCTCGTGACCGTCGCCGACGAGCCGGTCGCACAAGTGGGAGCCGATGAACCCGGCGCCCCCGGTGACGAGAATGCGCTTCGGTTTCGCATAGGAGTGGTAGTCATACATGTGGGCCTCGCAACGATGCTTCTATCATATCCGAAGAAGGGAGCGGCGTCGCACTTCGGACGACGATTCAGCGCCGGCGAGCCGCAAGCTCCCGGAGGGCGGCCGAAGGGTCCCGGAGGGCGGGTTTGCCGTGACCCGGCAACAGGATGTCGTATTCCAGCTCGATCAACTTCTTCAGGGACTCCCGGGCTTGCCCTATATCGGCGCTGAGCGCCCCGGACGGACCCTTCACGAGTCCCTTCCTGTCGCCGAGGACGGCATCGCCGGTGATGAGAAAGGCGCCCGGCTTATAGAGACAGATACTCCCTTTTGTGTGGCCCGGACAGTGTATTGCCGTAAGCCCTGCTATCTCGTCCCCGTCTTCCAGGAGGATGTCCGGAGCGACCGGCGAAAATTCGATGAATGCCTTGAGCAGCCGGAGCAGCAGACTGCCGGGACCCTTCACCATCTTTTGCGCGCTTCGTTCCTCCAAGCCGCGGGCATCCTCCCTGTGCACCGCAACCGGCGCCCCCGTCGTCAGCCGCAGCTCGGCGGCGCTCCCGGCGTGATCGATGTCGCTGTGGGTCAGGATTATCTGCCTCACCTGCCCGGGGCTCATTCCCAGGTCCCGGATTTGTCCCAGGATCCTCTTCCCGCTGCCGGGCAAACCCGTGTCGATCACTGCTATCCCCTCGCCGGTCAGGCAACCGTAGCTGTTGGCCCCCCTTACGCCCCCGAACCGAATGACGCCAGGCGCTATCTCCATTCGCTTTCCGCTGTCTTTCTACCCCTCGTCCGGGAATATCTTTCCGGGGTTGAGGAGTCCCTTCGGATCGAAGGCGCCCTTGATCCGTCTCATGAGCGCTATCTCAACAGGGGTCATCTGGATAGAGAGGTACTCCTTTGCGGTGAGGCCCACCCCGTGCTCGCCCGTGAGCTTCCCGCCCATCTGCACCGTTTTTCTGTATATATCTCCCAGCAGCTCCCGGGCCTCCGCCATTTCGGCGAAGTTGCCCTTCCTGTACTGGATGGTTACGTGAAGGTTCCCGTCGCCGGCGTGCCCGTAGGTCGCGATGGCCGCCTTTTTCCCCAGCCCGATTTCTTTTATGGAGCGGGCGAGAAAGGGAAGCCGGTAACGGGGGACTACAACGTCCGCCTCCAGGTGATCTTTGCCGCGTGATTTCAAAGCCGGCAGCGTCTCTCTCCGCATGCGCCACATGCGGTCCGACTCCTCGTCGCTCATGGCCAGCTTCGACTCGATCACGCCCCTTGTTCTGCCGGCCGCCTCGAATATCAGGCGGACCTCCTCGTCCACTGCGGCCCGGTGATTCCCGTCCACTTCGATGAGGACCATCACGGCCGCGTCCCTTCGCACGACCGCAGGCGCCGACAGATAATCGGCCACGCAGTTGATGCTCATATTGTCCATGAACTCGATGGCGCACGGTATGATGCCGCATGAAAGGGCGAGGACCACTAGGTCGGATGCGGCAACGATATCGTCCAGGTAGAAGACGCAAGTCCTGCGGAAGGCAGGCTTCGGCAGGACTTTCATGATGATCTTCGTGACGACGGCGAGGGTCCCCTCCGAGCCGACGAGGAGGGCGACCAGATCGTACCCAGTCGCGTTCTTCACTGTCCTGCCGCCCGCGTTGATGATCTCCCCGTCCGGCAGGACCGCCTCCAGGCCCAGGATGTAATCCCTCGTCACCCCGTACTTCACGGCCCGGGTATACCCGCGTTCTCGGCCACATTGCCCCCTAAGGTGCTCTCGACCGTGCTTGACGGGTCCGGAGGGAAAAAGAGATTGCGCTCCTTCAGCGCCTCCTGCAGGTCCGCGGCGACAAGGCCCGGCTCGACCACAACCTGCATGTTCTTCTCGTCGATCTCGATGATCCTGTTCATCCTCAAAAGGGAGAGGAGCACGCCCCCTTTCACGGGCAGGGCCCCGCCCGAAAGGCCGGTCCGTCCTCCCTGGGGTGTAACCGGGACCTCGATCTCGTAGGCCAGCTTCATTATGCGCGACACTTCGACGGCGCTCTCCGGCAGGAGGACAACGTCGGGCATGAAGCGCATCTCCGTGGCGTCATAGCAGAAGTGGGAGAGGCCGTCCCTCTCCGCGATTATTTGCTCCTTCCGCAAGAATTCGCTCAAGCGGGACGTTAGGGTCTTTATCTTCCCTTTCATCTTCCTTTGCTCCGCCTATCCGGGCGACGTCTCGCGGATGAATCCAAGAACCCGCCTAAACCCGTAGAGATGGCTTGCCTCTATCCCCTGCTCTCGAACTTTTCAACCACCGACCTGTACTTCTCGTGGATCAGCCTTCTGTCGAAATCCCCGAACGCTTCCAGCATGTCGTCCTGCTCGAGCCTGCTGAAATATGCCATGCAGGGGATGAAGAAGTGCCTGTCCTCCTTTTCGATGTGCACGGGATAAAAATCGACGAGCCCTTTCATGATCGCGGAAATGTCGCCAAAGGCGGCGCCGTCGCCCGAGACATGGCGCTCCTTGGCCGCAACGAGCCGGGCCGTCATCTCCCGCGCCCGGGCATGCTCTTCTTTCAGCTCTTCCATCGTCTCCCTGTGCTGGTCCGAGACGGCGAGGGCGGCCAGGCGCTCGAAGAGGATGTCCTCTTCTTTCCCATGGTGGCAGCGGTCCGCATACATTCTTATGAAATCGACGGCCTGATCGATGAATTCGGGCCGCACCCTTCCATGCGCGCGCATGGCGTCGGCCTCGGTCCTCATCACCCTTATCATACGCTCTATGAGCCTGTGTTCTATCATCAGGGGCGCGATGGGCATCATGGCGATCCTCCCGAAACGGAAAATAATTAACGCAAGAAAGGATAGTTAAGCGACAAGGCCGACGTATTGCAATAAAAATGGTCCCAGCGAGATTCGAACTCGCGTTACCGGCGTGAGAGGCCGGCGTCCTGGACCCCTAGACGATGGGACCGTCGGTTTCCGTGATAATAACAGAAATCGGTCCTCTTTTCTACAAGAATATAAGACCCTCCCCCGCGGCGCGCCAAGTTGCCTTGGAAGAAAGGACTTGACGCCTCCTCCGTCAGCATGCTATGCTGCCGTATCATGGATAGTATGTCGCGCCAGATCACGTCAGGAATGTGGTGGTGGGATAGCTAAATAGGCTATCCCTCTCTTTGGCCGTTCAAGGCCCCGGGGTAGCCAATCCCCGGGCTTTGAGCGGCTTTTTTTATGCCAGGCCGCTTCAGGAAGTCCGAGCGCTTCTTGAAGCGGCCTTTTTCTTAGGGAGGTCCAATGTATCCGTCCTTGAAGGAATTTAAAACGCTCTGGGGAGAGTTCGAAAGGGTGACCGTCTATAAGGAGATTTGGGGCGACATGGATACGCCCGTATCGATGCTCGCAAAATTCCTGCCCTTCGAAAGGGTCATCCTTCTCGAAAGCGCGGAGAAGGACAAGACGTATAGCAGGTTCTCATTCCTCGCCTTCGAGACGGCCAGTACGCTCGTCCTTCGCAAAGACGGCCTCTACCGGGACGACGAGCGGCTCGGTCCCTTCTCGCGGTTAGGCGACGCGCTCCGCCCGGTCAGGACGGCCCCCTCGAATGGGTTCGGCGCGTTTTCCGGCGGATACGTGGGCCATCTCGCCTTCGAATTCGTCGGAGAGTGCCATATTCTGAAGAAGCCGCTCTCCAGGCAGATCCCGGTGCTCGGGGTCCTCCACCTTGTCGAGAGGTTCTGCGTCTACGATAACCATACGAACAGGCTCTATCTCGCCATATCGAGGCAGACGGACGCATCGGACGCAGAGGACGCCTACAGACGTATCGCCAGGGAGATCGACGGACTGGAGGAAAAGATAGGGTCCCTTTCGCCTCCGGAGCGTGAACCTGAGGGCGACCCGGTGCTCGTGAGGAACATACCGAGGGGCCTTTTCATAGACAGGGTGCGACGCACGAGGGAGATGATAGCCCGGGGCGAGGCGATCCAGATTGTCCTTTCGGATTTCCTCGAGGCGGACCACATACACCCCTTCGAGTTCTATAGGAACCTCCGGAAGATAAATCCCTCCCCGTATATGTACTTTATCAAGGACAAAAAAGCCTGCGTGGCGGGGTCGAGCCCGGAGATCCACCTGCACATAAGGGGGCGCAGGGCAGTCTTGAAGCCGATCGCGGGGACGAAGCCCAGGAACGGGTCGAACGTGGAGGAGGTCATAAAGGCGCTGACGGAAGACGAAAAGGAGAAGGCAGAACACCTGATGCTCGTCGACCTCGCCAGGAACGACCTTTCGCGAATCTGCCAGGTGGGGACGGTAGAGGTGAAGAGCTTCATGGCGCCGGAGGTCTATTCCCACGTCGTCCACCTCGTCTCCGAGGTCGAGGGCGTGCTTTCGGACGGGACGGCCCCCATAGAGGCGCTCATGCAGACCTTCCCCGCCGGCACGGTGAGCGGGGCGCCGAAGGTGAGGGCTATAGAGGTGATCGACGAGATGGAGGACTACGCGAGGGGCCCCTATGCAGGCTGCGCCGGCTATATAGGTTTCGACGGCAGCCTCGACATGGCGATCACGATCAGGACGGCCATATTCGAGGGGCACAGAGCGCGGCTCCAGGCGGGCGCGGGCATAGTCTTCGACAGCGTGCCCGAAAGGGAGTACGACGAGGTGATGAACAAGCTCCTCGTGCTGATGAAGGCAGGAGGTCTCGCATGATAGCCCTTATCGACAACTACGACTCCTTCACGTTTAACATCTACGATTACCTCGCCCGTCACAGGGAGGTTACGGTCTTCAGGAACACGGAAAGCCCCGACAGGCTGCGCGAGCTGCCCCTTTCTGGCATCGTCATCTCACCGGGGCCGTCCCACCCCGCCCAATCCGGCTTGAGCCTTCTGGTCCTCGACCGTTTCGCGGGCCGTCTTCCGATCCTCGGCATATGCCTGGGGATGCAGGCTATCGGCCTCCACTTCGGATGCACCGTGAGGCAGGCGCGGAGCATCATGCACGGCAAGGTCGACGCCATAGAGCATTTCGGCGGGACGCTCTTTGTCGGGATCGATCAAAGGTTCCGGGCGGTCAGGTACCACTCGCTCGTAGTCGAATGCGACGGCGGCCCGTTGAAGCGATGCGCCGTCTCTGAGAGCGACGGGGAGACGATGGCGGTCGAGCACAGGGAGGCAAGAATCTTCGGTCTTCAGTTCCATCCAGAATCGTACGCGACGCCCGACGGGATGCAGTTCATAAAGAACTTTCTGGAGGTATGCGATGGAGGTCATTGAAAAACTGAGGGCTGCCATCCACCTTTCCTTCGAAGAGGCGGGCTGCCTTTTCGACGCCATGCTCGACGGCCGCATGGAAGAGGGGCAAATCGAGGAGGTGCTTCTTCTCCTTTCGGATAAAGGAGAGACGGAGGAGGAGATCGCGGGCGCGGCTAGGTCGCTCCTTGCCCGCTCGATCCGGTTCCCCCACTCCTTCGAAAGGCTCCTCGACACGGCAGGCACGGGCGGCGACGATAGGGGCACCTTCAATATCTCGACGACGGCTGCCATCGTGTGCAGCATCTTCCTGCCTGTTGCCAAGCACGGGAACAGGGCGGTCAGCTCTATGTCAGGCTCGGCGGACGTGCTGGAGGCGCTCAAGGTCCCCATAGACCTACCGGCAGAAGAGGCGTCTCGGGTTCTCAAGGAAAAGAACTTCGTCTTCATCTTTGCCCAAAAATACTTCCCCGCCATGAGGTTCGTGACGGGGGCGAGGAAAAAAATAGGGAAGAGGACGATCTTCAACCTTTTGGGTCCTCTGTGCAACCCCGCGAGGCCAGGCAATGAACCGCGCCAGGTCTTTGATGAAATATCTCAAATCAAAGTCGTAGATGTGGTGATGCCTACTAAACAGGGAACTATCATTACAAAACGCTGTATCTCCCAGCCGACTAAGGCCCAGTCAGTCCTTTTACAAAGGCTCAATTTGCAGCTACCACAGTACATGAAAACTTATCAATTGTAGTGCCAACTTTAGCTTCAATGAAAACAACTTTTGAAGCTATAACTGGCGAAGTTAGGCTAACTATAAATCCCTAATAATACATTCACTTTGGACGCTACCTTGTCTAATCTCACAAAGGGGAGAATTTTTTAATCATAACAAAGCAAGGAAATTCCATTATTTTTACAGATAACCCCATTTATAACAACTCCTCTTCAGACTCATTGCTTGACAGCCAGGATTGAATAAGGTACAAATAATAGGTAGGGTATCCCCGATTTACCGGCATAGAGTTTTGAAGAAATCTATCTCCATTTAGGTGAAGAGTAATAATATTCAATGACTATTGCCATTATTTATCGCGATGAACTCAAGGAATATGACTTCGGACCCGGGCATCCCTTCCGGGGAGACCGCTATCAAATTTTCACCAAGTATCTTGCCGAAAAACTCAATCCTGACAGCAACTATCAGATTATCAAAGCCAATTGGGCAACAGATGAAGATCTCCTGCGAATCTGCCACCGCGACTACATCAACTTCACCAAGCAGTATTATCGTGCCGTGAATTTGGATTAGCGGAAGAAGGCGATTTTTTCCAATATCATTCTCTGGATAACCGGCCGATCGGCAGACCCGGCAAAGTGGAAGAAGCAGCCAGATTGGTTATCGGTCAGGCAAAACTTCCGCCTGATCTGGTACAGACCGGAAAATATCAGAAAGCTCGTCTCTATCGGCGGCGGACTTCATCATGCCAA
>CAVTDX010000007.1:0-74303 GCA_963733345.1 uncultured delta proteobacterium
TTCCCACGATCGGTCCGGCAAAGCTGTCTATCCCCCCCACGAGCACATACATCATGAGCCACAGAGTCGCCATGAAGTTGAAGCTTGTCGGAGAGATGACCATGTTGTAATGGGCGTAGCATGCCCCTGCCAGGCCGGCGAAGAACGATCCGAACCCCACGACGAATACCCGATAAAAGCCTTCATTTATGCCCACGCTTGAGGCGACTAAATGCGACTGGGCGATGGCCTTCAGATTTATGCCGATGCGGGAGAACTCGAGGCGGTAGAGGGCCAGGGTGCTGAGTAGGGTCAACGCCAGAAAGAAATAGTAATAGGGCTGCTTGCCTCCCACGAATATGGGGTGAATACCGCTGAAACCGGTATAACCGCCCGTATAACTACTGAAGGCGGTAAAGACGTTTAGTACTCCTATGCCGAAAAATAAGCTCCCCATCGCATAATAGAGGGCCCTGAGACGGGCAAACGGAAAGCCTATGAGAACTCCTATGGCCGTTGATGCCAACGAAGCGACCGGGATCGTGATCCAGACGGGCCAACCAAGCCATCTAGACAACAAACCGGCAACGTAGGCCCCGATGCCCATGAAGGCCGCGTGGGCCAGAGGGAACTGACCCGAGATAGTTATGGTTCTGAGACTCTCGCCCGCCATAATATAGATCAAACACAGGATGAGAATGTGCATCATGTAGGGCGAACTGAAGAAGAGGGGCAAAACGGCAAGGACGGCTAATAGCCCTCCATAACAGGCGGCTACAGCCCATCTCCTGTCCTTCTTTGCTGCCGTGCGTCCTGTGACAGAAACTGCGCCGTTACTCACATCGGTCGACGCCTCGTACCCAAAAAAGCCTTTGGGCCGGATGAGAAGAAGAACGACGACTATTGCGACCGCCGTTGCCTCACTCGAGCCGCCGCTCATGAATAAGGGCAGGACTGCGTTGAGGCCGCCAATCACGAGCCCTGCCAGGAAGATGCCGGTGAGACTGCCGAGACCCGCCAGGATAACGAGCATGAGAGTCTTGACGAGCATGAAATCTCCCATGAAGGGTCCTAAACCTTTAAATGCGCCCATGAGGCATCCGGCTACGGCCGCCAGCCCGCACCCGACGGCACAGGCGAGGGCAGAAACGCGGTTTATGTTGATGCCCTGCAGTGAAGCGCCTTCAATGTTTTGAGCGATCGCCTGCATTTGCATCCCCCACCTTGTCCAATTGACAAACCAGATTACCAGAACGAGGAGGAATGCGCCGATTGCAAACGTCACGACTCTTTCATAACTTATAGAGACGGGCCCGAACGTGAGAATGCCTTGAACAAAGGGCGGCAGTCCGAGCGTCTTAGCTCCAACCATAATGTTGACGGTAGTCTGGAGAATCACGGTAATGGCGACGCATACCATGACCATTCCGTTGAAGTCTTTCACAAAGCGGCGAAAGCAGTACTTCTCAAGAAATACGCCGAGGAGGGCGACGGCAATGGTCGCGAGCGCCAGGGCCAACCACTGGTAGACGCCTAATGCAACTATCAGTATGTAGCCAACGTACCCGCCGATCATATATATGGCCCCGTGGGAAAAGTTGACTATGCCGAGCATGTTGAAAAGGAAGGCAAAGCCCAACGCAACCAGTATATACATGGACGAGAGCGCCAATACGTTGCATATCGCAGGAATCACTTGGTCCATGTTCATCCCCTCATACGCATTTATCGACGGCCATTCTCCGCATCGACATGCCCTTTCTTCCTGGTCAGGAAAGCCTGGACCCTTATTTTATGGTCCTCCGTCTGGGCGCATACTTCCTGGGCCTCCGCTTCCAGCTTCAACAGGGAAGGGAGATCCAGATAGGTGGACTGATTCAGGATTTTTTTCATCAACCCGATCGGCTTGACAGGCCCGGCGGCAATCTCACGCGCCAAATCCTTCGCAGTCCTTTCCGATTCCCCTTCCGGAACGACTCTGTTCACCATCCCGATCTCCCGGGCGCCTTTTGCATCGAGGGCCGCGCCCGTAAACAGCAATTCTTTTGCCCTGGCTAAACCGACCATTCTCGGTAAAAAGTACATTCCTCCCATGTCCGAGACCAATCCGATCTTCACAAAGCTCTGAGAAAAGAGGGCATTGCTCGACGCGATAATAATGTCGCACGCCATCGCAATGCTGCATCCTGCGCCTACCGCAAGACCGTTGACCGCCGCTATGACGGGTTTCTCCATGTTCGCCAGGTCCGCTATAAGCTGTTGGGCGCTTGTTAAAGACGATCTCGTCTGCTGCGCGCTCAGTCCCTCGATGGCGGCGACGTCGACCCCGGCGCAAAAAGCCTTTCCCGCGCCTGTAAGAATCAAAACCTTCATGTTGTCGTCGTTCGCGACATCTTTGATTGCCCCTGCCAATTCCTCTTGAGTTTCGAAGTCGAATGCGTTCATGACTTCGGGACGATTGAGTCTGATTACCGCAACGCCGTTCTCTTTTTCAACAATGACTTTCCCCGACATAGGCTCCCCTTTTTACTTGCCTTGGAATTCTGCTTTTCTCTTCCCCAGAAAGGCAAGGACTCCTTCCCTCTTGTCCTCCGTGGCGCAAAGCTCCCCAAACAGCTCCGTTTCTTCTTTCATCGCCTCTTTCAGGCCCGGACTTTGCACGAGCCTCAGCAGCTTTCTGATAGCCTGCACGGCCAGCGGGGGTTTTTCGGCAATCTGACGGGCCATCTCCTTGGCGACTTCGAGAAGGGATTCCGCCGTCGCAAGACGATCGACCAGACCGCATGCGAGGGCCTCTTGACCCGAGAGCGTTTGGCCGCTGAGGAGGAGCCACCGCGCCTTAGACAGTCCAATCAGGCGTGGAAGGAGCTGCGTTCCCCCTCCGCCGGGCAGCACGCCCAGGTTTATCTCCGGCTGACCCAACCTCGCCCCTTCCACGGCTACCCTGAAATCGCAATGAAGCGCCAATTCCAATCCTCCTCCCACCGCATGCCCGTTTATGGCGCAAAAAACCGGCTTCGAAAAAAGCCGTATCCTGGAGAGCACTCCCTGCACAAAGGAAGCCGTTTGAGTCCCCTTGCTTCTGTCCATGTCCGCCAACTCTTTGACGTCGGCGCCGGCAACGAATATTTTCCCCTTGCCTCCGGTGATGATGAGCGCTCTGAGGGATGCATCGGATGAAATTTCGTCGAGAACGCTCCCCAGCTCCGAAAGAACGGCGTAGGAGAGGGCATTTGACGGAGGATTTTCAATCGTGATTACTCCGATCCTATTTTCTTCTTCCCATCGGATATAGTTGTATTTTTCCATGCATGGTCCCCCGTCGATGTCTAAACTTCCACAATCATCGCTTCCGACAAGGCAAGCCCTCCGCAGAGCGCCGCCACGCCTCTTCCTCCGCCCCTCCGCTTCAATTCCTTCAGGATCGTCATCAAGAGCCTGCACCCTGAAGCTCCGACAGGATGTCCGATAGCCACTGCGCCGCCATTCACATTCGTTTTCTCCCGAAGGGAATTCAATTTCTTTTCATCTCCATCGGCTAGGATGCGGGTGCCGACTAAGGCCATTGCCGCAAAGGCCTCATTAATCTCGATGAGGTCCATATCATCGATGGTCATCCCGGCTTTCTTGAGGAGCCACTGAATATTGAAACCCGGGGCTGCAGCCATATATTTCGGCTTGCCGGAGTAGCCGCCGCAGGCCACGACTCTCCCCAGGATCTCCAGCCCCAGCTCCTCGGCTTTCTTCCTCGACATCAGGAGGACTGCGGAAGCCCCGTCGTTCATGCCGGGGGCGTTTCCCGCCGTCACGGTGAGGCTTCCAAAAACGGTGTCGAGTCTGGCCAATTTTTCGAGAGTCGTATCGGGCCTGGGCTGTTCGTCTTTATCTACGACGATCGGCGGACCCTTTTTCTGGGGGACCTCGACGGACATGAGTTCGTCCCCTACCCTGAATTTCCCTTCTTTGAAGGCTTGGGCATAACGCATCTGGCTGGCGTAGGCCCATCGATCCTGCTCAACGCGCCCCTCGCCGTATTCCAGGGCAACATCCGCCGTATCGGCAGAAGCCGCCTTGAACCCGGGATAGATCAGCCCGGCGTAAAAATCGTTCGCCACCACGTGTCCATATTTGGTGCCCCAGCGGACGTGATAGGGGATAATCAGTCCTGTCCGACTCTGGCTCTCTGCCCCCACCGCAAGCACGGTCTCGCACTCTCCAAGCTTGATGGCCCGATAGCCTAATCGGGAAGCGACAAGGCTGGAGGTGCAAGCTGCATCCAGGGTGACGGCAAAGAGATGATCGGGAAACCCTGCCTTGAGGGCCATCTGTCTCCCCACTACGGACGGGGGATAGGCCTGAGCAGCCAGGGCGTTGCCCACGTAGAGCTCCTCCACGGCATCCATTGGGAGGCCGGGTCGGCGCATGACCTCCTTCATGACAAGAGCGCCCAGCTCCTCCAGAGGAATATCTTTCATGGGCCCGCCGAATCTGCCAAAAGGCGTTCTCACTGCACTCACAATTACTACATCTCGATCCATCATAGAGTCAGTCCTCCTTATCATCATGAATCTCAATTTGTTTTGACAAGAGGGCTGCGCCGGGCATATATGCCGCAGGCGCAACGCTCCAGCGAGTCATGCATCTCCTATGCTTATCCGCCTCGAGTCGGACTCTAAATACTGATGGGCCGAGGGGGGTCGGTAGAGTAGTCATAGAATCCCCTCCCTGTTTTTTTCCCCAGATGTCCGGCCTGGACGAGCTTTTTCAGCAACAAGGGCGGTGCATACTTCTTATCCTTGTAGGAGTTGTAGCAATATTCGAAGGCCCCCACAAAAATGTCCAATCCGGCAAAATCCATGAGGGTAAAAGGACCCATCGGGTAGCCGCAGGCGAGCTTCATTGCCAGATCGATGTCCTCGACGCTCGCGATGCCCTGTTCCAACAGCCTGATCGCCTCAACGAAATAAACATTCAGCAGTACGTTCACGACGAAACTGGGATAATCCTTGACTAAAATCGGCTGCTTTTTTATGGACAAGGCGTAAGCGAAGACCGTATCGATGGTCTCTTTGCTCACCGTGAGCGATTTGACGACTTCCAGCAGCTTCATCACCGGCACAGGATTGAAAAAATGCGTCCCTACAAACTTCTCCGGCCTCGTCGTGCAGGCGCCCAACTCTCCTATGGAGAACGATGAGGTGTTGGTGGCGAATATGGTCTTTCGCTCGCAAATCTGGTCGAGCCTCTTAAACAGGTCCTTCTTCAGCTCAAGATTTTCGGAAACAGCCTCGATGACAAGATCGCAGTCGTGCAGCTCGCCGACGTCGGTAGTCCCCTTGATCCTTGTCGTTACCGCGTCTTTATACGCTTTATCGTATTTTCCCTTCGACACGCCCCGATTCAAGGAATCATCGATGCTTTTCAATCCCTTGCTCAGGTACTCTGAATTGATCTCCTGTGCGATAGTCTCAAAGCCAGCCTCGGCCGATACCTGGGCGATGCCGTTTCCCATGGCGCCGAGACCGATCACTCCGACCTTTCTTATTTCCACCGAGCGCACCTCCTTATTCTGAAATCCGTGTAAATATCGGCAGTATAGCAATACCTATGCCATGGCCGCAACATTGCGTTGAGCAAGAACTGGAATCGAGAGCCTGTTTCATCGTTTGGGCCGCCTTCCCCATAGCCCTGATCTTGGAGACAATCAAAGAAAGTGCTGTGTGGAAAGCATTTTGTTGTATTCATTTGATACATGCTGAAGCGTCAATCTCCACCAGAATCGGCTATACGTACAAACATATTCACCATATGTATCGATGCCTATACATGTTTAAAAAGCAATACATTCAATTCCCCTATGCACTAGAAACGCATCTATGTCGAGAATGAAGCGTTGCAATTGCACGGCGGCTGCCGCTATAAGCCCGATTACGACACCCAGAGGCTTTGCCGGGACGCGAGGATCGCGGACATCTCTAAGGGAACGAAGAAAATGCAGAAGCGGACTATTGCCCTCGACATGCCCGGACGATCATAAGGAATATTCCGCAGACATAGACAATCCGTGCACGCGCCTTGCACGTTTGTCGCACGCAGACTCAAAATACCTGGCACAGGCATTGCATGACGCACTGTACGAAGAGAAGTCATGAATAAGATAGAAGGGAGTAGACTATAGTCATCAGCGATATTACGAGACTTAATGCAGTGCGCTTCAGGGACAAAGTCGCTTTCGAGGCGCCGGAGACGTCGGCATGGAAACCAGGACGGCTACAGATATCTCGTTGACCGGAAAGCCAACATGATTGTCTCCGGCGGCGAGAATATCTATCCGGAAGAAGTGGAGAATTGCGTGGGAGGTCGTCCCAAGGCCAAAGATGCTGCAGTCGTCGGCGCACCAGATGAGAACAGGCTGCCATTTGCCTTGCATGGATCATGAAAACCAGTCAATGAAGAGGAACATCATGAGCGAACCGGGACGAAAAGACGGCATGGCTGCCGCCTTTAAACATTATGCAGAATACGGAGCAAGAGCGCGGCAACTCAAGGATGGGGGCAAGAAAGTCATTGGATATCTTACTGCTCTGACGCCGGTAGAGATCATGACTGCAGCCGGGATAATACCCTTGAGAATGAAGGGAAACCCGAAGGAAGCGATAACGAAAGCGGACGGGCACATGGAGACTATAGTTTGTCCCTTCGTTCGCAGCGCATTTGATTCTGTGCTCGGAGGCAAATACGACTTTTTGGACGGCATCGTATTGCCGCATCAGTGCGACAGTATCGAGAGAACAAACGATGTGTGGAGGTACAACCTGAACTTGCCTTACTGGTATTTTCTGAATGTGCCCCACCTGGCTGACGGGCCATCTCTCAAGTTCATGGGGAAAATACTGAGGGAGTTCTCCAAGAGCCTGGAAACATTCACCGGTGATTCGATTGCCGATGAAGCTCTGGCCCGTGCGGTCAGAGCCCATAATGAGAACAGGCATCTCATGAGGGACCTCTACCGACTGAGGCAAACAAGTCCTCCTCTGGTCTCCGGAGTTGAGATGATGAAGATTCTTGTAGCCGCAATGAGCCTTCCTGTTGAGGAATCAAGCGAGTTGATCGAACGAGTAACGGATGAGGTGAAGAAGAGAGAAAGACCGCATAAAGACGGAAAGCCGCGGATTATGCTTGTGGGAGACCAAGTCGACGATACGTCTCTTGCAGAGGCCATAGAAGACGCCGGAGCTTGGGTGGTAATGGACGATCTCTCCATCGGAAGCAAGGTGTACTGGAATGACGTCGATGCGACTCCTGACCCGATCGAGGGTATAGCAGAGCGCTACTTGAAGAAACTGAAACTCCCGACGACCTTCATCAATTTCGGCGATAGCTACGAAGAGAATCTGGAAGCCCGGTTCGGTCATCTGAAGAAATATGCCGAGGATTTCAACGTAACGGGCGTCATTCTCCTTACCTACAAGAACTGTGATCCCTATGGCTTTGAAGTCCCGGCGCTCAAGAGTTATATGACATCTTCAGGGACACCCGTACTCCACCTCGAGGATGAATATCATTCCTTTGCCTTTGCACGGGTGAAGACAAGAATCGAGGCCTTCCTCGAAATGATTCTATAAAGAGGGTGCTCTTCATGGTTGATCGAGAGAAAGCAAGGGCAGTGACGACGCGAGCGGCAGCCAGAATACCGGAATTGGCAAGGGCGAATCTCGCCGCTACTGTGAAGGCAAAGAAAGAAGGGAAAAAAGTGGCGTACGCATTCGTGACCGATGCGCAGGACGAGATCATGAGGGCTATGGATATCGTCCCTGCATGGGGCGAGAGCCTTTCAGGCATATGCGCTGCGAAGCGTGTTGCGGATTACTATCTGCAAAAAGCTCAGGCGGAGGGTTTTCCCCGGTCCCTCTGCACATATGCGCTCTGCAATCTCGGTTTTGATATGTTGCGTGAAGAACTGGGCGGTGAGATGCCGCCTCACGCCCCTTGGGGCGGGATCGGGAGACCCGACATGATTCTGGGCAGCGCGCGGCAAGCCTGTGACCCCCGGTTCAAGTGGCCGCAGGCGACCCAGCATTACCTTCGGGACATACCCATCTTTGTAGGGGGTCTGTATTATCCGCCCTGGGATCCAAAGACGGATCATCGGGCTCAGGAGAAGTTCTACGTGGAATATGTCACCGAAGAACTTCGGGAATGCGTTCGTTTCTGCGAAAAAGTGACCGGCAGAAAGATGGACTGGGATAGGCTTGAGGCTGTGGTAGACTTGGCGGATCGGACTTGGGACCTCTTCGTTGAGGCGTATGAGCTGCGAAAGGCTATCCCGACCCCCATGGACACGGGGGACGCGATGAATACCATGGTGCCCATCATGTTCAACCTGGGCACTCAAGAAGCTTATGATTTCTACCTTGACCTGCATCGCGAGCTCAAGGAAAAGATTGAGAGAAAAGAGGGCGTGGCAGAAGAAGAGAAGTATCGGCTCATCTGGGCTGCGGGACTCCCGGCCTGGTTTGCTCTGGCCGATTTTCAGTACTTCAACGGCAAAGGCGCCGTCTTTCCGGTGGAAACGACTTACCGCTTGGGCGAACTGCTGGCCAGACTCGATCTCCCCAAAGTGAGCGATCCCCTCGAGCACATCGCGTGGAGATGGATACGATTTCGAACTCATTGGTACGACAAAGCAAGGCGGCGCCCGGGTCCATTCCCGCCGTTGAACGCATTATCGAGTATATAGAAGAATACAAGCTGGACGGGGCGGTCTTCCATTCCGCCTTCTCGTGCCGCAGCGAGCATCCAGGGATCCTTTTGCAGGCGGAGGTTCTCAAGAAGGTCTACGGAGAGATGCCGATTCTCATAATGGAAGGCGACATGGTGGACACCAGCTGTTACAACGAGACCGACGCGCACAACAGAATCGATGCCTTCATAGAAGTCCTGGCGGCAAGGAAGGCGTGAAGGAAAATTCACATCATGCTACTTGCCTCTTGCTATTCTGTCGAGAAGCGACTCCTTTGAGTAGCCCGTCAGACCGCCGTCCATCACGATCGTTTCCCCATTTATGTACTGCGCTTCGGGAGAAGCAAGAAACATGATAGCGGCGACCAGTTCCTCTACGTTGCACATCCTTCCTATCGGTGTCTTTTGCGACAGAAAATCGACTAGTGCCTGTCGCTTGATAAGTCCTTCGTTCATGCCGCCCCTTATGAATCCCGGCGCCATGCCGCAGAGGGTAACGCCGAATCTTGACCATTCGAAGGCAAGGTTCCTCGTCATGACCTCGAGTCCGGCCTTGCTCACCGCATACGGCAGAAGGCCTTTTTCGCCAAAGCGGGCTATCTGGGACGAAATGAAAACGATCCTTCCTGAGCCCTGTTCTATCATTCGTCTTCCAAAGATCTGGGTTGTGTAGAAGGCGCCCTTCAAGTTTACGTCGATAACGGCGTCGAAGTCTTCCCTTTTCGTATGTTCGGATGATTCGAGAGGATTGACTATGCCGGCATTGTTGATGAGTATATCGACTCTGCCCCACTCTTCTAAGACGCTCCTCGCTACGGCCTCCATTCTTTGGAAATCAGTGATATCCGCCACGAAGGCCTTGGCCTCCTTCCCGCCCAGCTCTTCCTCAAATCTCGATACAGCTTCGGCATTTCTGCCATTGACGCCAACGAGGGCGCCCTCCTCAAGAAAAGCCCTAGCCATCGCCTTGCCAAGACCCCTCGCCCCTCCTGTGATGAACACAACCTTGTCCTTGAATCTCATGGCGGTCCTCCATAAAACTCCATTATTCTTGCCCCAAAAGGCGCACCAAACCTAGTTGCTGCCTGCTCGTCCAAGACAGTGCATGCAAACCGAACCCGCTTTTAGCGTTCCCATAACATGCATGCTCACGCCTTTTTCCTTCACGTCCACCTTCTCTCAGGGCAGCCTCTGTCTCCCATAATCTTTTCCGGCCAAAGCCCTTGCATCGCGCATCTCGGCCTTTCCGTCCTTTATGCAAAAATATACGGGCGAGGGCGCCTCTCCCTGAAAGAGAATCCAGTCGAACCTCGAGAACTTCAGACAGGCGTCGCTCTTTAAGCAGACCTCCTTACGTTGAGTTCATGTTAGCATCAGCGGTGGGAAGCAATACCTATGCCAGGGCTGCAACATTGCATCGAGTGAAATGGAATTGAAAGCCTATTTTTAACTTGCGCCGCCTTCCGAATAGTCCCAATTTCGCAGACAATTGAAAGCCTTGCTGCATGAAAAATATGTTTTGTGTATGCATTTAATACACGCAAGAACGCAATCTCTACCAGAATCGGCTATACATACAAACATATTTGCAATATGTATCGATGCCTATACATGTTTAAAAAGCAATACATTCCATTACCCTATGCATGCCGCTATGACCCGGATTACGACATCCAGGGCCTCTACCGGGGTGCGAGGATCGTGAACGTCCCTAAGTGGACGAAGGAAGTGCAGAAGCAGACCATCGATCCGGAGACGCCCGGACGGTCATAGGCAATATTCCGCGGACATGGAAGAGTCCCTGCATGCGCCTTGTGCGTTTTTCACAGGCAGACTCAAAGCACGCGGCACAGGCGTTGCATATCCCTGTTCGAAGAGGAGTCATGGATAAAATAGGAGGATGCTATGCTTATCGGTGACATTACGAGACTTAATGCAGTCCATTTCAAGGACAAAGTCGCCTTCGAGGATGAAAAGAGAAAACTGACGTTTGAACAAATAGATAAAAGGGCAAATGCGTTAGCGTTTGCGCTGTTTTCTATAGGGATCCGGAAAGGAGACAGGATCGCCGTCCTGCTCTATAACTGTTCAGAATATAGCGAACTATGGTTTGCTCTGCCCAAGGCCGGATTTGTGATTGTTCCCCTGAATTACAGGCTGGTGGGTAGGGAACTCGCGTATATTATCAACAATGCAGAAGCAAATACCCTTATTTTCGGTGAAGAGTATACGGAAATGGTGGAAGCAATTCGGCCCGACATCGGTCTCGTCAGGAATTTTATCGTTGTGGGCAGAAAAGAGAGCGATGCCCGGGAATATGAAGCGCTGATCGAGAGTTCGCCTGCTTCGGAAATATCGACGCCTCCGGACGACGCCGATGTCGCCTGCATCATGTACACAAGCGGAACAACAGGGCGCCCCAAGGGGGTGATGCTCACACACAAGAATATTATTATGACTCTGTACAATTATACGTTCGGATTTCAACCCAAAGAAAGCTCCGTGTTCCTCAATTTCCCCCCCCTATACCATAGCGCAGCGTCTAGCACCATGTTCTCATACTTCTTTGCGGGATGTACAACTATTACTATGAAGCAATTTGACGTCGGCCTGGCCTTGGCGACCATTGCCGATAAAAAGCCGAATATCCTTCTACTCCCGGCTGCCATGCAGAACATGGTGACCGGTCATCCCGATATAGGGAAGTACGATCTCAGCTTTGTCGATCTGATACATTACGGCGGTTCCTCCATTTTGGTTGCTCAATTGAAAAGATCATTGGAAATCTTCGGATGCGGGTTCCTGCAACTGGGCGGACAGTCCGAGGCAGTGGGCGGCATAACCTGCCTTAAGCCGGAAGACCATGTGATGGAGGGGCCTGCGCACGTGACGAGAAGACTGGGCTCGGCCGGCCGGGAATTGAACCTGGTGCAGATAAAGATCGTTGACCCGGACGGCAACGAGGTTCCACCGGATACGCCCGGGGAGGAAATCGTCAGGGGAGACAGCGTCATGAAGGGCTACTGGAAGCTTCCCGACGCCACTGCTGAAACTATTGTGAACGGCTGGCTGCACACAGGCGATATATGCGTGAAGGACGAGGGCGGCTACATATACTATGTTGACAGAATCAAAGATATGATCGTGAGAGGCGCGGAAAATGTTTATTCGAGAGAAGTCGAAGAGGTTATCGCCACCCATCCGGCAGTCATGGAAGTGGCAGTGGTAGGGGTCCCCGACGAAAGGATGCAAGAGGAAATAATGGCTGTTGTCGCGTTGAAACCGGGCATGTCGCTCACTGACAGGGAGATTGTCGTCTTGTGCGAGAAAAACCTGGCCCGATATAAGAAACCGAGATACGTCGAATTTGTCGAAAGCCTTCCGAAGAATGCGGGCGGGAAGATCTTAAAGAGGGAGCTTCGGGACAGATACAAAGACATATCTCTGACCCGAGGCCCTATAAGATAAGACATTTGCAAAAAGAGAACGAATCGATGAACGCGGGTAGATGCACGAGATGGCGAGGTAAAGAAGATTGTGTGCCGGGCATCCTAAAGGGAGCCGCGCTTTCTTTGGTCTGCTCGCAGCGGTAAAGAATGGCCGTATCGTACACCTTAAAGGAAATCACGGTATAACTGGGCATCGCACCGGAATTGACGACACGACATGCTTTGATATGGCGCGTAATGCTCCAAACGTAGAAGCGCCTGATGAAGTCTTCTCGGTCAATAAGATTGTGCTGACGACACGGATATCAGAATAAAGGAGGAGAGGTGATTTTAAAGAACGTGTTCTCTCCGATCAGAGTCGGAAAAATGGAAATCGCGAATAGACTGGTGGTAGCGCCGATGGTGACGCAGTATTGTAATAGCGATGGTACCGCGTCGGACAGATGGATAGCGTATCACGAAGCGAAAGCGAAAGGTGGATGGGGCCTCATCATTACGGAGGACTTTGCCGTTGACCCCCTCGGAAGAGGCTTTTCATGCGTTCCCGGCCTCTGGGACGACGCCCAGATAGAGAGCCATGCGGAGCTTACAAGAGCCGTCCACCGCCATGACGCCAAAATAATGGCCCAGATATATCATGCGGGCAGACAAACAAGTTGGCATGTTGCCGGCGCGCAATGTGTGGCGCCTTCCCCGATCGCGTGTCCGGCCATTCAAGAAATGCCGCTAGAATTGTCCGTGCCGGACATTCAGCGAATCGTAGAAAGGTTCGGCGATTGCGCCTTGAGGGCTAAGAAGGCAGGCTTTGACGGGGTTGAAATTCATGGCGCTCACGGCTACTTGCTGTCCAGTTTTATGTCGCTCCACTCAAACAAGAGGACTGACATGTATGGCGGCTGTCTCATGAACAGACTGCGCTTGCCCATAGAGGTCATCCAGAATGTCAGAGCCAAAGTCGGCAAGGATTTTGCTGTGGGATTCAGAATTAATGGGGACGAACTCGTCGTCGGCGGCAGGACCATAGAGGACACTAAAGCCATTGCCGCCATATTGGAAGAGAACGGCGTCGATGTTCTGCACGTAACTCTCGGCTCCTACGCCACGCCGCGGTTCGTGGGGCCTGCAGCCTGTCCGCATGGCTGGATCGCAGACTACGCCGCCGAAGTAAAAAAGGTCGTGAATATACCGGTGATCACGGTTAACAGAATTAACGATGCCCTCCTTGCAGAAACGATCATTTCGTCAGGCAAGGCTGATATAGTTGCTATGGGAAGAGGCTCGCTGGCTGATCCAGCCTTGCCGGCTAAGGCCGCCGCAGGCGCGTTTAGCGATATAACGTACTGCGTTGGTTGTATGCAAGGCTGCGCCGGCGAACTATTTAAGGGCAACCCAATAAGATGCCTGGTCAACCCGGAGCTGGGAAAGGAGAGAGAGTTTGCAGCAAAGCGGACGAGCAGTAAGAAGAAAGTACTGGTTGCGGGAGGGGGCCCTGCGGGAATGGAGGCTGCCATTGCGGCTGCTAAGGCTGGTCACGAGGTCCGACTCTATGAAAGGAGGGACAAACTCGGCGGACAATATTACTTGGCCGCCATACCGCCAACGAAAGGAGAGATCAGCTCATTCATCGCATGTCTCAGAAAGCGGTTGGATGATCTGAAGGTGAAAGTTGCTCTGAATGCCGAGCTCACCCCGGACCTTGCAAGGTCCCACAAGCCGGACGTCCTCATAATCGCGACGGGCAGCAGGCCGGTTAAGCCGCAGATTCCAGGGATCGACAAACCTCACGTCGTGACCGCCTATGATGTTCTTGATGGAAGAGTCGACGTCGGCCATAGAGTGGTTGTAATCGGAGGCGGCATGGTGGGAGCCGAAACGGCCGATCACCTCGCCAATCACGGAAAGGAAGTTATCATTGTCGAACAACTGCCTGAAATCGCGTCGGACGAACAGCCTGTTAACCGGGACATTCTGCTGGAAGACTTGGAAAAGAATAATGTCGAAGTATACGTGAATAGTGCGGTTCGGGAGATACTCGACGATGGCGTCATTATCGCGACGCATGATCGAGAAGAGGTAAGGCGGGTCGATTCGATCGTCTTAGCAGGGGGAGCGCAGCCGGAAGACGGCCTGGCAGCAGGCTTGAAAGACAGCGCCATCAAGGTGGTGACGGTAGGCGACGCGCTCAATGTTAGGAACGCTTTGGAGGCCGTTGCAGAAGGCTATCAAGCTGGGTTCGACGTATAGGACAGGCCTTTTATCCGCAGAACGAAAAACCATAATCTGTATGCTTCCGAGTTTCCTGCCCTGACAACGCTAATGCATCGAGTGGATCGTGCATCGGCTACCGGCCCGATGGGAGCGCAGCCGTAGAAGCGCCAGGCAAGCGAAAGAACAGGTCATCTGTCGCAACGGGAGGAAAAGAGCAAAGTGAGTCTTCCAGCTTGCTATATTGTAGCTGACGATTGAGTCATCCAAGGGACAGGGATATCCTCCTTCGTTGAAGAATATCGCGGTAAGGACATCGCCTCGCTCAAGATTCCGAGAAGCTCCTCAGCACGGGTTTCCCCAGAATGAATCGGGCTCCGTCCCTGGCCGCGATCAATGGTCAGGAACATATTGCATGGTCGCGTCGGGGTAGATGGCCACGTTCGCCTTATCTCGCCATACCTCGACAAGGAGATCCAGGACTTCGCCCCACGTCTTGGCCCATATCAGTGGGGGAAACCCCTTCAAGCAGGCCGCACCCGCAATATCCTTGATCGGGGAAAGAATGATGCATCTTCTGATTCTCGATGTGAGGGGCAATGGCGCCTCCAGCGTTTCACCCCCGCACCGCCCGAATTCGCCGAAAAGATAATGGACGATTTGGCCTGCGGGTTCATTGGCTATGATCACCAAATCTCCCCCTTCTTCCTTGATCGAAGGCGCCCCGATCGATGGAACTATAAGGCACTCGTTCGATTTGGCATAGGCATTCACGATGACAACATCCATATTGTTGGCCGGCATGGTCGCATAGACTTCTTTGGCCAGTTCAACTCCGGCACGATGCTCGAGAATAGGATCGCCCACAAAGAGACCCGTGATCTTTCCCCGAAGGTTTACGATGGCATCGATCTTCATATCGAGCCCGGCCATCTTTGAGGCTTCTTCGATGTCGAGCCGGACCACGTTCCCTTCGATTCGGCCGAGGCCAAGGCTCTCGGGATGGGCCTTCAGCAACGGCCCGTGATTATGTCTAATAGAGTCCATATGGGCGACGCCCGGCAAGATGATCTTTCCTCCGCCTCCGAAGCCTGAAAATGGATGGGGGGTAATGCAGCCGATCCCGATCTTAAGGTCGCAAGCCATCACCTCGCTGTTGATCGAGACCGGAGTTCCGTTGCTCGTCTTACCCAGGTAGGCGCAAGAACTGAAAGGGTTGTGGTTGTATATGGGGAACCGCTCCAGGATATCGTCCCCGAGCTTCTTTCTGAAATCACTCGCCGTGTGGGCGCCATGCGCCCCCAGCGCCGCAACAAGCCGGATTTGGCCATCCGCGATGCCGGCGTGCTCGAGGGCCTTGATTACGTAGGGAATAATCCGGTAAACGGGGGTTGGCCTTGCCAGATCATCAGAAAGGATGACAACTTGGTTTTTCCCTTTAGCCAACTGCTCTATCGCTTCTGTTCCTATCGGAGATGCGAAAGATCTTTCAATTTCATCCCCGGCAAGCTCTCTTCGCGAACCGCCTCGCATGGAGCAAAAGGCGACAGCCCAGGACTCCGGAAAAGAGAGCTCCAGCTCCGTATTGCCATACCAGAGTAGTTGAGGAACCTTAATATGCATGCTCTGCCTCCAAAACGGTTTTTCGTAGGCATTGTGCCTCGACCGACCTCTCTTCCCGCATTGCGTTGTTCGGGTCGAACAGGAACCTGATCTTCTTCACGAGGTCCGCCCCCGAGCAGGGTTCCTCGGCCTCTCCGGTTCGGTTCGCTCAGGGTCGTCGTCGGGGGCTTGCCCTTATGCATACCCCCTCGATGTTCGTTTAGCCTCTAACCATGTCTTCCGAGTATCTCTTTCGCGATCGTGATTTTTTCGATTTCCCGGGCGCCCTCATAGATCTCTACAACCTTTACGTCTCTGTAATGACGTTCCACGCCGTACTCGGAGAGGTATCCGTATCCGCCATGGAGCTGGAGCGCGTCGTTTACCACCTGCACCGCCATTTCGCCGCAAAAGAGCTTTGCGATAGAGATGACCTTCGGGTCGAACTTGCCGCTGTCTATAAGCCAGCACGCCTTGTAGAGCGTATTACGCGCCACCTCGATCTTCGCCGCCATCTCCGCAATCATGAACTGGACCCCTTGAAAAGAGCCGAGCGTCTTGCCGAACTGCTTCCTCTTTTGCACATGGCCGACGGCCTTTTCAAAGGCCCCTTGCGCGGCGCCCAGAGCCGAGGCGCCGGCGACGACGCGGTTTATATTGAAAAGATGCATGACCTGTTTGAACCCTTCGTTCTCGACCTCGCCGAGCAGGTTCTTTTTAGGGATGCGGACGTCGGTGAACGAGAGCTCCGACGTGTCGGAAGCGCGCACTCCCATCTTCCCTTTCAACTTGGTCGCCTCGAAGCCCGGCCGGTCGGTCTCGACGATGAAGAAACTATGTTTCTTGTAGCGGTTTCCGTTCGGGTCGGAAACCGCAAATACGAGAAGAAAATCGGCCAAAGTCCCGTTTGTGATGAACATCTTGCTGCCGTTGATCACGTACTCGTCGCCTTCCTTCAGAGCGGTCGTCGTCCCCGCCAGCATATCGCTTCCCGCATCGGGTTCCGTGATGGCCGTCCCCATGATCAATTCTCCGCCGGGGATCTTGGGGAGGTACGTCATCTTCTGCTCTTCCGTGCCGAACTCTTGTATTACCTCTGCTCCGAAGGCGGTGAGGATCATGTTTCCGCAGCCGCCGTCCACCCTCCAGAACTCCTCCATGATGATGGCAAACTCTGTGAAGCCCAGGCCCGGTCCTCCATACTCTTCCTTGATGAAGGCGCCGACAAACCCCAGCTCGCACGCCTTCTTCCAGACCTCTCTGGGAAACTTCTCCGTTGCGTCATGCTCGGCGGCGATATCGGCAATCTCGCCTTCGGCGAATTCCCGGGCCGCCTTCCGGATATCCTTTTGCGTGTCGGTCAATTCAAAGCTCATGACGGTCTACCTCCTTTTTCCACTGTAATATGTTATGTACCGCCAAGTCCTTCCTGCAATAGTTGATGCCTTCCCGAGCGCGCGTTTCCGACTCCCCCGGCATCCATTTCACCGAGTCTCGTCGGGATGCAACACAGCTTCGCCTTATCATCGGCCATTGCTCTTTTTATTCGCGCTGCACTTAGCCTCGCGGAAATGGAAGCAAGCGGGGCCGCTTATATTATTTTTTTTCCTAAGGCTTTTAATGTCTCCTCAGCCTCGATCACTATTCTTTCAACGAGTTCTTTGCATGTAGGAACATCGCCTATGCCGCCGCAACACTGCCCGGCAGGCAACAGACCCTGCTCTTCGTCGCCGTCTTGTATTGCTTTCCTGGCCCTTAAGGCAGCAGTGGCTAAACGAGCTTGTGCAAAAATCGAAAGGCTTTCCTCGGCCCTTCTCATCCTCAAACCGTTGAGAATAATCTCGTAGGTTGAAATGTTCAGCCTCCGTTTTGCTTCCAATGCACTCGAAAACCATTTGATCAACGGCAGCCTGTCCTTCATTATTGCTTCTGCTAATTTCGTTTTTAGAATCCTACCCGCCATCCCGTCGAAAGCATCATTATACAGCGTATCCTCTTCGTCGGCTTTTAGACAGAACCGTTTGAAATTATCATGAATAATGCTCTCTTGGGTAAGCATAAATCTGGTCCCCATAGCTATGGCGTCAGCGCCTAACGCCAGGGCGGCCGCCAGCCCTTTACCGTTGAAGAAACCGCCGGCAGCTATGACAGGGATCTTCAAACGGTTGGCAACGAGCGGTATCAGCACCAATGAGGCGACCTCGCCGCCATGTGCCGCTGCCTCATGCCCCGTGATAATAACGGCATCCACTCCTGCCTTCTCTGCCCGGATAGCATGTTTCGTGGTCGTCACAGTTGCTACAACCTTGCCTCCATACTCGTGGACCTGTGGAACGAACCAAGGCTTGCCAAGCGAATAGTTGATGATCGGGACCTTTTCATCTATGGCGGTCCCTATATTCTTCTCAGATCTTGGAACCAAGAGCACCTGGTTCATGCCGAACGGCCTGTCAGTGCGCCTTCTAATTTCTCCGATGGTTTCTCGCAACTCGTCAGGGGTAAACTGGGTCGCCCCTAAAATCCCCAACCCGCCGGCATTGGAAACGGCAGATACCAGGCCAGGTTCAGTGAGCCAGTTCATCCCCGACATGATGATGGGATGCTTGATGCCGAATAAGCCGTTTACTCTGGCATTCAGCACTCTTCCCTCCTAGATAAATCCTTAGGTTTTGCGGCCCTTCTTGCCATGGCAAGGCGTTCATAACCCGCCCGCCCCGCATCGGGGGCATTTGCTCCATAGTTAGACGCTATCCCTCATGCGACGCGGCATTTCCTTAAGGCTGAGAGACAGCCTCTTTGACCCTGTTCAACAGCGCATCCCGTCTCGTGCCGGGAGTGAAGACCGCATCTACGCCCAGTCTTCCGAGTTCTTCCACATCCATCGGAGGTATTACGCCGCCGATCATGAGCTTCACGTGCATCTCTTTCTCACGGAGCAGACCGACGAACTTGTGCGCATAGATGAGATGTTCGCCGCCCAGAAAGCTGACGCCTATCGCGTCCACATCCTCCTCCAGCGCTATCTGAAGCACACGTTCGGGCGTGTTGTAGAGGCCTGTATAGACGACTTCATAACCGGCGTCCATCAACCACTTGGAGACTATGCGGATACCATTGTCATGACCGTCCAGACCGACCTTCGCAAGAACGATTTTCTTTCGCATCATTGTCATGGTGGTTTCCTCCCTTCGTTAAAACCTATCTGGGCATCTCAAAGTCGCTTGCTTGCCTCATGGCATCGCAGATCTCTTGCATCGTAGCCTTTGCTTTTACCGCATCCATTATGGGTTCGAACATATTCGTCTCAGGTTTGTTCTTCGTAAGATCGTATATCTTCTCCAGGGCCCTCTTCACCGGCGCCTGATCGCGGTTCTTCTTGTAATTCCGGACTCGCTCTATCCTCTTCGCCTGCATGTCTTGGGCATGCCTAAAGATATTGATCTTTACGTCGTCATCCTCATCGACAAACTTGTTAACGCCCACAACGGTCAGTTCATTGCTCTCGATGTCGTCGGCATACTTGTACCTGGCCGTGTTAATCTGCTCTTCCACCCAACCGTCCTTGTAGCACTGGATGAAGCCCCCCTTCTCCTCAATAATCTTCATCAACTCCAAAGCCCGCTCCTCTACTTCATCGGTAAGACGCTCTACAAGATAGGAACCGCCGAGCGGATCGGAACTGTTTGCAACCTTGCTTTCATACGCGATAATTTGCTGTGTGCGGACCGACAATTTGTGGCTCTCCTCTGTCGGCAGCGAATAAGCTTCATCGTATCCGGTGGTGTGGATTGACTGCGCGCCCGCGAGTACGGCAGCCAGCGTCTGAAGAGTGCCCCTTACTATATTATTGAGCGGCTGCTGGGCGGTGAGAGGCAGGGCCGCCGTCTGAATGGCCGTTCTCCACGTCATGCTGCGTTCGTTTTTCGCCTTGAACTTCTCCTTTAGCATCCTTGCCCATATTCTCCTCATTGCCCTCAGTTTCGCTACCTCTTCAAAGATATCTATGTGTGCGCATGAGAAGAAGGCCATTCTGTGGGCGAAACTATCGACATCGAGGCCTCTTTTGACGAGCCCCTTGATGTAGTCGGCTGCAAGGGCCATGGAAAACCCTGCTTCCTGGACCGCATCGATCCCGGTCTCGCGCACATTGTAGGCATTTATGTTCATAATATTCCAGCGAGGGATGCGCGGCGTGATATATTCGATAACATCATAGCCGATTTTTACGGATAGATCGAAAGGGAACCAAGCCATGTTCGATTGAAGCGTAGGGCCCACATTCTGGGTGATAGGACAGTTCATGATCGTGCCGATCAGTTTGTCCCACGGAATGCCTCGCTCCTGAGCCAGCAACAGGTACTGCGCCATCGTGACCGCAGAGTAGGGCGGCTGAATGATGAGCGTCGAACTTACCTTATCGAGGGCAATGCCGTCATAGAGCGCTTTCATGTCGTCATAGGTGCTCATCGAGGTGCCTTGCAGCCCCACATCGGCCTGCGCGAGAGGATAATCGGCGTCAAGACCGTACTTTGTCGCTACGTCTACATCCATGTTGACGCCGGTCTGGCCCACCGCAAGAAGGTATTTTATCCGCTTGTTGCTCTCCTCCGGCCCTCCGAAGCCGCTCTGTTGGCGTCTCGTCCACAGCCGCCCACGATACATATCGCGGTGGATTCCCCGTGTATAAGGGTACTCGCCAGGCTGCGGCAGCGGGTTGTCCCAGTCGGACTTGTCGTAAAACTCCTTGTACTCGATGCCGGATAGAGACTTAAAATTGGGGAGCTTCTCCCCTTCCAGATATGTCGAAACAACTTCCGTCTTGCTGCTCATCGCTCCCGCACCTCCTTAAGTATTTTCGTCTCTATGAAATCTCCCTGAAAGGCAATGCCGCCCGTCCGAGCCCCGCCGCTTATTTGTTTCGCCGACCGCGATCCGGGTCTTTATACTATAGCTTATTGACAGATCGGCTGACAATGGTCGGGAATCTCAGTTCTTCTTGCTTGCTATTCCATGCAACGGCCATGCCGCCATTTTAGAGTCATGGCGAAGGCGCCGAAATTGAAACGCTGCCTGTCGCCATGCCTGCCTGCTCGCAATTTCATCATCGCAGCAATCAAAAGGCTCGCGAAGGGCCAGGCGTCGGAGAAACCATGGTTGTATGAATCTGATACACGTGAGGAGTCATTCTCAGAGAATCGGCCGAATCTGAGGGGCATTCGATATAATGTATTGATCTTAAGACATGTGTATGATAGCATCCAAGCGTACGCCGGCTCGCGGCCATCTTAGCTCCTTGCTAGTCTGACCGACATGCATCCTCTTAGAAATGCTCCCTTATTATGCCGTTGCTATACGGCGCATTTACCGTTGTGGGGCAATGGTTGTAACTTATAAGATACACCATCCGCATATTCAACGCTTTTCGGAACCTTATGCGCCCACGCCCGCCGAAAATCCGACCTTTGACAACCACCCGCCGTTGTGCTATGAATTCTCCATGACGGTAGAATGGGAAGGCAAGGTCCACGAGATAGACCGGCGCCTCACCGTCGCCAGACTCCTAGACATGTTTTCCCTGAGCAAAGAAGCTCATCTCGTCGCGGCAAACGGGATACTGGCGACCGAGGACCGCATGCTTGAGAGGGACGACCGGGTAAAGATCGTGCGGGTGATATCGGGGGGATGAAGTGCAGGGTGTGCGGCGAACAGGCGAACATCCGCTTGCCCCAATACAATTCGGCCCTATGCGCCCGTGATTTCATAGCTTTTTTTGAAAAGCGGGTTTCAGGCACCATCGCCAAATATGCGCTTTTAGGCAGCAGCGACAAAACGCTTGTCGCCGTTTCCGGGGGCAAAGACAGCCTTTCCCTTTGGCATTTGTTGGACAGGCTGGGCTTTCCTGCCGACGGCATATACATCGACCTTGGCATTCGGGACTATTCGTGCGTATCTTATGTGAAAGCAAGGCAGATGGCGGACAGGCTGCAGCGGAGACTCTATTCTTTCTCCCTCTCCGAGACCCTCGGCAAAGGGATCGGAGAGCTTGCAAGGATCATGAAAAGGGCGCCGTGCTCTCTTTGCGGGACGATCAAGAGGTATGTAATGAACAGGGCCTGCACCCAATACGGCTACTCTGTGCTCGCAACGGGTCACAACCTGGACGACGAGGCTTCGGCGCTCCTCGGAAACCTTCTCCACTGGAAAGAGGAATACCTGTGGAAGAAAGGGGTGGTCTTAGACGGCGGGCAGGGCCTTGCGAAAAAGGTGAAGCCTTTCTTTCTCTGCTCGGAAAAGGAAGCGGCGGCTTATGCCTTTCTCAACGACATCGATTACGTGTACGAGGAATGCCCGCACTCGTCGGGGGCAAAGACGCTTCTGTACAAGAGCTTGCTCAATCGCGTCGAAGACGCATCGCCCGCAACGAAGATCGCTTTTCTGAAGGGATACCTTAAGAGGGCTAAAGAGGAGGCCGCCAGGGAGGTAAAGGAAAAAGTGAAAGGCGCCTGCAAGGCGTGCGGCTACCCTTCCTATAGCGAAGAGTGCAACTTTTGCCGTCTGAGGAAGAGATTCGGCATCGACGCCGGCGTAGACTTTCATGTATACCCGCCTTTTTGAGCCATGAGCCTCGACGGTTTCGTCCAACTCATCTTCAACGTATACGAGGCCTTTACGGTGGCCCTGTTTGTCAGGGACGGCGACCATCTGTCCTGTTTTTCCTCGGTCACATTCAGCCGGAGCTTCGACAGGGCGCGGCCCCTGGCCCTAGACGGCACGCTCCCGGGATGGGCGGCGAAGCACAAAGAGCCGTTGATCATAGGCAACTTCGACAAGGACGAAGAGACTCTCGGTTATTACGCCAGGAAAGAGGAGATAAAGTCATTTATGGCCTATCCCCTCGAAGCGCAGGGCGTCATAGTCGTCGACAGCAAAAAGAAATGGGTCTTCACTGAAAAAGAGAAAAAGATCCTCGCCCACTTTGCGGCGATCGCATCGAAAGAGGTCGAAAGGGAAAAACAACTCAGGGAGATGGAAGAGGAGCGCGAAGAGTTTTCCCTTCTCCGGAGGCAGCTCAATTTCTTCCGCCAACCCCGCCCGGCCGGCGATCACATCGAGGAGGCATTAAAGGAAGCCCTCGCCGTCTGTGCCGGAGACGTGGCGGTGGCAGGCATGGAGCGAAGAGGCAGGCTCTCCGTCGTCTCCGCGTCGGGGGAAGGCGCGGCATCCCTCGTTGGGGCCGAGTGCCCGATCCAAAATACGGTAGCTTCCACCGTCATGGAAGGCGGGCGGGAACTTCTTCTCCCTTACGAGAGCAGCTTCCTGCGGGAAAAGCCCCTTCTCTTTCCCAACGACGGCATAAAAGCCAGACAGTATTTTGGTTTTCCCCTGGCGGCGGATGAAAGACCCTTCGGTTTTCTCGGCTTTGCTTCCCTCTCCTCCCGGCCTTTGAGAGAACGCTCCATCGGCGCTTTGCGCGACACCGCCGTGCTCGCGTCGCTCTCTCTCGGCCGTTTGCGTGTTCAGGAAGAAATGGAGGCGCGGGCTCAGAGGGACCCTGCAACGGGCGCAATGGCGTTTACTCTTTTCTTCGACGGAGTTGCGGAAATGACGGGGCAAAAGAGGGCCTTTTCGGTGCTCTCCGTGAGGCTTCCCGGCTTTCGCAGGATCAACAGGACCCTGGGGGCGAGCCAGGCGGACGACCTGTTAAGGAAGATGCGCCAGGGCATCGAGTATTGCGCGGGAAAAAACGGCATGACGACGAGGAGCGGGGGCGCACACTTTTACGTTGCAATAGCCGGCTCGGATGGGTCGGAGGAGAGCCGCAACATCCTAAATATTCTCAAGGTTGGCGTTCTGAATGCATTGACCGGCATCGCGCAGGGCCCGAAGAAAGGTTTGGAGATCGGCGCCGCATATTTCCCCAGAGACGGCGAGGATTTGTGGGAGCTTCTGGATGTCGCCGAAGAGAGGGCCAAGGGGAGCAAGGCATGAGCGATCCGGTCGTAATCTCTCAATAAAGGGGGCGTTGAACGACATGAGCTTACTGAAAACATTGAGCGCTTTTTTTTCGGGCTTCTCGACACATTTCGCGATGGACCTCGGAACGGCTAACACGCTCATCTATATGAAGGGCGAGGGCATAGTGCTCAATGAGCCGTCCGTTGTCGCCATCGAGCAAAACACGGGAAAGATCATCGCGGTGGGTAAGGAGGCAAAGGAGTTTATCGGAAAAACGCCTCAGCATATGGCGGCCATACGACCGATGAAGGATGGGGTCATTGCCGATTTCGATGTGGCCAAGGCAATGATAAAGTACTTCCTGACGTCAGTGAGAGAGACGAAGCGGATATCGAGACCGAAAATGGTGGTCTGCGTGCCGTCGGGCATCACCCAGGTGGAGAAAAAGGCCGTCTTCGACGCCTGCCTGCAGGTCGGGATCCATGACATACATTTGATCGAAGAACCAATGGCGGCGGCAATAGGGGCCAACCTGCCCATAGAGATGCCCCTGGGGAATATGGTCGTCGACATCGGGGGCGGGACAACGGAAGTGGCGGTCATCACACTTGCGGCAAATGCGTACAGCGAGTCCCTCAGGGTAGCCGGCGACGAGCTCGACGAGGCTATTGTGCGCCATTTGCAGAGGAAATATCAGGTGGCCATCGGTCTGAACGCGGCGGAAAAGATCAAGATCGCAATAGGCTCGGCCCATCAATCGGTCAACCCCGGCTCTCTTGATGTCATAGGCAAGGATATGGTCAATGGCATACCGAAGAACCTGACCGTTGCGTGCCAGGACGTGAGGGAGGCCATAGAGGAACCGGTCGCGGCGATAGTCGACGCAGTGAAAAGGGCGATCGAGAAACTCCCGCCGGAGCTGGTCTCCGATCTACAGGAATCGGGTCTGACCCTAACGGGCGGGGGCGCGCTGCTCAAGGGGCTCGACAAGAGGATCTCGGAGAAGACGAGCCTCAGGGTCTCGATGCCGGAGAACCCCCTGACATGCGTTGTCATGGGGAGCGGGAAGGCGCTGGAAGATATGGACCGCTACAGGAAGGTCTTCATCGGCTGACCTTCGGGCGGCACTGTCTCAACTCGTCTGTCTGCAAGCGATCAGGCGTGAATTGCTGGAACTGCGGGAAGCTCTTTGCCTCCCGTCGTCGTAAATGGTATAATCGAACAACGGACGCCCATGAAGAGCTGAAAGTTGTAGGGGCCGGAGCATTTTGCAAGACAGGCGCCGATTGACCCGGGCCACGGCGGCGTCTTTCCGAAGGATAGAAGAGCATGAGGCGGCAGATAGAGCGCTTGGCGAGCATGAAGGCGGTCTTCCTCGTCGTCATGGTAGTGTTTTACCTCATGCAGGCGCCGGCCGCCGGGAAGGAAGCCATGGGCGGGACGATAGGGTGGCCCTCAGGGGCCGGGGGCTGGAATAAGACGGGCGAGGTCGTCCGTTACGCGGGGCGGCAGATTTTTGACTACATGGACGGCGCGGGCGAAGTCTTCCTCGCGTACAATTTTAAAACGCTCACGGTCCAGCGCTTTGAAAGGGAAGCTCATCCGGGGCTGGTCGCGGAGCTCTACGAGATGGGCGGCCCGGCAGACGCTTTTGGCGTCTTTTCCTTCGACAGGCAGGACCCGGAGGCGGGTATCGGACAGGGATCGGAGTTCGGCGGAGGTCTACTCAGGTTCTGGAAGGGCCGCCATTTCGTGAGCGTCTACGGCGAGGGAGAAGGAAAGGAGCAGGAACAGGCAGTCCTCGAGATCGGCCGAAAACTAGGCATCATCGATCGTAGAAACGGGAGAGCCTCCCCGGCTCATCCGCGCTCTTCCCGAAGAGCGCCGGGTGGAGGGGAGCGCCGGGTTCGTCAGGAGCCACGTCCTGCTCAACCAGAGGTGCTTTATCTCTTACGAGAACATCCTGGGGCTGGGGGCGGATACAGAGGCGGTCTTTGCCCGGTATGACTTCGGAAAGGAGAAGACCTTCGCGCTCATTGTTGCTTATCCGGATGAAGCGAAAGCAAGAAACGCCTTTGCCGGGTTCAGGAAGGCCTATGCGCTGGATGCCGAAGGCATGGCGCGCCCCGGCGGCAACAGAGCGTGGACGGCCGCCGAGGCGCAAGGGACCTGCATCATCATCGCCCTTAATGCGCCAAATTCAGGAGTGGTCATACGACTGATGGAGGCGGCAAAGCTGAAATTGAAGGAGGCAAGATGAAGCGACGTGCGATTTCCCGCCGGGAGTTTCTGAAGGGCACGGCAGCGCTTGTCGCGGCCGCAGCCCTCGGGCCGGGCGTTTCCTCGAAGGTCGGGGCCGAGGATGGCTCAACGGTGGTCCTTGTGAGGGACCGGGACGTCCTGGCCGAGGGGGGAGAGGTCCGCGCCAATGTGCTCCAATCGATGCTTGATGAAGGAGTAAAGAGGCTCCTCGGCAAGGAGGATGGCTCGAAGGCATGGCAGGCCCTGTTCAAGGAGTCGGACGTGGTGGGCATAAAGAGCAATTCGTGGCGTAACCTGCCTACGCCGCCCGAGATGGAGGAAGCCATCCGTCGAAGACTCCTTGGCGTCGGCATTATAGAGGCGAACATCGCTGCCGCCGACCGGGGGGTTCTCGACCATCCCGTCTTCTTAAGGTCTACGGCCCTCGTGAATACGCGCCCGGTGAGGACCCATCACTGGGCCGGAGTGGGGACCCTTATCAAGAACTACATCCAGTTTGTGCCGAGGCCGTCCGACTACCATGCGAACGGCTGCGCGGACCTGGGCCGCATATGGACGCTTCCCCTTGTCAAGGGGAAGACGAGGCTCAATGTCCTCGTCGCCCTGACGCCGCAGTTCTACGGCCGGGGGGCCAACTTTTTCGACAGGCGCTACGTCTGGCCCTACAAGGGGATTCTCGTGGGGACGGACCCCGTAGCCGTCGACGCCGTGGGCGCAGAGCTCCTCCGCCTGAAGCGGATCGCAACCTTTGGCGAGGACAGGCCTCTCGATGTAGCGCCTATACACATTGCCCAGGCGGATAAGGTTTACCGTCTGGGGGTGAGCGATCTCAGCAGGATCAGGATCGTCAGGGCGGGGTGGACCGATGAGAGCCTGTTATAATACGACGGGTCCCGTCGGATAATCGCGGAGGGCCAGGCGGCCGTGCTTCTCTTCCACCGTATTTCGTTGCGTTCGCTTCCCGTAATGATTAGTGTAAAAAAAGCTCCGGCTGCCTTAAGCGAGGAGGCCTACTATGGGTCATGAAGCAACGAAGCGGCTCACTGTCTCGATTGTCGCGGCTCTTGTCTTGATTGCGTCGGTTGGCGCAGGAGCGGCCCGGAAGGTGCACCTCGCGGAAGCGGCAGAAGCTGCCGTGATCCGGATTGAGGGAAAGCCTAAAGGGGCCGCCGACCTGGCATCGGCCATCGTGCGCGTGGCGGAACGGACAATGCCCGCCGTGGTCTACATCGAAGTGAGCGAGAGCCGGGTCGTGGAGAATCCTTTCTGGCAATTTCAGAACAACCCCTTCTTCCAGCGCTTTTTCAACATGCCGAAGACGCCCCGAAGATTCAAGCAGGAGATAAGAGGACTCGGCTCGGGCATGATCATCGACGCCCAAGGGGACATCCTCACTAATTACCACGTGGCGGGGACTGCCTCCAAGATGGAAGCGACGTTGGCGGACGGGCGCAAATATCCCGCGAGGCTCGTGGGGGGCGATGCAAAAACGGACCTTGCCGTGGTCCGCATTTCGGCGCCGGACTCGCTTCCTCACGTGACCTTCGGGGATTCGGACGGCGCTGAGGTCGGCGAGTGGGTAGTGGCGATAGGCGCGCCCAGGGCCCTGGAAAAGTCTGTCACCCATGGGATTATCAGCGCCAAGCACCGGACAGGGATCACCGATCCCAACTCGTACCAGGACTTTCTCCAGACCGATGCTCCCATCAATCCGGGCGACAGCGGCGGACCTCTCCTCAACCTCTACGGTCAGGTGATCGGCGTCAACGCCGCCATAGCGAGCGAGTCAGGCGGCTTCGAAGGGATAGGCTTCACCATTCCCAGCAGGATGGCGGTCTACATCGCGAACGCTTTGATGGCCCACGGCAAGGTCGAGAGAGGCTGGCTGGGCGTCAGCATCCGCGACCTCACGCCCGAGCTGGCAAAGGAGGCCCGGATGGAAAACCGTGCCGGCGCCCTGGTTGCAGACGTGGTCAAAGGGGGACCGGCGGACAAAGCGGGTCTGAAAAAGAATGACGTCGTGGTCGCCTATGGAGGCCAGGAGGTCCCTGATTCAGCCGCCTTTCGGAATGACGTCGCCCAGACCGCGGTGGGAACCAGCGTGAAGCTCACGGTGCTGCGAGATGGGAAGAAGGCGTCCGTGACGGTGATCGTCGGAAACCTGGAGGAGTCCGTAAAGTTCCTGGCCGGCGCCGTGATGGAGCGCCTCGGGGCGGAGGCAAGGCCGCCCACCCCCAAAGAGGTCGACCAGTACGGACTCAACCCGAATCAGGGCGTGACGATCACCCGACTGGCCCCTAAAGGGCCTCTCGCGGCAGCAGGCTTTGAGGTGGGAGACATGATCCTGGCAATCGATGATGAGCCGGTAGAAGGGATGGAGAGCTTTATCGGCCTGGTCAGCGCTCTGCCGCCGGGGAAGAAGGCGTCATTGACCGCCCTTGACCACAGGACCGGGAATACGGGCAAGATCTTCGTTACGGTGCGATGATCCGGCAGCTGAATTGACAGTCGCCGCGTTACGATGTAGACTCGACCATGACCGACCCGCATTGGCTGACGCGGCGCTTTAGTCCGAAGAGAGCAAGCGGCGCGACCATCGTCGGGGAAGAGCCGCGCCTTACAGCGGCGAGGCCTTTGAGGACGAACCGTCATGCAGCGTTGGTGGCGCTGGGCATCTCGCTTAGCCGTATCGCCGGCCTCGTGAGGGACCGGGTCTTTGCCCATTACCTCGGAAGCTCAGACGCGGCTGATGCGTTCAGGGCCGCCTTCCGCATCCCGAACCTCCTCCAAAACCTGTTCGGCGAAGGGGCGCTTTCGGCCTCCTTTATCCCTGTCTACGCCAATTTGCTCGCCCATAGAGCAGAAGACGAGGCCGACAGGGTCGCCTCCGCCGTGTTCTGCCTGCTCACTCTCGCGATGTCGTGCCTGGTCCTCGTCGGCATACTCGCCACGCCCGCCATGGCCGCCATTATCGCGCCGGGGTTCAGCGGCCAAAAGCTGCAACTGACCATCAACCTGGTGCGCGTGCTCTTCCCGGGCGCCGGTCTTTTGGCCATCTCGGCCTGGTGCCTCGGCGTGCTCAACAGCCACCGGCGGTTCTTCATCTCCTATTCTGCCCCGGTCGCTTGGAACGCGATGATGATCGTCTCGCTCCTCGGGTTTGGAGGACGTCTCGACCAGTTTTCCCTCACCAAAGTCCTCGCGTGGGGTTCGGTGGCTGGCAGCGCCCTGCAGCTCGGGGTGCAGCTGCCCCTTGCCCTTGGCCTCATCCGTCGCTTCAGCGCGGTGCTCGGGCTCGCGATGGAGAGCGTTCGGACCGTGGTCCGCAACTTTGCGCCGATGTTGGTCAGCCGGGGCGTCGTGCAGATCAGCGCATACGTCGACACGCTGCTGGCAAGCTTCCTCCCGACCGGGGCCCTCGCCGCCCTCGTCTACGCCCAGACCCTGTACACCCTGCCGGTCAGCCTTTTCGGCATGTCCGTCTCTGCCGCCGAACTGCCCGCCCTGTCGAGTGCTCTTGGCGAGGCCCATGAAATCAACGCCTATCTGCGGAACCGGCTGAATGCCGCCCTGCGTCAGATCGCCTTTTTTGTCGTCCCCTCCGCCATGGCTTTTCTCGCCCTTGGGGACGTGGTCGCCGGAGCAATCTACCAGACGGGGAAGTTTGGCCGCCAGGATTCGGTCTACGTATGGGCGATTCTCGCCGGGTCCGCTGTCGGCCTTTTGGCCGCCACCCTGGGACGTCTCTATGCATCGGCTTACTATGCGCTGCGGGATACGCGCACTCCCTTGCGTTTTGCCATTCTGAGGGTCCTTGCCACGGCAGGGCTGGGATACGTGTCGGCCCTCCATCTGCCGCAGTTCCTGGGTTTTCATCCCAGGTGGGGGGTCGCGGGACTTACAGCGTCGGCCGGACTGGCCGGGTGGCTGGAATTCGCGCTCCTGCGCAACACCCTCAACGCCAGGATCGGCAGCACCGGCCTCTCCGCCTCCTTCACGGCCAAGTTATGGATTGCGGCGGCAATCGCCGCGGCAGCCGCCTGGGGAGGAAAGCTGATGATAGAGTGGCGCCGCCCGATCCCCTGCGCAATAGTGTGCCTGGGGTTGTACGGGCTTGTCTATTTTGCGATAACGGCGGCGCTGGGGTTGCCGGAGGCTGCGGGGCTGGTCAAGCGGGCCGCCGCCTTTGTGAAGAAGGGCCGTTCATCGGCTGTGTGATATCTCTTCTGTGAACTCCGGTTCTTTTTTTATTGCTTGCATTTTTGCATTGACTGTACAATGCGTATTAACGGGGCGCCTGAGAAGAGAAATGAGGCGGGAAGAACGAAAGCGCCACGAAGAGAACGAGTGACGATGGAGCGTTTTGCAAAAATAATTCCCCTTTTAGCGTCTCTTTCCAGGCGCAAATCGCTGGCATCAGCCTTGAGAGAAAACGCCGAAGGGTGGAAAACCCCGTCGGCGCCTGCGCGGTTGAGACGTCGAAGCATTGCCCTGTTTCTGGTCGCTTGTTTTTCCCTCTTTATTCTGCTCCTCGCCTTTCACCACCATGCGGACGGAAAGTCCCACGATGATTGCTCCATCTGTTTTAATATCGTCCACCATGCAGGCCGACTTCTCAGGATAGTCCTCACCTATCGCCGCCGGTGCCCGTTATTTTGGCTATATTCTTCGGGCACGGCGTCGTCCTTCCCTGTATTTGCGACCCCGTTCGGCAAAACCGGGCGCCTCCCGCGCAGCATCCCGGCGTATAAGCCTTCCTTATCTCAAAGATAAGAAGAGACACTCGGTCGAGAGCACTGATAGAGCGGAGGTGTCGTCGTGAAAGTCATGGTCGCGCTCGTTGCGCTGTTGATATTCTCGTCAGGCGCGTTCGCCCAGACCCTGGACGATCGCATAAAAACCCTTGAGGAAGCCCTGAAAAAGCAGGAACAGACGATTAAGGAGCAGCAAAAGCTGATTGAAGAGCTGAAGGCGGAGATGAGCCGCACGCAGGGAACTGCCCCGGCTGCGGCGAATCAGGCGCAGACGCCCGCCGCAGAGGTGCAGCAGCAGGTGCAGGAGCTGAAGGAGAAGGTAGACCGGGTGGCCGAGGCGCAGCAGAAGGTTGTGCCGAGCGTCTTCAATCCGGCCATCGGGCTGGTGGGCGAGACAGTCTTTTCCTATAACAACAAGCCGTCGAGCGAGACGGGCAGCGGACGCCCCGGAGGGTGGGACGTATTCCAGCGCTCTGTGGAGCTGAACGCGACCGCGTCGATCGACCCGTTCCTTCAGGGCTATGTGGTGCTCAACGCCTCTGCCGACCCGGTCACAGGCGAATCCACAGCGCAGGTGGAGGAGGCCGCGCTCTATACGACCTCGCTGCCATGGAACCTGCAACTCAAGGCGGGCCGCTTTTTCGGCGAATTCGGCAGGTTGTCGTATATCCACGACCACGAGCTGCCATTTGTCAACCGCCCGCTGGCCCTCGACCAGTACGTCGGCGGCGAATCGAAGACAGACGGGGTGCAGGTCAACTATCTCCTGCCCATCCCCCATTACGTGAGCCTCACTATGGGCGCCGGCGAGCAGTTCGGGGACACGCCGAATAATGTCGAATGGCTTCCGAAACGGAAGCAATCTGAACTTCTGGGGCAGGGCCTCCACGTATTTCGACCTGACCCCCAATATCTCATTCGAGCCGGGCATCTCGGGTCTTTGGAACCCGAGCACGACCGACCGGGGCGGCGGCCTCGTGCAGCCGAACGGCAACATCTTCTTCGAGCGGGAGCGCCGCCTTGCGGGGCTCGACATGGTTTTTGCGTATCGGCCGCTGCGGAACAACCAGTTCGAGAGCGTCGTCTGGGGCACGGAGGTGCTGAGGAGCGACAACCGCTACGACATGTTTGCGCCGGACGGAAGCACCGTGCTCAACCTCAACCGTGCGGTCGGCGCCATTGGCGGGTACTCGTATCTCGCGTACAGGTTCCACAGGCAGTGGACTGTGGGCTTCCTGGGCGAATGGCTGGAGAACGATCAAAACAAGGATGCCAGGACCTCTGCATACTCTCCGTATATCACGTGGTACCTGAGCCACTGGGACCAGCTCCGGCTCCAGTACACGCACACGGACAACAACCTCGCAACCGGCCTGAAGCCCAACGACGCCGTCTATCTCCAATGGGCTTGGATCATTGGGTCGCACAGCCACGGTTGGCAGGAGCGGTAAACCGCATGGGGTGCAAGTGAGGCATGATGAGCGGGGAGGCGCTTGTGCGAGGGGGGAGGCCGGGGCCGCTTAAGCGTTGCGGGTCGCGGCTTCGCCGATGGAGGGGGCGTTTAAGCCCCGGTAATTGGCGGGAGCGGTCAAGTTCTCTAAAGGAGGAACATGAAACGTACATTTTTTCTGCTGTTGTCGATCATCGCGCTTTTCGCGCTATGTTGCGTCGCCTCACCGCCGCCCGCTCACGCTAAGGTCCGCGTGGTCGCCACCCTGACCGACCTGGCGGACCTGGCGCGGAACATCGGCGGGGACCTGGTTGAGGTGAAAAGCCTTGCCACGGGCGTCGAAGACACGCACGGCGTCCCAATGAAACCGAGCTTCGTACCCATGATGAACAGGGCGGATCTCTTGCTTCTCGGTGGGGCTCGACTGCGAGCACGCCTTCCTGCCCGCCCTCATCGAGGCGAGCAAGAACCCGCGCATCCAGAGAGACAGGTCGGGCTATATTGACTGCTCGAGGGGATCGTTCCCCTCGACGTACCCAAATCGACCGAGCACAGCGCGGGCGACGTTCATCCGTACGGTAACCCGCACTACATGCTCGATCCGGCGCTGGCCGAGACGGCGGTCGGAAATATCTACAACGCCCTCGCGACGACCGACCCGCAGCATCAGGGGGAGTATCGCGCGCAACCGCGACGCCTATCTCGCACGGCTCGACGCGAGGATCGCCTGGTGGAAAAAAGAGGCCGAGCCTCTCAAGGGGGTAAAGTTCGTCTCTTATCACGAACACTGGCCGTATTTCGCCGCCCGGTTCTTCATGGTCTACTTCGGGACAATCGAGCTGAGACCCGGCATCGACCCGACGCCCCGCCACATCGAGGAGCTGATTGCCAATATGAAAGCCGAACACGTCTCCATCGTCGTGCGGGAGCCGCAGTTCCCCGAAAAGGTCCCGAAGCGCGTCGCCGAACAGACCGGCGCGGCCCTGATCACGCTGCCAATAATGCCCGGCGGGGCGGCGCACACGGAGACGTACATTAAGATGATGGACTACATCGTGCAGACAATGGTCAATGCGGAGCGCAAGCAATGAGCGAGCCGAATATGAATGACGCTATTATCGTCTTGAACGACCTGAGCGTCGGCTACAACGGCCGGCCCGTGCTTTCAGGGATATCCCTTGCGATCGTCCGCGGCGGCTTCACCGCGGTCCTCGGCGCCAACGGATCGGGCAAGTCGACCCTGCTCAAGACCGTGCTCGGGCTGCTCCCTCCGGTGGCCGGCCGGATGGCGGTTGCTCCGGGGGCGCAGCCCGTCTTCGGCTACGTCCCCCAGTCCGCTCAACTCGATCCAATGTACCTGTTGACGGGCTTCGACGTTGCCCTCATGGGCACGTACGGTCGCATCGGTCCCGGCCGTTTCGTCCCGGCGTCCGAGCGCGCCTTCACGGCCGAATGCCTGGCTTCGGCAGGGGCAGATGCGTTTGCCCGGAAGCGGTTTGCCGAGCTCTCCGGGGGGCAGAAGCAACGAGTGCTCATCGCCCGGGCCCTGGCGACGCGGCCCGAAGTCCTTGTGCTGGACGAACCCACCGCGGGCGTGGACCATGAGGCGACTTACGCAGTACTGCAGTTCATCTGCGCAGATCTGCAAGGAAAAAAAATTGCGGTCCTCCTCGTCACACACGACTTCGGCGCAGTGCGCCGGCCATGCCCGGCAGATCGTCTGGCTCCACAAGGGCAAGGTGCTCCAGGGGATGCTCGCGAGATCCTGACGCCCGAGCGGATGGCGCAGATTTTCGAAATGGAGATCGACTAACATGGAAGCCCTGCGCCAGATGCTTTCGCCCGACTTTCTCCTGCGCAACTCGGTCTATGCCAGCGTGCTCGTCGGGTTCGCCTGCCCCCTCGTGGGGGTGTTTCTCGTGATGCGCCGGCTGGTTTTCATGGGCGTCGCCCTGCCGCAGATTTCCTCTACGGGCATTGCCGTCGCCCTCTCTCTTCCCCTGTGGCTCGGGCTGCGTCTCTCGGACCATGGCGGCGCTAGCGTGCACGCCCTTGCCTTTGGGGGTTCGACGACCTTCTCCATAGCGGCGATCCTGCTGCTGGCTTTTCTTGAGCGCCGCGGCTACGGACAGGCCGAGGGCAGGCTCGGCGCGGCCTACGTGGCGGCGGGCGCATTAAGCATCCTGCTGCTCGCGAAGAACCCTTACGGCGAGATCGGCTGGCTCGACCTGCTGAAAGGGGAGGTGATCACCATCTCCAGCTTCGATCTGGCCCTCACGGCGGCAACGCTTCTTATCGTCCTCGCCGCCCTGGGACTTGTTCCATAAGGAGCTGCTCCTAGTCTCCTTCGACCGGGCAATGGCGGTCACCCTGCGGAAGAATGTAGTGTTCTGGGACGTGCTGCTCTATTTGCTGATCGGCCTGACCGTCTCCATGGCGGTGCTCAGCGTGGGTCCGTTGATAGCCTTCGGGTTTCTGCTCATTCCGGCGCTGACGGCGCGCCTTTTCAGCCGCACGATGGGCGGGTTCGCCGCGATTGCCTCTGGCTCGGCGGGGCGGCGGCCTTCGTCGGTTTCTGGATCGCCTATCAATGGGACCTGCCGGTGGGCCCGACGGATGTCGTCCTCCTCGGCGCGTGCTACGCCGCGGCAGGGGTGGTCGCACGGTTCCTTCCCGGACGGCTGAGGCAGGCGGTCACAGGCCCCTGATCTCTCTCCAAACCCCTTCGGCGAAGGCCAAAAGCAGGAGGCGCTTGCGCCAGAGGTAAAAACACCAGATGGGGAGCATGCAGCCGCACCGCGTGCAATCCGCGTCGGGACCGAGATGGCAAGGAGATTTCTTGTTTCCCGTGGGGTCGAGGCTCAATTCGACCTCGCTGGCGCGGCAGGTTGCCAGTATGCTCTTCACGGAGGCTGTTTTCATGAGCTTCAGCTCGAACGACTTGTTGTAGATGAAGTCGCCGTAGGATTTTTTCAACCGGAGGAGCATATCGATGACGCCGTCCCGCTCAGGCCAATCGAGCCAAAGCCCGCCGTTCTCCATTTTTGAGGCTGTGTAAAACTCGAAGTAAACGCCCTTGATGTGGGTTTCGCGCCACTCTTCGAGGAAGCCGGGGATGGAGGCGGCGTTCGGTCTGGTAATGCAATAGGCGACAACGACGTTGAGGTCGGGCCTGTTCGCGTGCTCCTTGACCGCCGCGTAGCCCGCTTCGTTTCCCCCCGTGAGCATCGCCGTAGGTTGCGACGTTCCCGGGGACTGAGACGATGAACTTGCAGTCGGGCCAATCGGGCAGCTCGTGGGCGCCGTTGGTGAAAATGACGTTCTATTTAAAGAACCGCCTTCCTTTTTCGATCACCTCGGGTCTGAGGAGCGGCTCGCCGCCCAGCCAGCCGGCCATATAGAGAGGCAGGCCCGTATCCTTCAATGTCTGAAACCGGCTGATCCATTCGTTTGCGGAGAGCTCGGAACGATACCCCTGATGCCTGAAGTAACAGTGCGCGCAGTTCAGGTTGCACCGGTACGTTACGTCTATCCCGACCATAAATTTCTTCGGGACGGGTCCGAGGCCCAGGCGGAGGTAATCTCGTAGAGTCCAGAGATTCTTGTCCATGTCCCCTCCGGCTCGAAGAAGATGAAATCGAAGGCTTTAGACGGATCGGATATTACCGGCCACGTCTGCCCCGTTTCCGGACACATACTCCTTCTCCCAGACAGGCTCGATAAAGTCGGCATACCTTTGCGCGTACTCGTCGAGCTCTTGCGCCCGGCTGGTGTAGATCTCTTCCGCCCCGGGATGGGTGAAGCGCGGTTTGGCGATCCTGATAATCTCTCTGGCTATTTCAGGATTGTCGATGATCATGCAGGGTCTCAGATGGTTCTCGTTGTGCGGCTGCCTGGCCCTGATCGCCTGGAACAGCGGGCTCGTGAGCGCATCCTTGAGCGAGGCGTCCTTCACGTTCTGAGTAGCCATGTGGGCGTATACGCACGGCTCGATGTCCCCCATGGCATTGACGTGGAAATACTTCTTGCCGGCGGCGATGCACCCCTCCACGTGGGGACCGTCGTTCCAGAAATCGACGAAGAAGAGCGGTTTTGTCTGCCTGAACTCGGAGACCTTTCTCCTTAAATGGTTTCGCTGCTCCGGCGTGACGAGGAGGGAAAAATCACTCTGGCCGTTTACGGGCATGTAGAGAAAATACATCTGTAAAATGGAACCCAATCCGATCATCTTGTCCACGAACTCTTCCGAGGCGACGACTTCTGCATTCTTGCTCGTCACAGTGGCGGAGGAGCCGACGAGCACCCGTTCGTCCGTCAAGTGCTCGAAGGCTGTCAGTATCTTCTTGTAGACCCCTTTGCCCCTCCACTGGTCCGTCTCAGCCTCGTACCCTTCATTGCTGATTACGACTATCGTGTTGAGCTTTCTGAAACGCGCTGCGACTTCACGAGTCACCAGGGTGCCGTTTGTGTAGACCTGGAAGGTGATGCTGGGATGTTCTTCTATCATTCTGAAAAGGTGCGGATAGACGAGAGGCTCGCCGCCGAGAACGGTGACGATGAATATGCCCAGCTCTTCGCACTCTTTCAGCACCCTGTCCACGACCTCGTAGGAGAGCTCGTGCCTCATCCCGTAGCCGAGGGTGTAGCAGCCCTTGCAGCGAAGATTGCAGTTGAGGGTGGGGCTGAGTATCATGACGAAGGGGGGCCAGAAACCGTATTTATCGAGGATCTTCTTCTTTTTCTGCCACCCCGCGAACCAGGCGTTTGTGAAAAGGGATTGGAACAGCCTCACCTTGCTCTCATGGGGCAGGTACTCCGAGACCCGTTTGAAGAGCCGGTGAATGCCGTGGTCGGGGTTCCTGAGCATCGTTCTGATGCCGCGTATGGCCGCCAGGACCTCCTCCTCATCGGTGAGCCTTTCTGCAAGGACGGTCAACTGACTCAGGGTCTCATCCGAACACGTATCGAGCAACTTGACTATAAGCTGGGAGATCTTCTTGGAGGCCGTCGACCCAACCGCTTCTCGGACGCTCATTATTCGACCCTCCTTCAGAGTCAGTTGATGTGCGATCGATGTTGGCCGAGCATTACGTTTTAACAGTCTTATAACATATGTTCCCCGCAAAGTCTTCTTTTTCGTGAAATCTGTCGCATATTTTTAGGGGAGGGCATAAGGACGATCGGCGAAGCCGCCTTTCGAGCGCTATCTGACCCTCTCCTTTCTCGAGTCATCTTCGATATGCCGGCCGCGCCCTATACGCGGCCCATCCGGTCCTCGCCGCAATGCGGGGCGCGAGCTTGCCCGCATCGACTCGATCAAACAGATACTCTCGCCGGGGCTCGTTATTTCTTTTGTCCTGATCGGAATCCTTCCTTTGGCCGCAAAAAAATGGATTGCCCTCTGGCGACGCAAGTGGGCAGGGCAAGCGCGGGAGTGAAAGAATGGACCCTTGCCGTCCTCTTCGTAGGCGCTTATATTAAATCGAGTGATGCGTTTAGCCGCAAGGATCGACGAGCGTTGCCCGTCGAGAGGCTCTAAGCCCCAATGAAGCTTTTCTTTGAGGGGGCGACGGTGAGCCCCGGTAATTGAGGAGAAAAGATGAATTTGAGTGTTGTAGACATTAACGCCCTGATCGAAGACTCGGTCCGGGCCGTCGCGCCGGAAGGCGAGCGCACGGGCTTGAGAACGGTGCCGGCCGCTGAGAAGCTGAAGGTGATGCTCGATCGCGCCCAGATGGGAGAAGGACTTTCGACGCTCCTCGACAGCGCGTCTCTTACCCTGCCGGCCGGCGAGGTGGTGACGATAGGGACGAGCTTCCTGCCGATCCCCCATCCGACAGGGAACAAAGGCGGAGAGGAGTCTGCGGGGTGCGCCCTTCTCTATGTCGACCTCGGCGCTCCGAGGGCGCAAGAGCCGACGGTCGCCTACAAGAAAGGTTTCAGGAACCTGTTCTTTGCGTTCCGGTCCGTGGCGAGGGCAGTCAAGAAGATCAACGGCCGCGCGAGGATATCGACGGGGCGCGGCAGCAGGGGCAGGCTCAATATTTATCTCCCTCTCATAGACAGGAGTCGGTCCAATCCAGCCTCGTGACAGGTCTTGCGTTATCGAACCGGAACATCGGCGGCCGCGTTCAGGCAACGGCCGTCCAGTTGCCGGCGTATCCTTTCCATCGCGGTCCGGGGGAGAGCCTTTGGGCTCCGCGCCGTCAGAGCATTGTAGTCGCGCTGGCTGACGAAGACGATGTCGCCCCATTTTAGGCGGTTTGCGAGCCATCCGGCAACGACGAGCAAGGGATAGACGGCCACGGTTTCTCCTACGCGATTTTCGAGCCACCGGGATAGCCATGCCGCCTGGCGCCGGACCCTGGCCAGCGATGCCGCCTTTACCAGGACAGGGTACCGGAAGACCGGGCCATCGAAGAAGACTTTTTTTTCGGCAGATGCGCCGTTACCCGTTTCGGCCTCCGCGGAGTGCTCCGCCCCGGCAGCGAACACCCCGTTCGGCCCTACCGCGACATGGCTGATCACGAAGCTCTCGCCGGGGAAGTCCCTGTAGACGCTGTAGCCGCACGCCTCAAGCCTGCAAAAATCCCGCTCTGCCGCATTTTCGCATTCCAGACCAACCCAGGCGTCGTCTCTCTCGCGTCTCGCCGCCCTCGAAAGGCTGCGCAGCGCCGCCCGGCGGACTGTCGCGCACCCGTATAGGAAGTTGCTTACTCTACGCATGTCGATTTAGGGGAACCGCGACATTAGTAAAACATTGACATACAAAATTCGACTACATTGTCTCGGGCGCTGTCGCGGCGTCTCCCGGTCCTTTTGTTTTCGCTTGATCTTCGAACAGTGCTTCCTAAAAAGAATATAATGCCTCTTTGGGTAATTTGTGGGGCGTCAGGTTTGAAGCGGCCGCGGCGCTAAAGCAACTCTATGACTCTAGGCGCAGGAAGCAAAGACGATTTCTTGATTCACATGCGCCTCTCGTGGTATATCTTTTTTGCTTCAGGCGCCGAAAGGCATAAGAGGGAATCCCGTGAGGGCCAAGAAAAAAAGGTCCGAGCCGGGAGCGGTCCCGCCGCTGTGACCGGGACGAAAGCCAAACACGCCACTGAATGATTATTCGGGAAGGCTGGCGAGTAGGATGAACCGGGAGCCAGAAGACCTGCCTGAAGATTAGTCCGTATCCCGGAAAGATGCGGACGCTTCCCGCGGAGGAAATCTCTATGAACGGCAGGTGCAAAATCCTTGGGGCGCTTTTGCTCTGAGGATTTTTTTATGGCTTTTGTGAGCGGGGAGGCTCCGCGAGCTTGCTCGCGGAGGGGGTGCTGAACCCCAATAACTGCTTGCTTTTGTGAGCGGGGAGGCTCCGCGAGCTTGCTCGCGGAGGGGGTGCTGAACCCCAATAACTGCTTGCTTTTGTGAGCGGGGAGGCTCCGCGAGCTTGCTCGCGGAGGGGGTGCTGAACCCCAATAACTGAAAGGAGGCTCGGCAAGGATGACGCAACTTGAAAAGGCGGTAAAAGGGGAAGCGACCCTGGAGATCGAAACGGTCGCGACTGATGAGGGACAACCGACGGATCTCGTCATGGAGCGGGTGGCCCAAGGACAGATCGTGATCCCGGCCAACGAGCGCAGGAGGGGAAAGATCGTGGGCATCGGCAGGGGCCTGCGGACGAAGATCAACGCCTCCATCGGCTCTTCGACCGCTATCGCCGACATTGCCATGGAGGTGAAAAGGCGAAAGATCGCAGAGAAATACGGCGCCGACACTCTCATGGACCTGAGCGTGGGCGGCGACATACCAGGGATAAGGCGCGCCGTGATGGACGCAATAAGCCTGCCCGTCGGCACCGTGCCCCTCTATGAGGCCTTTGCCCTCGCCATAGAGACAATACGGGGCTGCGGTGAACATGCCGGCGGAGCTGCTCTTCGAGGTCACGGAGAAACAGTGTCGAGAAGGCGTGGGGTTCATGGCGATCCACTGCGGCATCAACAGGAAGACCGTGGAGATGCTCAGGAAGCAGCACTACCGCTATGGCGGGCTCGTGTCCAAGGGCGGCTCCTATATGGTTGCCTGGATGGAGCATAACAACAAGGAAAACCCCCTTTACGAGCACTACGACAGGGTCGTGGAGATCCTAAAAAAATACGACACGGTCCTCAGCCTCGGCAACGGCTTCAGGGCCGGCGCCATCGACGACGCGACGGACAGGGTGCAGGTCCAGGAGCTGCTCATCAACTGCGAGCTTGCGGAGATCGGCAGAGAGGCGGGCTGCCAGACCATGGTGGAAGGCCCCGGGACACGTGCCGATCAACGAGATAGAGGCGAACATCATCATGGAAAAGAAGATGAGCGGGGGGTCCCCCTTCTACATGCTCGGACCCATCACCACCGATATCGCTCCAGGCCACGATCACATCACCGCCGCCATAGGCGCGGCCCTTTCGTCTTCCTACGGCGCCGACTTCATCTGCTATGTTACGCCCTCGGAACACCTGGGCCTGCCCTTTCCCGAAGACGTGAGGGAAGGGGTTGTCGCGTCGAGGATAGCTGCGCATATCGGCGACATGATCAAGTATAAGGATACGAGGGCCGACAAAGAGATGTCGAAGGCGAGGAGGGACATGAGGTGGGATAAGCAGCTCGCCATTGCCATCGACCCGGAGAGGATGCAGGAGATAAGGGCGAAAAGGGGCGAGAGCGACAACGACTCGTGCACCATGTGCGGCAAGTTCTGCGCCAACAACATCCTGCGGGGCGCTTTCGAAGCCAGCATGGAAGGGACGGACAAGAAGTGACGCATTCCCTTTTCAACCACGACCCGCAAAGCTCTGGCCCCCAGCATCTCGAAGACCTTGCGGGCGGCTACCGGCTTTCTCTGCTCCTTTTCACCGCCGTCGAAGCGGACCTCTTCAGCGTTCTCGAGCCTCCGGGCAAAGGGGCCGAAGAGGTTGGATCGGCGCTCGGTTTTGAACCCTCGGCCACGGAACGTCTCCTCGACGCCCTCTGCACCCTCGGGCTCCTTGTGCGGGACGGCGCGCTCTATTGCAACACTGCGGTTTCGTCCGATTGTCTCGTCCCCGGGAAGCAACGATACCAGGGCGATGCGATATTGTGGAAAAAGGAGTCCTCGGTCACTGGTCGAGCCTGGGAGATTGCCTGAAAACGGGCAGGAGGGCGAGACATGCTTCCGGGGAAGGGGCGGCCGTTCAGTCGGCGCGCATAGGCAGGTATCTGCGGGCGATGGACTGCACGGCCTTTCTTAAGGCGGAAGAGATCGTCCCCTTCTTCGAAGGCCTTTCCCTCGAAGGGGAGATGCTCGACGTGGGCGCCGGGTCAGGGAGGATCGCCTTCGCTTTTCTCGACCGCTTCCCCGCTGTTTCCGCCGTCCTCGCGGACATCCCCGAGGTGCTTGTCCACACCAGGGAATTCGCGGCAGGGAAGAACCTGGGGGACAGAGTCGAATTCCGGCCGGTCAATATCCTCGAGCCCTGGCCTTTCACGAAGGGCCGCTTCAGCCTGGCGACGCTATCGAACGTCCTTCACGCCTACTCCGAGAAAGAGCTGCCCCATATGCTCGCCGAGGCTGCATCATGCCTGAAGCCGGACGGCGTTCTCGTGATCCACGATTTCTTCTTCGAGCACTGCCCTGAGAAGGCTGCCCTTTTTGACCTGAATATGCTCGTCAACACTTACAATGGCAGGGTCTTTTCGAGCGCTCTCATAAAAGAGGAACTGACCAAGCTGGGCTTAAGCTCGACCGGGCTCATCCCCCTGAAAGGCGATACGGCCCTCATCGCAGCTTCGGGTGAGCCGAGGGTCCTTGATTCACTGAGGCTGGATACGAAGGCGTCCCTTGCGGCCCGGATAAGAGCGCTCGGCTTCAGGAATGTCGCGCCCTTGCCCGTCGACGAGATATGCGCGCCCGACTGGACGCGGGTTAAATGTCAATACGGATGTCCTGACTATGGCTCGCCGAGCTGCCCGCCCCACGCGCCGACCCCGGAGGAGACGCAGATGCTCCTCAAGGACTACTCTTTTGCCTTCCTTCTCGAAGGCGAGCCGCCGACCCGTTCGTTCCAGCTCTCGGTCTTCGAAGCCGAGCGCACGGCGTTTCTTGCCGGTTATTACAAGGCCTTCGCCTTCTGGGCAGGTCGCTGCGCCCTCTGTCCTGCGTGCGTCACGGATGGAAAATGCAGGGATAGGCGCCGGTCGCGGCCCTCTATGGAAGGGGCGGGCATCGACGTCTTCGAGACGGTCCGGCGAGCGGGCATGGACCTGACCACGCTCCCGACAAAAGGTCAGTTCGTAAAATACTACGGCCTCCTTCTTTTGGAGTGATCGATGCGGGTGCTGATGGTCCAAACGCCGTCGACGGAGAGTCATCGATCCGAAAAGGTCTACCCCCTCGGCATCGTCCTCCTCGCAGGCATTGCAAGGAAGACCGGCCATGAGGCGGCCGTCCTCGACATGAACCTTCACGTCGACGCCTTCGGTGCCCTCAAGGAACGGCTTCTCGATTTTCGGCCTCACTTGGTCGGATTGTCGCTCCGGAACATAGACCCTCTGGGGAACAAGCAGACGAGCCTCGTCATTCCCTTCGTTGCCGCCGCCCGTCTTACCGCCTCTTTGCTCCCCAGGGCCGTGATCCTCGCCGGAGGCGCCGGTTTTTCCCTTTTTCCCGAACGGCTCATGGAAGAGGCGCCGCAGATCGCCTACGGGCTTATCGGGGAGGCCGAGGAAAGCTTTCCGCGGCTGCTTGGGTCCCTCGACAGGCCCCCGCGCCTCGAGGGCTTATGCCGCCGGAAGGGCGTTCGCGTCGTATGCGTTCCGCCTGCCCGGACGTTCGATATGTCCGCCTATACGCCCCCCGACAGGACGATCCTCGACCCTGCGGCGTATGCCGGCGTCAATGCGTATGCCCCTGCCATCGGCATTGAAGGCAAGCGGGGCTGCCCTCATTGCTGCTCCTACTGCGTCTATCCGCTGCTGCAGGGGCGAGCCTTGAGGTGCAGGCGGCCGGACGCCATCGTGGACGAGATGGAGCTTCTCCGGAAAGAACACGGAATTGAACGCTTCCACTTTACCGATCCGGTCCTGAACGCGCCCGCGGGTCACCTCGAAGACATATGCAGGGAACTGCTTCGGAGAAAGCTGGACGTGAGGTGGGACGGCTTCATGAGGGAAAACATGCTCAACGAAAAGAACGTAGCGCTTTTCGAAAAGGCAGGGTGCGAATGCTTCTCGTTCTCTCCGGACGGCCTTTGCGACCAGGCGCTTAAGGTCCTCCGCAGGGGGACTCGACAGAGCGACATCCTGAGGGCGGCCCGTCTCGCGGCCCGGACGGACGTCGTCGCCGTCTATCACTTTATGGTGAATCTCCCGGGTGAGACCGAAGCAACCTGCGCCCAGGGCATGGAGATGATAGAAAAGCTCTACAGGATTCACCGCGGGAAGAGGAACCTCGGCACTGTCGTGCTCAATAATGTCCGCATCCTACCGAAGACGGCGATCGAGGCGCAGGCGCGCGCCGCCGGCGTTATCGGGCCCGAGACCGACCTGCTCTATCCGGTCTATTACAACCCGCCGCCGTTCGAGGCGCTCCGCTACCGCATGGAGACGCTCCATTTTTGCGAGAACGTCTTCGCCTGGCAGGGGATGCAATGAAAATACTCCTCCTCGAACACCCTCGAAGGATCGCTGCCGAAAGGTGCAACGACATCGCCAACGCGCCCCTCTGCTCATGCCTGCTCTCCGGCTACATCGCGGCCGTTTTGCAGAAGGACGGCCATGACGTGGAGATAATCGAGGGCTACCTGGAAAGACTCGCCTACGACGAGGTGTTGGCGAGGGTGAGCTCGATGAGGCCCGATATCCTCGGCGTCCACATGGTCTACACGTGGGAAAGAGACCGGGCCTTTTCGGGCTTCCTCGAAAGAGTAAAGGCCGAGCTTTCTGCCTGCATCGCGGCATTCGGGTTCTACCCCACCGTTGCCTACAGGGACATTCTGGAAAACTGCCGGGCCATAGATGGGATCATCGCGGGGGAGCCGGAAGGCGCCATGTCGCGCCTCGCTTCGTCGGCGTGTCCGCAAGAAGAGGCATCGGCCGTCCCGGGGTTCATCACTCGGGATGGCGCAGGAGGTTTCAGGGTGAATAAGGCGGAGACCATCGAAGACCTGGACGCCATACCCTTTCCCGTCCGCACGGATGCGCTTCTGCGCCTGCCCGAGGTGAACATTCTGGGGAGCCGGGGCTGCTACGGCAGGTGCGTCTTCTGCTCTGTCAACGCCTTCTTCGGCCGGGGCGCATCATGGAGGGGGCGGCGACCGGAGAATATCATGGAAGAAATCGACAGCCTCCTGGGGCAGACCGGCTCGAAGGATTTCTACTTCACCGACGCAAATTTCTTCGGTCCGGGCGCACCCGGCCAGGAGAGGGCCCTGCGCATTGCCGCCCTCGTCAAGGAGAGGAAAATACGCTTCGGCATCGAAGGACGGGTCAACGATATCCATGATGAGACCATCGGCGCCCTGGCGGACGCAGGCTTGCGTCACATCCTCATCGGCATCGAGAGCGGCAGGGACGCGTCCCTGAAGCGCCTGAACAAGATGACGACGGCAGCCCAGAACGAGGAGGCGATCAGGACCTTGAGGAAGCACGGCATCGAGCCGAATGTAGGCTTCATCATGTTCGAGCCGGACGCCACACTTTCGGACGTGCGGTGCAACCTGGAGTTTCTCAAGCGAAACGATCTGCTCAAAAATCTTTCCGTTACCGCCAATGTGCTCTATCACCATCAGATCGTTCTTGAAGGGACGGAAGGCTACAGCCGCCTGAAGGAAAAGGGGCGTCTCGTCGTGCCTGAGAGCTCTTCTTATGAAGGGACCGCCTGTTTTGAAAACCGCCGGGTCGCGGCCCTGGCGGCAATCATGCGCCGGATTACGAACAAGCTCTTTTCGTCGCTCGACGACGTCTGGAGCGGCCGGACAGCCGAGCCGGCCTGCGCGGAAGGCTTCTATGCCTCGCTGAACCATCTCCTGACGGCTGTCTTCGAGGAGCATCTGACGGCTCTCGAAGCGGGAGAGACGCTTTCGGAAGAAGAAATTTCGGCGATCGTCCGCGGGGCGGAAAAAAAGATCGAGAATACGGTTGAGGCGTTCAGGCTGCCTATAAGGGAAGGACCGAGGCAGAATGAGCCGAAAGGGGCCGCCTCAGAGGAGACGGCCAATTGATAAGGCGCCTCCTCCTCGCGTTTCAATTCCTTACGGTTGCGCCTATCCGCGTCCGGGGGGAGGTTTGCGAGAAGGATATAGCTGCTTCCGTCATATTCTTTCCTCTTGTCGGCGCCTTTCAGGGCGTCGCGACTGCGGCGACCGCCCTTATCCTGATGCGGGTCCTTCCGACCGACGCGGCCGCGGGTCTCGCCGTCTTAAGTCTTATCCTGAGCAATCACGGCTTCGATCTCGACGGCCTGGCCGACACCTTTGACGGCCTGGCAGTGAAATCGTCGGGCGATCCAGAAAAAGACAGGGAGAGAAGGCTTTCAGTCATGAAAGACAGCGCCGCCGGCGCGATCGGCGTTATCGCCGTAGTAATGGCGATCCTCCTCAAGTTTCTCCTGATAAAAACGGTCATCTCCGGGTATTCCGCTCACTGCGCGGGGGCGCAGTTGTTTTTGGCGCCCGTTTTCTCAAAATGGATCACCGTGCCGGTCATGTATCATGCCGCATCCGGCCGGAAGGACGGCCTCGGAAAAATATTCATCGAGCATACCGGGCTGAAAGACGCGAGCCTTGCGACGTTGTTGGCCGCCGTCCTTTTTGCCCTCGCCGCTTTTTTTTGCTTTTCGGGACCGTCGAGGGAGGCAGAGGCTGCATATTGCGGGTTATTCTGCGCCGGCGCCTACGTCCTGAGCCTTCTAGCCGTGAAGCTCCTGACGAACAAATTCGGGGGGCTGACGGGCGACCATTTCGGCGCAATCACCGAGATAGTGGAAGTCCTCTTTCTGCTGATGGCGTCTTTGGGACCGGCGGGATAGAACTGGCGCCGCATATGCGCCAATGATCGTGTCCTGACAACCGGTCTAAAGCTTCGACGAACAGGAGACTGTCCGTTTTCAGGGCCTGCCGGGAGCGCCGCGCTGTTCAATCCATGTTGATTTGAGGTAAGATAACGAGCGAAAGCGGGAAGAGGGGGACGAACAAAATTCTGACAAGGAGCCATTATCGACGCCATCGAGCTTTTGCTTAGGTCGTACGGTTACTGGTTCGTGGCGCTGGGGGCCTTCCTCGAGGGGGAGACCATTATCGCGGCCTCGGGGTTCGCCGCGTACCGGGGCTACCTGGATATTCGGTGGGTCGTGGTCGTCACGTTCGTCGGGGCCTTCGCAGGAGATCAGCTCCATTTCCATCTGGGGCGCTGGAAAGGGGCGGGTTTTCTCGAACGATGGTCCTTGTGGCGGGAGCACGTCGGAAAAGTGAGACGACTCATGGAACGCTACGGTCTTCTCGTCATCTTCGGCTTCCGTTTCATTTACGGCGCCAGGACGGTGACCCCCTTCGTCATCGGATCGAGCGGCTTCGATTCGCGGTTGTTTCTCGCCATCGATGCAGTCACCGTCCTCGTATGGTCTTGCGTGATCGCGTACCTCGGCTATGCCTTCGGCGCGTTCGTCCAGGTTCTTTTCGGGCACATCAAAAGGACCGAGCATGCCGTCCTCATCCTTCTGCTCTCGGCCGGCGCCGTAGCCTGGATGTTCAGCTTGGTCAGGAAATGGCTTCGGGCGCGAAAGGGGGGCGACGGCAAAGCGCTTGAAGGCGGTGGGGAAGGGAGCGGCCATGGAACAGGTGCAGGTGGATAAGAGCGCTGAAGAATCGATCGTCGCAGGCCATCTGTGGATATTCAGCAATCAGGTGAAATCGCGGCCCGCCGGTCTTTCCGACGGAGAGGTCGTCGAGGTGACGGGCGACAAAGGCAGATCGCTGGGCACGGGCTGCTATAATGCAAAGAGCCTGATCGCTGTGCGGTTGCTTTCGCGCGGCAAGGTTCCGGTCGATGAGCGATTTTTCGCAGACCGGATCGAGCAAGCCCTGCGCCTGAGGGGGCGGCCGGCGGAAGGCAGCTTCAGGGTTGTTAATTCGGAGTCGGATTTTCTTCCCGGGCTTGTGATCGACAAATATGAGGACCAGATCGCCGTGCAGCTTCTGACGGCGGGCATGGAGAGGCAAAAGGGACCCATCGTCGCAGCGGTGAAGAAGAGGTTCTCCCCTCGGGCCGTAGTGCTTCGGAATGACAGCCCCGGCAGGAAGGAGGAGGGCCTTCCCCTCTACATCGAGACGGCCGACGGGAGCGTCGACCGAAGCGCAGTCGTCAAGATGGGGCCCCTTGCGGTTCCTGGTGGACGTGCTCTCAGGCCACAAGACCGGCTTCTACCTTGATCAGGCGGAAAACAGACCCCTCATGAGAGAGTTCTCGCCGGGCAGGGACGTCCTCGATCTCTTCTGCTATACAGGCGGCTTCGGCGTCCATGCGCTCTATTACGGGGCCCGGGCGGTCACATTCGTCGACGCCTCGGCCGAGGCCCTGGACCTGTGCAGGGAAAACGTTAGATTGAACGGCCTGGCGGGAGGCGTCTTTGTGAAGGCCGACTCCTTTGATTTTCTGAAAGAAGGAAGAGAGGAGCATGAGGTTATCGTCCTCGATCCGCCTTCGTTCATCAAATCGAAAAAGAAGCTGAGGGAGGGTGAAAAAGGATATATCGGCCTTCACAAGAAGGCCCTCAGGCGCCTTTCCGGCGAAGGGGTCCTCTTCACCTTTTCCTGTTCCTATCATATGAAGCAGTCCAGGTTCAGAGACCTGGTCCGTCTTGCCGCTTACGGCCGCGCCGACCTCTATCTTATCCGGGAGCTGATGCAGGCCCCCGACCATCCGGTGCTCCTGACGGTCCCCGAGACGCATTACCTCAAAGGCCTTATCGTGAGGGCGAGAAAGAGGCGCCGGATACTCCCGCCGCCATGGGCAGCGCGATAAGGCCGCAGTGTGAAAGGGGCGGGCAGTCTCATTTCCTGCTTTTGACGACAAACGCACAGGCGAATACTGCGAGCATAATCAAGACTATCGAGCCTCCGGTCGAAAGACTGAAATAGAAAGAAACAAAAATCCCCAAAACAACGGAAAAAAGCGAAACAACTTCCGCATAAGCGATTGTGTGCATGAAACTCTTTTTGAGCTGGAGCGCCGTAACGACAGGAATGACGATCAGAGCGGCAATCAACAAAACGCCGACAATCGGTATTGCCAGGGCAACGGTCAAGGCTGCCAAAGCAATAAGAATAGTGTTTACCAGACGAATTGGAACGCCGCTGACTTTGGCCGCCTCTTCGTCGAACGTGACATATACGAGCTGCCGGTAAAAAGTCGCCAGGACCAACGTTACAATGACTGCCAAAATTGAAATTATACGTACGTCTCTTACCGTAACGGTTACGATGCTCCCGAACAGGTAATTGAACAGGTTTGCGTTAAATCCGTGAGCCAGGCTGAGGACAACTACGGCAAGAGCCAGGCTTCCCGAAAGAAAAAGAGCCAACGCGGACTCGCCGTAAACTCTCTTGGAGGTTCTCAGCCGCTCGATGCCCAAAGAAGCGACTACAGCCGTGCCCAGGGCTGCAAGCACGGGATTCATTCTCAGCAGCAATCCGATGGCGATGCCTGCCAGGGAGACGTGGGCAAGCGTATCCGCAATAAGAGAATACCTTCTCAGCACGAGAAAAATTCCGATAAGGGGAGCGATTATGGCGACGATGACGCCGGCTTCGAGTCCTCTTACGATGAAGCTATAGTGAAGAATATTTTCGGGCATTCAGTCGTGGTGGTGATGAGCTATGAGTGTGATGTTTTTGCCTCCGATATGTGCAGGTTCGCTTTCCGCAAGATATTCTTCGGGCGAGAGATGCCACGTAAGCGTCCTGTCGATGCAGGCGATATGCATGACTTCCTGCGTTATTCGTTCAATGTCGTGGGATACGAGTACGAGGGTCAGGCCCAATTCCTTATTGAGCCTTTGCAGCAGGCCATAAAAGCTATCCTGCGTCTTCTTGTCCACGCCGGTTGTCGGCTCATCCAGGAAAATGACTTCGGGCTGATTGACAAGCGCTCGGGCAATAAACACACGCTGTTGCTGCCCCCCCGAGAGGTCGCCGATGAGCCTCTCTTTATGTTCCCACATGTCGAGCTTAAGAAGCGAATCTTTGACTGACTCTTTATCCGCTTGAGAAGTTCTTCGAAACAGCCTTTTTCCTGAATATCGCGCCATGGACACGACCTCATAGGCGGATGCCGGAAAATTAGCCTCAAAACGGGCCGCCTTTTGCGGCACATAACCGATCCTATGCCAATCCTTGAAATCCTGAATATCTTGTCCGAATAATCGCACCATTCCGCTGTCCGGCGTAAGGAGATTAAGCATTACTTTGAGCAGCGTCGTCTTTCCCGCTCCATTCGGACCAACAAAGCCAATATAATCTCCTTGATGAATCGCAAGAGTAATGTTTTTCAGAATATTTTCAGTTCCATCATATGAAAAGGAAACATCCCTGACCTCGATGATGCTTTTTGTCCGGTCTACTCGGTGCATTGCAGCACCGTCTGTAAGTTTATTAAATTGTCATGCATTAAGGATAAATAGTCCTTTCCTTGAGACAGTTCTTCGTCGCTAAGCCCCTCAATCGGGTTGAGGACAAGCGCTTGCGCGCCGACCTCGGTTGCTATTGTCTGAGAAAGCTTAGGACTCGCCAGGCTTTCAAAAAAGATGTACTTCACCTTGTTGTCCCTGGCGAATTTTGCAATATCGGCAAGCTGGCGCGGCGAAGGTTCGGCGTCAGGGGACAGACCCGCGATCGGCGCCTGGTTAAGCCCGTAGTCCGCAGCTAAATAGCCGAACGCGGCATGGGAGGTGATGATATTCTTACCCTTGCAGTTGCTGAGTCCCCGCCTGTATTCCATGTCTATATCACCGAGCTTGATTTTTAGCGAGTCGGCGTTGGACCGATAATAATCCCTGTTCGCAGGGTCAGCCTGCTCGAACGCCTGCGCGATTCTCTCGACCATCTTTTGCGCAAGCCGTGGAGCAAGCCAGACATGTGGATCTGTTTCCGTTTGCCCTTTTTCCGTCTCTCGTTGGGTGGTCAATCCCTCCCCTGCCGCCACGATTATCGCCTTGTCGGCATCGATATTTTTCCTGATGTTATCGCTCCATGCCTCGAGCCTCCCCCATTGAGAACGATAAGCCTGCTCCTTTCAATTCTTGCCATGTCCTGGGCCGTCGGCTCATAATCATGCGGCTCGGCGCCGGACGGTACGATATTCGCGACGTCCGCCTTGTCGCCGCCGATTTGCCGGGAAAAAAAATAGAGCGGATAAAAACTGGCGACTACCTGAAGTTTTCCCGATTGGACGGCTTTAGAAGGGCGTCCGACAGTTCCGATCAAGAAAGAAATCAGTCCTATGACGGCAACGGCGAGTATTAAAGAGAGGATGACGTTCTTTTTCATGCTTGCCAAATAACCGCCTACGAAGCCTTTACGAGCAATTGCCGCATAATCCGTAAAATTCCAGAGAATGGGAAATGACTTTGAAATTCTCCCTTCCGTAGATCTCTTTTTCTTGCTCTTCCAAATGTTCTCCCAAGACAATTTCTATTACTTTATTGCATTTGATGCAGACGAGGTGGTGGTGGTGCTCGACGCAAATCTCGTAATGCATCTTATGATCCGTAAACTGTACTGTTTTTACGATATTGCGCTCCAGCAAGAATAGGAGTCTCGCGGTAAACGGTGGTGCGGTTTGCTTCGACGCCCAACGAAGATAATTGCGTCTGAATGGCAGAAGAAGTAAGGGGCCTGTTTTCATCGAATAGAATCTTCACCATTGCCGTACGGATCCTGGTCAGGCGGAAGCCGCTGTTCTTAATCCTTTGAAGAATTGCATCCATATCAGAGTATAGGGTCTCCATAGGGCTTTTGCAACATTGTTGCATTAGAATACTTTATCCTCTTTATTGTGTCAAGGCCAGTTGCATAATCCTTTAGTCCGCCGCCCTTCCTAACAGGACCATGCAATGGATTCCGGCGGGCAGGCGTCTTAACAACCGCAGGAAATGATTGGGCCACGGCGAGCGCCGCGTCGGAGAAAAACGGGGAAACTCCAAGTCGCTCTTGACTTGCCGCCGGGAATACATTATAAAGACTATCGAGGCGGCGCGAGTGAGCAGAAGGAAAATAGCCAATATCATGTTGCCCCTGGCCGGGCTTGGGGTTGTCGGTTTTTACAGCGTGTGCGGCTCGACCTGCACTTTTCTGAAGGGAGGTTTTTTCGGGATCGATCTCAAGTATCTCGGCATCGCCTATACGCTGCTTCTTCTTCTGCTGGCCCTTTTGGAGCTGGATGCGCCTCATCTGGCCGCGCTTTCGCTGGGCGTCGGCATGGAGATCAACCTCGTGGCGTTTCAGGTCAGAAACGAGGCTTACTGCCCCTATTGTCTCACGTTTGCGGCGATCCTCGTTGTTCTCCTGTTGTTCAATGTAAGGCGGTCGAGGCTTTATTTGGCTGGGGCCGGCATGGCCCTCGGCTTTGCGCTGTGTCTTTTCTTTTTCAAAGGGGCGGCCGCTCCGGCCTACGCCGATGAAGCGCTTCTCCCAACCTTTGGAAAGGGGAAGGTGCAGGTGAGGCTCTATACGGACTATTTCTGCGCGCCGTGCAGGCGTATGGAGCCAAAGATCGAGCCAATGCTCAAGGACCTGGTGCAGAGGAACGTCGTTGCCCTCACTTTCATCGATACGCCCGTCCATGAGTTTACCCCCGTTTATGCGAGATATTTTCTTTATATAGTGAATGGGGATAGAAGGTTCGACCAGGTCCTCCGGTCGAGGACGTTGCTCTTTAAGGCGGCCGAGGAGAAGATAGAAGACAAGGAAAAGCTCGGGGAGTATCTCAAGGCCAGCGACGTGAGATTTAAGGAGTTCGACGCCGGGCCGACCTTTGCGGCCTTCAGCGCCCTCATACGGGAGGACAACATAAAATCGACGCCGACTTGCGTCATAATAAGCGATGGGAAAAAAACGGCATCCACCGGAGACGTAGAGATACCCAAGGCCCTGGAGGCTCTCAAGTGATGTTTTCGGCGCTTCAGCGAGCCTCTGAACCCGGCGGCTGAAAGAAGAAAAAAAGGGGGATAGGGCAACGTAATCGGGCAGCGAAAGACTATCTTTTACCCTTGACCTGTTGTATAATTAGTCGAAGAGTTGTTATATCGGTGAGGATGAAGGCCGTCCGCTGGTTTTTTGCGCGCGCGCATGAGCCGCGCAACGCTCGGTTTTGTCGTTTAAGGGTCTTCTCGGCAAACAAAAGAGCAAAATCCTCTTGACAGTGGAGAGGATAAAGTGATATCATGCCGAAGCTTTTTTCGCCAAAAGCTGATGCGCTGGTCTGCACTCTTTATCCCTTACAAGGGAATTATTTTTTTGGAGGTGTCGGTGCCCACTATTAATCAATTGGTAAGGCTGGGGAGGGAAGTGGCAAAGAGGAAGAGCGCCTCGCCCGCGCTTGGCGGTTGTCCTCAAAAGAGGGGCGTCTGCGTGAGGGTATATACCACGACCCCGAAGAAGCCGAACTCGGCGTTGAGAAAGGTGGCTCGGGTGCGTCTGACCAACAGCATGGAAGTTACGACCTATATCCCCGGCATCGGCCACAACCTCCAGGAGCATTCAGTCGTCCTGATAAGGGGAGGAAGGGTGAAGGATCTGCCCGGCGTCCGCTATCACATCATACGCGGCTCCCTTGATGCGAGCGGTGTGCAGAACAGGAAAAAGAGCAGGTCCAAGTATGGCTCGAAGAGGCCGAAGCAATAAATAAAGGAGGCGTGTAGTGCCGCGCAAAGGACGGGTATCGAAAAGGGAAAGGCTGCCTGACCCAAAATATAACGACGTGCTGGTGCAGAGGTTCGTCAATTCCGTCATGTGGGATGGGAAAAAGAGCCTCGCTAGGAGGCTTGTCTACCGGGCCTTGGATTTGATGGAAAAGAGGCTGAAGGAAGACCCGCTGAAAGCATTCCGCAGGGCAATGGATAATGTGAAGCCCGAGCTTGAGGTGAAAGCGAGGAGGGTTGGCGGCGCCACGTATCAGGTGCCCGTTGAGGTTCGGCTCGACCGTAAGATGTCTCTCGCAATACGGTGGATTTTACGCTATGCCAGGGGGCGCTCGGAAAAGACGATGATAGAGAAGCTGGCAGGAGAGCTTTTAGATGCGTACAACAACCGGGGGGGCGCGATAAAGAAGCGCGAAGACACGCACAAGATGGCAGAGGCGAATAAGGCCTTTGCCCATTACAGGTGGTAAATGCAGGAAGTTATCAGAAACGTCGGCATCATGGCCCATATCGATGCCGGCAAAACCACAACTACTGAGAGAATACTCTTCTACACGGGCGTGAACAACAGGATCGGCGAAGTGGATGAGGGCACGTCCACGATGGATTGGATGGAAGAGGAAAAGGAACGGGGCATTACCATCACCTCAGCCGCGACGACCTGTTTCTGGAGAGATTATCGCATCAACATTATTGACACGCCGGGCCATATAGATTTTACGGTGGAAGTGGGACGGTCGCTGCGGGTCCTCGACGGCGCGGTGGCCCTGTTCTCGGGCGTCGAGGGGGTCGAGCCCCAGTCCGAAACCGTCTGGAGACAGGCCGACCGTTACAGGGTCCCGCGCATCGCCTTCGTGAACAAGATGGACAGGCCCGGCGCCGATCTGGATAGGTGCATCGGGATGATGGCCGACATTTTGAAGGCAAACCCCGTGGCGCTTCAAATCCCGATCAAGGCCGGAGATGAGTTTCTGGGCGTTGTCGACCTTCTATCGGGAAAGGCCCTGATCTATGATATCGACCGTATGGGCGTCGAATATTCTTCCGGGGATGTGCCCGCCGATCTCGCAGAACGCGTCGCCCGGGCGCGGGAAGAGATGATGGAGAAGCTTTCCGAGATCGACGACGACCTGATGGACCGTTTTCTCCACGGCAAGGAAATAGGCATCGCCGACCTCAAGCGGGTAATCAGAAAGGGCACTCTGCAGGGAAGCGCGCTGCCCGTGTTGTGCGGCACGGCGTTCAAGAATAAGGGCGTTCAGCCGCTCCTCGACGCAATAGTCGACTACCTGCCGTCCCCTTTAGACGTATCGCCCCATCATTACTGGAATGAGGCAGGAGAAGAGGGCGCCATAGAAGGCACGCCGGAAGAGCCGTTCAGCGGCCTGGTGTTCAAGATCATGAACGACCCTTTTGTCGGCCGGCTCAGCTATCTGAGGGTCTATTCCGGCAGCTTGAGACAGGGTCAAACAGTCTCGAACAGCACGAAGGGGAAGCCGGAAAGAATCGGGAGGATCCTGAGACTGCACGCCAACAAGAGGGAAGAGATCAGGACGGTCGAGGCGGGCGACATCTGCGCCGTCTCCGGCCTGAAACACACCTCGACCGGCAACACCCTGGCCGATCCCGACCATCCGGTCCTTTTCGAAACGATCGAAGTTCCCACGCCGGTCGTCTCGATAGCGGCGACGCCAACGAAAAAAGACGACCTGAAAAAGATGTGGTTCGTCTTCAACCAGTACACCCTGGAAGATCCGTCCCTGAAGGTCAAGGTGAACGACGAGACCGGAGAGGTGGTGCTTTCGGGCATGGGCGAGCTGCACCTCGACATCGTGATGGAGAGGGCAAAACGGGAGCATAATCTGAATATGTCTTTCTCCGCCCCCAGGGTGGCCTACCGCGAGACCATTACGAGGAAAGCTTCCGCCACGGGAAAATATATCAAGCAATCAGGCGGCAAGGGACAGTATGGCCACGTCGTGCTCGACATCTCGCCCATCGAGGGCAAGGAGTTCGAGTTCGAGAACAAGACCGTGGGCGGGGTCATCCCCAGGGAATATATGGCAGCCATCGAGAAGGGCGTGAGAGAAGCCCTGGAGAAGGGCGTTATCCTCGGGCACCCCCTGATAAACATGAAAGTGGACCTTGTTGACGGTTCTTACCACGAGGTCGATTCCTCGGAGCTTGCCTTCAAGCTTGCCGCATCGATCGGCGTAAAAGAAGCGGTGAAGAAGGCAAACCCCATCATCCTTGAACCGGTGATGAGAGTCGATCTGACATTGCCCCCGGAGTACCTGGGCGCAGTCGTGGGGGATGTAAGCAGCCGCAGGGGAAGGATTGCCGAGGTCGACGAGAGGAACGAGCTGAAGTGCGTGCAAGCCTACTTGCCTCTCGCGGAGATGTTCGGCTATGCGACGCGCCTTCGTTCGGTCACCCAGGGCAGGGGTAACTACAACATGGAATTCTTTCAGTATGCGCCCGTCCCTGCATCAATCGCAGAAGCCCTTATGAAGAATAGAGAAAAAACAGTTACGGAGGCTCTCTATGGCTAAGAAAAGGTTTGAACGGACGAAACCCCACGTCAATATCGGCACTATAGGCCATATCGACCACGGGAAGACCACCCTGACGAGCGCGATCACGAGATGCCTCGCGAATAAGGGGCTGGCGGAGTGGATCCCCTTCGATCAGATAGATAAGGCCCCCGAGGAAAAGGAAAGGGGCATAACTATTGCTACGGCCCACGTGGAGTACGAGACCAAGAAGCGTCACTACGCCCACGTCGACTGTCCCGGCCATGCCGACTACATTAAGAATATGATCACCGGCGCCGCCCAGATGGACGGAGCCATCCTGGTCGTGGGCGCGAACGACGGCCCCATGCCCCAGACCCGCGAGCACATACTCCTTGCCCGCCAGGTGGGCGTCCCCTGCATCGTGGTCTATCTGAACAAGGTGGACATGGTCGACGACCCCGAGCTGATCGAGCTCGTCGAGCTGGAGCTTAGGGAGCTCCTTACCGCCTACGAGTTTCCCGGAGACAAGATACCGATCATCAAGGGCTCGGCCTTGAAGGCTTTGGAGTGCGGCGACGGCCGTGAGGACTGCCCTCACTGCAAGAGCATATTCGAGCTCCTGGACGCCTGCGACTCATACATCCCCGAGCCCGTCCGCGACACCGACAAGCCCTTCCTCATGCCCATCGAGGACGTCTTCTCCATCTCGGGCCGCGGCACGGTCGTGACGGGCAGGGTGGAGAGGGGCGTCGTCAAGCCCGGCGGAGAGGTGGAAATCATCGGCTTCAGGCCCACCCAGAAGACCGTCGCCACCTCCGTGGAGATGTTCAGGAAGATCTTAGACCAGGGCCAGGCCGGCGACAACATCGGCGTCTTGCTGAGGGGCACGAAGAAAGACGAGGTGGAGAGGGGTCAGGTCCTTGCCAAGCCCGGATCGATCACCCCCCATATGAAGTTCAAGGCCGAGGTCTACGTGCTCAACAAGGAAGAGGGAGGCCGCCACACCCCGTTCTTCTCGGGGTACAGGCCCCAGTTCTACCTGCGCACGACCGACGTGACCGGCGTGGTGAAGCTGCCTGAAGGCGTGGAGATGGTGATGCCCGGCGACAATGTGACCATCAACGTCGAGCTGGTGACCCCCATCGCCCTCGAGAAGGAGCTCCGCTTCGCCATCAGGGAGGGGGGCAAGACGGTAGGCGCAGGGGTCGTGACCGAGATCATAGAATGAAAGAGGATATGAGATGAGGCAGAGAATCCGGATATGCCTGAAGGCATTTGACCATAGATTGCTCGATCAGTCGGTGAAGGAAATCGTTGACGCAGCTAAGAAGACCGGGGCCCAGGTAGTAGGGCCGGTGCCTTTGCCCACGAATATCCAAAAATTTTGCGTGTTGCGCTCGCCCCATATTGATAAAAAATCGCGGGAGCAGTTCGAGATCAGGACGCACAAGAGGCTGATAGATATTGTCGAGCCCACCCAGCAGACGGTCGATGCCCTGATGAAGCTTGAGCTGTCGGCAGGCGTTGACGTGGAGATCAAGTCCTAGGGGTGTTTTATGGCGAAGGCGTTTGTTGTCAATATGCAAGGCGAGCAGGTGGGCGAGGTCGAGCTGAACGACGCGATTTGGGCAGCCGATATAAAGCCTTATCTGATGCACGATGTTGTGGTGATGCAGCTTGCGAACAGGCGCCGCGGCACGTCTTCGACGAAGACGCGCGGAGAGGTGCGCGGCGGGGGGAAGAAGCCGTGGCGGCAGAAGGGGACGGGCCGGGCAAGAGCGGGAAGCAATACCTCGCCGGTCTGGGTAGGCGGTGGGACCGTATTCGGGCCGAAGCCGAAGGAGTACCATGTCTCCGTGCCGAAGAAGGTGCGGAAGGCGGCGCTCCGCTCTGCCTTAAGCCAGCGTTGGGTGGATGCGTCGGTGAAGGTGCTCGATAAGCTGGAGATGGATGCGATCAGCACGAAAGCCTTCGCGGGCGTCATGAAAACGCTCGGCCTCTCCAAGCCCTTGCTTGTGGTCCAGGGTAAGAATGAGATGCTGGAGAGGTCCTGCCGCAACATTCCCTATACCAAGGTGCTGAGGGTCGAAGGTCTCAACGTCTACGACGTCGTCAGGCACGAACAACTCGTCGTGACCGTCGAGGCGCTTGCACGGATAGAAGAGGCATTGTTGTCATGAGCCAGTATGAACTGATAGTAAGGCCGATAATAACGGAAAAGAGCTCCCTCCTGAAGGACGACAGGAATCAGTATGTCTTCGAGGTTGCCAGGACGGCGAATAAGATCGAGATTGCAAAGGCGGTGGAGCAGCTCTTCAAGGTGAAGGTGCTGTCGGTGCACGTCATGAACGTTGAAGGCAAGAAGCGGCGTCTTGGAAAGTCCCACGGAAAGCGTCCCGACTGGCGGAAAGCCGTCGTCAAGGTAGATCCGAAGAACAAAATTTCTTTCTTTGAAGGTGCGTGATGGGAGTGAGAGAATATAAGCCGACCTCAGCCGGAAGAAGATTCATGAGCGGTGCGACTTTCGAGGATGTCACAAAAAAGAAGCCGGAAAAGCCTCTTCTCGGTCCGGTCAAAAGGACGGGCGGCAGGAACAATGCCGGCAGGATCACGACGAGACATATCGGCGGAGGCCACAAGAAAAAGTACCGGATCATCGATTTCAGGAGGGACAAGCTGGATGTGTCCGGCAGAGTGGCCGGCATCGAGTACGACCCGAACAGGTCGGCCAACATTGCGCTTATTCATTACGCGGACGGGGAGAAGAGATACATCCTGGCGCCGGCGGGCCTGGCTGTGGGAGATGCAGTCGTTTCGAGCAGGAAGGGGGACACGGAGATCAAAGAAGGGAACAGCCTGCCCTTGCGGCTGATCCCTTTAGGCACGTTCGTCCATAATGTGGAAATGAAGCCCGGCAAGGGCGGCCAAATGGCGAGGAGCGCCGGCAACTATGCCCAGATCGTTGCCAAAGAGGGCGATTACGGTCACTTGAGGGTCCCTTCGGGGGAAGTGAAGCTGATTAATCTCTCGTGCACCGCGACGATCGGCCAGGTAGGAAATATCGACCACGAGAACATCGACTGGGGCAAAGCGGGCAGGTCGCGGTGGCGGGGGGTGAGACCTACCGTGCGCGGGACCGCGATGAACCCGGTTGACCATCCATTGGGCGGCGGAGAAGGACGGACTAAGGGAGGCAGGCATCCCTGCTCCCCGTGGGGACAACTGGCCAAGGGATTGAAGACGAGGAAAAACAAGAGAACCGATAAGTTCATCGTCAAGAAGAGGGGTTAGGAGGTTTTACGTGCCAAGGTCTGTAAAGAAAGGACCGTTCGTCGACGACGGCCTCATGGCGAAGGTGGAGCATGCCAGGGAATCGAGGGAGTCGAAGGTCATTAAGACCTGGTCGAGGCGTTCCACCATAACGCCCGAATTCATAGGAGCGACGTTCGCCGTCCATAACGGAAAGAAGTTCATTCCCGTGTTCGTGAGCGAAGAGATGGTGGGCCACAAGCTGGGAGAATTCGCTCCCACCAGGACTTTCCACAGCCATTCGGGCGATAGGAAGGCAAAGGTGGTAAAGAGAAAAGAATAATACGCGTCCCGCAATCTTTGAGGGGGAGGCTCCGCAAGCGGGCGCCCTGGCCGGCTTTGCCGGCGGACGAGCGTAGCGAGATGAGCGGGGAGGCTCGACGGGCTTTGCCTGTCGAGGGGGCGCCGAACCCCAGTAATTGCGGGCGACGGTAAGCCCCGGCAATTGCATAAGGAGTGGAAATGGAAATCGTGGCGAAGGCGCAGATGATGAGAATATCGGCCGTCAAGGTGCGGATCGTGGGCGATCTCATAAAAAAGAAGAATATAAACGACGCGCTGGGCATATTGCAGTTCAGCCCGCAAAAAGGCGCCTTCATCCTCAAGAAACTGCTCGATAGCGCCATTGGCAACGCGCGGCAGAAGAAATATGTCGATGTGGACACGCTCTATGTGAAGAACGTAGTGGTGAACGAAGGTCCCACGACGAAGAGGTTTCTCCCGAGGGCGATGGGGCGGGCGACGCCTATCCGAAAAAGAACGAGCCACATCGCGCTCATATTAGATGAATCATAAAGGCAGGGACTAAATGGGTCAAAAGACGCATCCTATCGGCTTCAGGCTTGGAACGATCGGGACATGGGATTCGAAGTGGTTCGCTTCCAAGAACTATGCGGTTTTTCTGCATGAAGACATCCATATGAAGAAATTCCTGAAGGAGAGGCTTTACCAGGCGGGAATATCGAAAATGGAAATAGAGAGGGCGGCCAATAAGGACAAGAGGGCTAAGATCAATATCTGGACTTCGCGACCTGGAATCGTAATAGGAAGAAAGGGCGTCGAAGTGGAAGGTTTGAAGCGCGACCTCCAGAAGCTGACCGATAAGGAAATCCTGCTCAATATAACCGAGGTGAAGCGGCCGGAAGTCGATGCACAGCTCGTTGCGGAGAACGTGGCGCTGCAACTGGAGCGGCGGGTCTCCTTCAGGAGGGCCATGAAAAGGAATGTCTCCCAGGCCATGAAGTTCGGGGCGAAAGGCATCAAGATCATGTGCGCGGGGAGGCTTGCCGGGGCGGAGATGGCAAGGACCGAATGGTACAGGGAGGGCAGGGTCCCTTTGCAGACGATCCGGGCCGACATAAATTACGGGACCGCGATTGCGCGGACGAAGTACGGCGTCATCGGGGTAAAGGTGTGGCTGTTTAAAGGCGAGGTTTATCAGGAGGCGAGGTAATGCTTGCGCCGAAAAGGGTCAAATACAGAAAGCAGCAAAAGGGCAGGATGACGGGCGTGTCGGGAAGGGGCGCGGAAGTCAGCTTCGGGGATTATGGATTACAGGCGACGGAATGCGGCTGGGTCACGGCCCGCCAGATAGAAGCGGCCAGGGTTACCCTTTCCCGGTACGTGAAAAGGACGGGGAAGCTATGGATACGGATCTTCCCCGACAAGCCGATCACGAAAAAGCCGGCGGAGACGAGGATGGGCAAGGGCAAGGGACCCGTCGAGGGCTGGATCGCGGTCGTCAAGCCGGGAAAGGTGCTCTACGAGATTAAGGGAGTGCCCGAGGACAAGGCGCGCGAGGCGCTGCGCATCGCAGCCCAGAAGCTTCCGGTGGGGACTAGGCTTGTGATGAGGAGCCAGGTGGAATGAAAGCCAAAGAATTGAGGGAACTGACCCCGGAAGAGATAATGAAAAGGCAGAAGGACCTGAGGGAAGAGGTGTTCAACCTGAGATTCCGGCATTCGACAGGGCAACTCGACAACACGTCGCGCATGAAGATGCTGAGGAAAGATCTTGCGCGCATAGAGATGGTGCTCCACGAGAAGACGGCCGGCAGGTGAGGTGTGAGGATGGAACGAAGAAGGGACGAGAAAAGGAAAAAGCTCGTAGGCGTCGTGGTCAGGGACAAGATGGACAAGACCATCGTCGTGGAGGTAGAGCGGACGCTGAAGCACTCTACATATCACAAATACTTGAGAACAAGAACGACGTGCAAGGCCCACGACGAGGAGAATAAGGCGAAGATCGGCGACAAGGTGCTGATCGTGGAGACAAAGCCGCTCAGCAAGGATAAGAGATGGGTGGTCAAAGAGATCATCGTGAAGGAAGAAGCGGCGCCTGAGGCGAGCGAGGTGGTTTAACCATGATACAGGTGAGGACGAAGCTGGAGGTCGCAGACAATTCCGGCGCCAAAAAGCTTGGATGCATAAGGATCCTGGGCGGCTCCCGGAAGAGATACGGCACTGTGGGCGACATCATCGTCTGCTCCGTCAAAGAGGTGCTGCCGAACAGCAAGGTGAAAAAAGGGGAGGTCGTCAAGGCCGTGATCGTCCGGACCAGAAAGGAAATCAGAAGGGTTGACGGCTCGTACGTGCGCTTTGACGACAATTCGGCGGTCATAATAAACCAGTATAACGAGCCTGTGGGCACCAGAATCTTCGGGCCTGTGGCCAGGGAGCTTCGAGCGAAGCGCTTCATGAAGATCGTCTCCCTTGCGCCTGAAGTAGTGTGAGGCGTCATGGAAAAAGCATATCATGTAAAGAAAAACGACACGGTCATGGTCATGGCGGGGAAAGACAAGGGGAAGACCGGGAAGGTGCTGCGCATCAACCGCAAGACCGATCGGATCATCGTGGAAAAGGTGAACATGATCAAACGCCACGTGAAGCCCGGCCAGAAGACGAAGGGCGGCATCATGGAGCGGGAGGGCGCGATTCATGTGTCGAATGTCATGGTCTATTGCGATAAGTGCGCAAAGGCCATCCGGGCGGGGACGAAAGTGCTCGAGGACGGCAAGAAGGCGAGGTATTGCAAAAGATGCAGCGAGGTCCTGGATAAGTAGGAGGGGCAGTGAAAACCGCATTTATGGAGCAGTACGAAAAGGAGATAGCCCCGGCCCTGATCAGGAAGTTTAAGTACAAGAACGTGATGCAGGCGCCGAAGCTGACGAAGATAGTGATAAATGTGGGTCTGGGAGAAGCCATCCAGAATATCAAGGCCCTCGACGCGGCGTCCGCCGACATTGCTCTGATCGCGGGCCAGAAGCCGGTCGTTACGAAGGCGAGCAAGTCGATCGCCTCCTTTAAGCTCAGAAAGGGCATGCCCATCGGGTGCATGGTGACGCTGCGGCGGGAGCGGATGTACGAGTTTTATCAAAAGCTGGTGACGATCGTCCTTCCTAGGGTAAGGGACTTCAAGGGCATTTCTCCGAAGTCCTTCGACGGAAGGGGCAATTATACCCTCGGCCTGAAGGAGCAGATTATTTTCCCGGAGATAGAGTACGATAAGGTCGACCGTGCGAGGGGAATGAATATCACGATTGCGACGACCGCGGAGACGGATGAAGAGGCCTTTGAGCTTCTGAAGCTCATGGGTATGCCTTTCAGGAGCTAGGGAGGAGCGATGGCGAGAAAGGGCATGATGGAAAAAGCAAAGCGGACCCCGAAGTTCGGGGTAAAGGCGAGAAACAGGTGTCATATCTGCGGAAGACCCCGGGGATATATCGGCAAGTTCGAAATGTGCAGGATCTGTTTCAGGTCGCTCGCCCTGAGGGGCGAGCTGCCCGGCGTCATCAAATCGAGCTGGTAGGAGGCGCAAGTGATAACGACAGATCCCATTTCCGACATGCTGACGCGCATAAGAAACGCCGTCATGGTGCGCCATGAGTGGGTCGACGTCCCTTATTCGACCGCGAAGGCGTCCATCGCGAAGCTCCTGAAGGAGGAAGGTTACCTAAGGAATTACAAGATGTTCGTCGACGATTCAAGGATGAAGTTCATCAAGCTCTATATCGGCTACGACGAGCGCTCGAAGAGCCTGATCACGGGACTCCGGAGGGTGAGCAAGCCCGGCAGGCGGGTCTATGTGAAGGCTGACGACATTGGGCGCGTCAAGGGCAAGGTCGGCGCCGCGGTGATATCGACATCGAAGGGTCTGATGACGGATAAACGGGCGATCGGGAGCCGATTGGGCGGTGAGCTGCTCTTTCGGATCTGGTGAGGTGCGAGATGTCAAGGATAGGAAAAAAACCTATCGTCCTGCCCGCCGGAGTCCAGGTGGAGCTGAAGGACGGGTATGTCTCCGTGAAGGGGCAGAAGGGCGCGCTGCAAAGGCCGCTTCTCGAGGGCCTCGAGGTCGAGGTGGGCGGCGGCGCCGTCACGGTGAGGCGAACGAGAGACGATAAGCGGGCAAGAAGTTATCACGGTCTCATGAGGACCCTTGTCGCCAACATGGTCGAAGGGGTCTCGAAGGGCTTCCAGAAGAAGCTCGAGATCGTGGGCATAGGGTACCGCTCCGAGATAAAAGGCAGTAACCTTTCGCTCTTCCTGGGCTATTCCCACCCGATTAATTTCCCGCTTCCTCCAGGCATATCGGCGGAGATAGAAAAGCAGACCCTGCTCGCTATCAAGGGGATAGACAAGGAGCTTGTGGGCCAGACGGCCGCCAAGATAAGGGACCTGCGGAAGCCCGATCCCTACAAGGGGAAGGGCGTCAAATACGCCGATGAGGTCCTGAGGAAGAAAGCGGGCAAGACAGGCAAATAAGGGGCATAAGGCCATGGAGAGAAGGGACAAGGAAGCGGCAAGGCTGAAGAGGAAGAAGAGGATAAGGAAAAAAGTTTCGGGGACCGCGGAGCGTCCCCGGCTTTGCGTCTATAAGAGCCTGCAGAACATCTACGCCCAGTTGGTCGACGACGACGCACACAGGGTGATCACGGGCGTCTCGAGTCTGACGGCCGAAGTGAAAGCGGCAACGCCTTACGGCGGCAACGCGGGAAGCGCGAAGAAGGTGGGAGAGGCGATGGCGAAAAAGGCCTTGGCCCTGGGAGTAAAGGAAATCATCTTCGATAGGAACGGGTTTAAATACCACGGCAGGATCAAAGCACTTGCAGACGGCGCCCGGGAGGGTGGATTAATCTTTTAAGGAGGAGGTTTCTCACTTGATCGAAAAAAAGCGGATTGACCCGGGCGAGCTTGAGTTGCAGGATAGGGTTGTGCACATAAACCGCGTGGCTAAGGTGGTAAAGGGCGGCAGAAGATTCAGCTTCAGCGCGATCGTTGTAGTAGGGGACGGCGCCGGTCACGTAGGCTTCGGCCTCGGAAAGGCGAACGAAGTTCCCGACGCGATCAGAAAAGCCATAGAACGGGCCAAGAAGGACATTGTGCTGATCCCCCTGGACCAGGGCACGGTGCCCTACGAGATTACGGGCGTATACGGGTCGAGCCAGGTCTTCATAAAACCGGCGTCGGAAGGCACGGGCGTTATCGCGGGCGGGGCCGTCAGGGCTGTGGTGGAGGTGGCCGGCATCAGGAATATTTACACGAAATGCTATGGGTCCCGGAATCCGCACAATGTCGTCAAGGCCGCCATGCAGGGGCTCTCCACGCTTAAGGCCCGGGACGGAAGCGCAAGACAGACGGGGAAGCCAAAAGCCGAGGAGGCGGAACGTGGCGCATCTTAAGATAAAGTGGGTGAAGAGCACCATCGCGTGCACGGACGGCCACAGGAGCACGGTGAAAAGCCTCGGCTTCAAGAGGCTCAACGAGGAGCGGGTGGTAAAGAACTCGCCCGAGATCCGGGGCATGGTCAAAAAAGTGATGCACCTGGTAAAGGTGCTGGAGGACGTGAGATAGATGAAACTGGAGGATTTGAGAGGTCACGCGGGCTCGAAGAAGGGGCGGAAACGGATCGGAAGGGGTCCGGGCTCCGGCCATGGCAAGACGGCGACCATGGGGAACAAGGGGCAGAAGGCGCGGGCAGGGGCCTCCAAGGGAAAGGGATTCGAAGGGGGCCAAATGCCTCTCACGCGCAGAATACCGAAGCGTGGCTTTAAGAACCCTTTTAGAAAGGAATACGCCATTATCAAGGTAGGCGATTTGCAGGCGTTTCAGGGTAGGACTGAGGTCGGGCCGGAGGATTTCCTGGAAAGCGGTCTGGTGGGCAAGGCCCGTGACGGCGTGAAGCTCCTCGGGAACGGGGATATCGATTTTGCCATCAAGGTGAAGGTCCACAAGGCCTCTCAGGCTGCGGTCGACAAGATAAAAGCTCTAGGCGGCGAGGTGGAGGTAGCTTAAGTTATGAACGGTTTCCAGAACATCGGAAAAATCCCCGAGCTGAAGCGCAGGATTATCATGACCCTTGCCCTTCTCGCGGTGTACCGCATAGGGGTGCATGTCCCTACGCCGGGCATCGACGGGACTGTTCTAGCAAGCATCTTCGAGCGGGCGAGGGGGACCCTCCTCGGCTTCTTCGATATGTTCGCGGGCGGAGGTCTTGAAAAACTCTCCGTCTTTGCCCTCGGCATCATGCCCTACATCAGCGCGTCGATCATACTCCAGCTCCTTACGGTGGTCGTGCCGAGCCTTGAGAAGCTTTCCAAGGAAGGGGAGTCGGGCAGGAGGAAGATCACCCAGTATACGAGGTACGGGACCGTTATCATAAGCCTGATCCAGGGTTTCGGCATAGCCGTCGGACTGGAGCAGATGCGCGGCGCGGGCGGCGAGCTTGTGGTATATAACGCCGGCTGGGCTTTCAGGCTGATGACCATGGTGACCCTTTGCGCCGGCACCTCCTTTCTGATGTGGCTTGGCGAGCAGATCACTGAAAAGGGCATCGGGAACGGCATCTCTCTTATCATATTCTCAGGGATAGTGGCGAGGATGCCGAATGCCCTGGCGAGCACGGCAAGCCTCGTCAACACGGGGGAGATGAACTGGTTTGTCGTGGTCCTGCTCGTGATCATGATGCTGGCCGTGGTGTCCTTCATCATTTACATGGAGACGGCCCAGAGGAGGATCCCGGTCCAGTACGCGAAGCGGGTGGTGGGAAGGAAGATGTACGGGGGGCAGTCGACGCACCTGCCGCTGAAGGTCAACCAGGCGGGCGTTATTCCGCCCATATTTGCGTCGTCCATCATCATGTTCCCGGCAACGATCGCTAACTTCATCCAGCAGCCTTACATGAAGCGGTTCAGCCAGCTTCTCACTCCCGGAGGCGCCCTCTACGAAATACTTTACGTCGGCTTCATCGTGTTTTTCTGCTTTTTCTACACGGCGATCGTCTTCAACCCTGACAATGTTGCGGACAATATGAAGAAATACGGCGGATACATACCCGGGATCCGCCCCGGCAGAAAGACGGCCGACTACATTGAAAAAATACTTTCGCGAATCACGCTGACGGGCGCAGTCTACATATCGTTTGTCTGTGTGCTGCCGACCATACTGGTGCAGAAATTCAACGCCCCCTTTTATTTTGGCGGAACCGCCCTGCTTATAGTGGTAGGCGTAGCCCTCGATACGATCCAGCAGATCGAGTCGCACCTTATTCTGCGTCATTACGATGGTCTCGTGAAAAAGACGGCAAAGATGAAGGGGAGAAGATAGGGTGGTCTGGCTTGCGCGCCTGAAAGGCGGCGCCGGGCGTTGACGGATGATCACGCTGAAAAACGCAGAAGAGATAGACAGGATAAGGATTGCCGGAAAGTTCTCCATGGAGGTGCTGCTGGAGCTGGGGCGTCATGTAAGGGAAGGCCTGAGGACATCGGAGCTGGAGGCGGTCTGCAAAGAGATGATAGAGAAGCGAAAGGACATCAAGGCTGCCTTCAAGGGCTACAACGGGTATCCCTATTGTCTCTGCGTGTCGGTGAACGACGAGGTCGTGCACGGCATGCCTTCCGACGGCCGGCTCCTGCAGGAAGGGGACATAGTCAGTCTGGACTTCGGAGCGGTTTATAAAAGCTACTATGGCGATGCGGCCCTGACGTATCCGGTGGGGAGGATATCGGAAAACGCGCAAAAGCTTATCACGGCGACGAAGGAGTCGCTCTATAGGGGCATAGGCGAGGTCCGGGAGGGCGCCAGGCTTCATGATGTATCGTACGCCATCCAGTCCTTCGTTGAAGCCCAAGGGTTCTCCGTGGTGAGGGAGTTCGTGGGCCACGGCATCGGCAGGAGTCTGCATGAGGCGCCGCAGATACCCAACTTCGGCGCGAGGGGCACGGGCGTCCGGCTGAAAGTAGGCATGGTGCTCGCCATAGAGCCGATGATAAACGAGGGCGGAAGCGACATAGTGATCCGGGAAAACGGGTGGACAGCGGCGACCAGGGACGGAAAGCTTTCTGCTCATTTCGAGCATACCGTTGCCCTTACGGACAAAGGGGCGGAGATTTTGAGCGCACTATGAGGTGGTATGCCTAAAGGCGAGGGTATAGAGGTAGAGGGGACGGTAGTGGAGCCCCTGCCGAACGCCATGTTCAGAGTGGCGCTGCCGAACGGGCACAGGGTGCTTGCCCATGTGTCGGGGAAGATGCGCATGAATTATATAAAGATTCTGCCGGGCGACAAGGTTATCGTCGAGCTCTCGCCTTACGACCTGACGAGAGGAAGGATAATCTATCGGGCGAAGTAGTGTGTTGTCAAAATGAGGGGGCGGCGGTAAGCCCCGATGATTGTAGGAGGGTCTCAATGAAGGTGCGGCCTTCGGTGCAAAAACGGTGCGATAAGTGCAAGATCATCAAGCGGAAGGGAATAATAAGGGTGATATGCGAAAACCCCAAGCATAAGCAGAGACAGGGTTAAGGAGGTCTTAAGTGGCGCGAATTGCTGGTGTTGACATCCCGAGAGAGAAGCGGATAGAGATTGCGCTTACCTACCTTTACGGGATCGGCAGGTCGTTGTCGAACCGCATACTGACGCAGGCCGGCATCGACGCAGACAAGCGGACAAATGCGCTGAGCGAGGAAGAGGTCGCGCGGATCAGGGATATTATAGAGCAGGACTACAAAATAGAAGGCGACCTGCGCAAAGACAACAACACAAACATAAAGAGACTCATGGATATAGGCTGCTATCGGGGACTGAGGCACAGGAAGGGCCTGCCGGTGCGAGGCCAGAGGACGAGAACGAATTCGAGGACGAGAAAGGGACCGCGCAAGACTTCGATGAAAAGAAAGAAGTGAGGGGGCGAAATGGCAAAGGTGCGAAAGGCGGGCAAAAAGAAAATCAAGAGGAGCATCCCCGTCGGGGAGGTGCACATACAGTCAAGCTTCAATAATACGATCATTACCATAGCGGACCCCCAGGGGAACGTGGTTTCCTGGTCCAGCGGCGGCATCGCCGGCTTCAAAGGCTCGAGGAAAAGCACGCCCTTTGCCGCGCAGCTCGCAGCGGAAAATGCGGCAAAAAAGGCCCTTGAGCAGGGCATGAGGACGGTGGATGTTTACATAAAGGGTCCGGGGGCCGGCCGGGAGGCTGCATTGCGCGCCATCCAGAGCGCCGGCTTGAAGATCCATCTCATAAAAGATGTGACCCCTATACCCCATAACGGCTGCAGGCCGCCAAAAAGAAGAAGAGTCTAGGAGGAGAAATTGTCGAGATATACTGGACCCGTCTGCAAGATATGCAGAAGAGAAGGCATGAAGCTCTTTGAGAAAGGGGAGAAGTGCTACACGGAAAAGTGCGGGGTGGAGAAGAGGAACTATCCGCCGGGCGTCCATCTGGAAACGAGGAGAAAGGTGACGGAGTACGGCATTCGCCTTCGCGAAAAGCAGAAGGTGAAGAGAATGTACGGCCTGAGCGAAAACCAGTTCAGGCGGTCCTTTGAGATGGCCGAGAAGGCGAAAGGCGTCACGGGCGCTAACCTGCTGATCTTTTTGGAAAGGCGGCTCGACAACATGGTGTACCGGCTGGGTCTCGCGGTTTCGAGAAAAGAGGCCAGGCAACTAGTATCTCATTGCCACGTCGCCGTGAACGGCAAGACAGTAGACATTTCGTCGTACCTAGTGAAAGAAGGGGATGAAATTGCGATCAGGCACAAGGATTTGCCTTCTGTGAAGGATGCCCTGGAGTCCGTGGTTCGCAGGGGACTTCCCTCCTGGCTGGAGCTGGAAAAGGAAGCGATGATGGGCAAGGTCAAGCTTTTGCCGACAAGGGAGGATATCTCCATACCAATAAAAGAGCAGCTCATCGTAGAGCACTACTCCCGCTAGTTTCTTCCCTCTGAAGGAGGCGCCATGTATATGTTCGAAAAAAATTGGCAGGAACTGATTAAGCCCACGAAGATTGACATAGAGAGGGAGACGTGTTCCGTATATTACGTCCGGTTTTCCGCGGAGCCTTTTGAGCGGGGATACGGCATTACCGTTGGCAATTCGCTCAGGAGGGTGCTCCTTTCTTCGATCATGGGCGCGGCCATCACTTCTGTCAAGATCGAGGGCGTAGACCACGAGTTTTCGACGGTCAGGGGCGTGAAGGAAGACGTGACCGAGATCATTCTCAATCTGAAAAAGGTGGTGCTCAGGATCGAGGACGACCGGCCGAGAGTCATTAAGATAGATGCCCGGGGCGAGGGCGTGGTGAAAGCGGGAGACATCTCCCATGACGGCGGCGTGGAGGTCATCAATCCCGAGCACCACATCGCGACCCTAAGCAATGAGGCGAGACTCTACATGGAGATGAAGGCGCGAGTGGGCAGGGGCTATGTGCCCGCGGAAAGAAACCGGGAGGAGGAAGAGCCTATCGGGACAACGCCTGTCGACGCCATATTTTCTCCTGTAAAAAGGGTGAGCTACAACGTGAATCCCGCGCGGGTCGGCTTCAGGACCGATTACGACAAGCTGACCATGGAGATCCTTACGGACGGCAGCATCAGCGCCCTCGACGCGCTCTCCTATGCGGCCAAGATTGTCAGGGAGCAGATGCGCATTTTCATAAACTTCGAAGAGCCGGCGGACTCAGAAGCGGGCGAGTTGAAAGAGGGTGAAAGGCAGGAGTTTAACGACAATCTTTACCGGAACGTCGATGAACTGGAGCTTTCCGTGAGGAGCGCCAATTGCCTGAAGAATGCCGACATAAAATACATCGGCGAGCTGGTGCAGAAAACCGAGCAAGAGATACTGATGACCAAGAATTTCGGAAGAAAATCGCTCAATGAGATAAAAGAGATACTCGCGTGCATGGGTCTGAAGCTCGGCATCAGGCTGGAGAACTTCCCGCCCAGGGAAGACCTTGACAGGATGGCCCAAAGAAGGAAAGATCAAGCCTAAAGAAGGTGCGTGATGAGGCATTTGAAAGCGGGCAGGAAACTGAACAGGACGTCGAGCCACCGGAAGGCGCTTTTTCGCAATTTGGCCGCCGCCCTTTTTTCTCATGAGAGCATCAGGACGACTAACCCCAAGGCATTGGAGCTGCGACGCGTCGCCGATAGGCTCATCGGCCTGGCGAAGAGCGGAAGCGCCCATGCGGCGCGTCTTGCGTTCGCATTCCTTCGAGACAATGAAGCGGTGAAGAAGCTTTTTTCCGATATCGGGGGCAGATATTCAGGCGTCGACGGCGGCTACACGAGGGTCCTCAAGCTCGGACCGAGGAAGGGAGACGCGGCGCCGATGGCGCTGATCGAGCTCACCCGGAAAAAAGAAGGGCCGCAAGAGGATAAACAACAAAAAAAGGCTGCCAAAGCCAAGGCGGCCAAGGTGAAAAAAGGGGAAGCAGCCGGCGCGGCACGGAGCAGTAAAAGGGCTTCAAAACAGGCGTAAGGTTGTGAGAACGGATGGGGGATCGTCTAACGGCAGGACGCAAGACTCTGGATCTTGCTATCTAGGTTCGAATCCTAGTCCCCCAGCTTCAGCCTAATGGACAGACGCATCGCCGTCATCATACCGGCATACAATGAGGAAGAGACAATCGGGAGCGTCGTCAGGGAGGTGAAGGGTCTCGGCGACGGGTACGAGGTGGTTGTCGTCGACGATTGCTCGCAGGACGCTACCGCGAGAAATGCGGAACGGGAAGGAGCAACGGTCATCGAGTTGCCCGCCAATCTGGGCATCGGGGGCGCCGTGCAAACTGGTTTCAAGTATGCGTTGGCAGCCGGGTTTGACGCCTGCGTGCAGGTGGACGGGGACGGGCAGCACCCGCCCCGCGAAATCCCTAAGCTTATCGAGCCTTTGTTCGGAAGCGGGTTTGATATGGCGGTCGGCTCGCGGTTCCTCGGCGGCGCGTACAGAGTCCCCCTCATAAGGGCCTTAGGGATCAGGGTCATATCTCTTTTTTTGAAAATCGCCACGGGGGTGAGCCTAAGGGATACGACGAGCGGGTTCCGGGCGCTGAGAAGGCCGGCAATGGAGTTTTTCGCGCGTTGCTATCCTCAGGATTATCCGGAGCCGGAATCGTTGCTCCTGGCTTACATGAAAGGCTTCAAAGTGACCGAGGTCGCCGTAGAGATGAACTATCGGGAGCACGGGATGTCGTCCATCACGCCGGTTCGCGCGGTCTATTATATGATTAAGGTGCTCCTTGCGATGCTGATCGATTTGTGCAGAAAATACTAGGAGGCTGCGCGCTATGCTGCATATCCGCCTTTTCATCGGCGCCATCGCCATTATGTTTTTTGCGGCAACCTTCGAATTCATTCGATCGGGGCGCCTGAGGGAGGAGTACGCCATTCTCTGGCTCTTCACCTCCTCGATAGTCGCCGTCCTCAGTCTTTGGCCCGGTCTGATAAATATCGTGAGCGAGATAACCGGACTCTATTATATTACGGCCGTGCTCGCGATCGTCTTTGCCCTGGTGATCGCGGTCCTCATGCACTACTCGATTGCCATATCGAAGATAAAGGAGATGAACAAGGAGTTGACTCAGAAATGCGCACTCCTTGAGCTGCGGGTGAGACAGCTTGAAGGCGGAGCTAATACGGTTGGGGGGACACTCCTCCGAAAGACAAAAGGCGAGAGGGGCGTCCCCCCTCAAGCTTTAGCGGAGAAAATGGAGCGGGCAACGGGGCTCGAACCCGCGGCATCAAGCTTGGGAAGCTTGCACTCTACCAACTGAGTTATGCCCGCCTCTAGATACAATAATAGAGGATTAGAGATGCCAAGTCAACCATCGTTTTTGCGAGTCCCATGAAGACCGAAGAGTTTGACTATGCACTGCCGGCAGGATTGATCGCCCAATATCCGGAAGAAGAGAGGACCTCATCCCGGCTCCTCGTTCTCAAACGCGGAGACGGGCGCATCGAGCACTCCACTTTCAGGGACATCGCCGGCTGCCTGAGGGAAAACGACCTGATCGTAGTAAACGATACCCGAGTCATTCCGGCGCGGCTCACGGGAAGGAAAGAGACGGGAGGGAGCGTTGATATCCTGCTCGTGGAAAAGATTGACGGGAGACGATGGTCCTGCCTTGCCGCCGGCCTCAAGAAGGGCGCTGCTGAGGCGCGCGTCTCTGTGAACGGGACGCTCCTCACGCTCCGGCCGGCGCCTCTTCACTGGACGGTCGAGTTCCCGGAAAGATTGGATGTAGAGGCTTTTCTGGCTGCCTGCGGCAAGACGCCCCTTCCCCATTACATCAAGCGGACAAAAAACGGCGCACATGAGGAAGTCAACGACGCCGAGCGATATCAGACTGTTTATGCCCGTCGGTGCGGGTCTATCGCCGCCCCGACGGCCGGCCTCCACTTCGACGAAGACCTGCTGAGCAGGATCGAGGATAAGGGCGTCGGCATCGTCAAGATCACGCTCCATGTGGGCGTAGGGACCTTTTTTCTCATCAAGAGCGCCGTCGTGGAAGGACATGAGATGCAGCGGGAGCGCTACTCGGTGTCGCCCGCTGCTCTCGAGAAAGTGAGGGAGACAAAAAGCAGGGGCGGCAGGGTCATCGCGGTGGGCACGACCACGGTGAGGACCTTAGAGACCGTCTGCTCGGGCAAAAACGGGGCCCCCCTTGCCGGTTCCACGGGCCTTTTCATCTATCCCGGCTACAGATTTCAGGTGGTTGACGCTCTTATCACCAATTTCCATGTCCCCAGATCGACGCCGCTTCTCCTCGCCTGCGCATTTGCCGGGAAAGAAGCCATAGAGACGGCCTACCGGGAGGCTATCGGCCGCGGCTACAGGTTCTACAGTTATGGGGATGCGATGTTTATTTCATGAGCGCCCTCACTATTGCACAGGCTGACGGCCAGGCGCGCCTGGCCGTCCTTCACTCGCTGCATGGTCCGGTGGAGACGCCCGTATTTATGCCCGTGGGGACGCAGGGTACGGTTAAGGCCGTGCTTCAGAGGGACCTCAAAGAAATGGGCGTACAGATAGTGCTGGCGAATGCGTATCATCTATATTTAAGACCCGGGGACTCCCTGATCAGGGATATGGGCGGCATCCAGAGGTTTGCCGGGTGGGACGGGGCAGTGTTGACGGACAGCGGCGGCTACCAGATCTTCAGTCTCGGAGTACTGCGCAAGATAGAGGAGGGAGGGGCGACTTTCCAATCGCACATCGACGGCTCGAAGCATTTTCTGACGCCCGAGAGGATGGTGGAAGTGCAGGAGCGCATCGGCGCCGATGTCTGCATGTGTCTCGACGAGTGCGTGGCCTACCCTTCTCCCCGCGACTACGCCGAGGCCTCGGTCGAACGGACGACCCGGTGGGCGCGGAGGTCCAAAGAAGCAAAGAACGGTCCGTCCCTTCTCTTCGGCATTGTTCAGGGCAGCATGTACGCAGACCTGAGACGGCGCTCGGCGGCCTCCCTTGTCGGGCTCGACTTCGACGGCTATGCCCTCGGAGGTTTCAGCGTGGGGGAGCCGAAGAGCGTGATGTGGGAGATGGCGGACGCGGTTATCGGGGACCTGCCGTGGGAGAAGCCGAGGTATCTCATGGGTCTCGGCTTTCCCGAAGACATCGTGGAAGGGGTCAAAAAAGGCATCGACATGTTCGACTGCGTCATCCCTACGCGCCATGCGAGAAACGGGAACCTTTTCACGAGAACCGGGAGGATCAACATCAAGCACGCAAAATACAGCCGCGACGAAAGCCCGATCGATGAGTCGTGCGGGTGCTACGTGTGCAGGCGCTTCTCGAGGGCCTATCTGAGGCACCTTTTTATCGCGCGGGAACTGGCCGCCTATTATCTTAACACCATACACAACCTCTCCTTTTATGCCGCGCTG
>CAVTDX010000008.1:0-17191 GCA_963733345.1 uncultured delta proteobacterium
AATAAGCGATTCGGTCGAAGAGATCTTTGCCGCTAGGTACTTTTCAAAGCAGACGACCTGGCCGAAGGACTTACGGGGTCTTGGGTCAGGGGACTCGTCCGGATAACCCAGAGGCATCATCGTCACTACCCGCATATGGTCGGGAATGGCAAGGATTTTTTTAACCTCGCCCTCGTTGAAGGCCCCTACCCAGCAGGCGCCGATCCCCTGTTCCTGCGCCTCGAGGATCATAAAGGCGCAGGCGATCGAGACATCGACCGTGTGGGTGGGCTGGCCGCACATCATGATCGATTCGGCCTCCGTGGCGCAGGCAACGATGACGACAGGCGCCGTGCCGATGAACCGCTGGCCGTAGGCGGCGCCCGCGAGTCTTGCCCTTGTTTCGGCGTTTTTCACGACAATGAATTTCCACTCCTGACGGTTGCTGGCAGAGGGGGAAAGGCGCGCCGCTTCCAGGATTTTCCTTAGTTTCTCTTCCTCGACGTCCCTATCTTTATAGGCCCTGACGCTCCTTCTTTCCTTTATCGCCTCGAATACATCCATGCCTGCCTCCTTCGAGAATTTCGGTCATGGCTCGGATTCGCCTCCATTCATTGTACCACCCTCAGAGGCAAACCTCCAACTATAATACGGGACCGGCTCACCCTTGCAACGGCCCTGCTTATCTTAGCCAAGGCGCCGGCTCACGCCTGAACGCATGGCAAGGGAGACCCTTAAGAAGTCTTAACGCATCCTTCATAATTTTGATATGCGCCGTTGCGACAGGTCGGAAAACTTAAGTAGAGTCGGAAATCGGGCATGCGATTCGAAAGGAAGCGCGGCCGGCCCTCACGTCAAGGAGCGCAGGAAAAATGGGAGAAGGAGCATGGCGGCTACCATCCGCCCATTGCCGCGTCTTCCGCGGCGCAATCGCGTTGAGGCTTGAGGCCCTTGGCGCGAACGCTCGCGAATTCGAGTTTGGCGGCCTCCAGATCGGCGCGGAATGCGGCATCGGCATGCAGTCGAGCGACAAGGCCTGCTGCAATGAAACGGCCCTCGGTCACGTCGCTCTGCCAATGGACGTTGCACACCACCCGGCTCATCCCAAAGGCGCGGCCGCGGGCGAGGATTGCATCGGCGCGCTCCGGGGCAATTTCGGTCAGTATGAGCGCCCAGGCCCAGCCGACGGCGGTATGGCCGGAGGGATACGAGCCGCTCTTTGCCAACGAGTCTTCCTCGGCCGGAGTGCAGGTGGGTCTCCTTGTTTACCATAAACGGGCGAGGACGGCGGTAATATTCCTTGGCCGCAGAGGTGGAAAGGCCAGCGTCGACAGAGGCTCGACGCATCAGCGCATAAATATGCGGGGTCTCGTGTTCCGTTATCGGGGCGTTCACTGCACACGAGAACGTCCCGGCCGCCTGTGGAAACGTCAGGTCTGCGTCCTCGGTCGCCAGCTTCCAACGAGGCGTGCCCCGTAGCGCGAGGGCCTTTCGGCTGACCTCCTCGTCGGCCGCCAAAGCGGCCGAGTCTGCTGCGGGAGGAGGGGGGATCAGGACAAGGATGTTAGGGCGCCCTGCGGACGGCAGATAGCCGGCCTGGGCGCCCGGGCGGCTCTCAGGCGCGGCGGCAGCCTGGCTTAGCTTGCCGGAGCTCGCGCAACCCGCGCTGAGAACGGCGTAAGCCAGAAGAGCAACCACTGCAGAAAGGATGGAACGGCTCTTGATCGTGTGTCTCATCTGCTTTCTCCATTAGGGAGAGTCCCTGCCCGGAAAAGAAAAGCCGGTAATTTCGGTGGCGCAGGGCCCTCGTGACGAACTTGAGCGTATTGTCGTTTCTTGACGCTGTCACGAATTATACCGCTTTCGCGTCGGGCCCCTCAAGGTTGAGCTGCCGGGGGCAATTCCTGATGCAGGTGGGCAGATTTGACGTAAAGCCTGCAGGGACGCTGGTTTAGTCTTGAATTTTGAAAAGCGCTCCTCGAACTTTAGGGCCCTTTCTTAGGGCGCTATGCTTTCCCTATGTCTTTTCCCATTATTCTCCAAAAGATTTCCTCCATCTCGGAGGTCAGTTGAGGCGTTCCCTCTGTCTCGCTCGCCTTGATCCGTGCGTCGTATGCGCTTTCCAGCTGAACCAGAACTCTCTTGACTTCCGGAGAATTATCCAGTTTTTCGCTGATCAGCCTGCGCTGCTCCAGGGCCCTTTCGAAGTCTTCTTTATCGACAGGAATGCCGTAAAGCATGTTCAGTACTTCCATGAGCCTGACTTTTCCCGGGTAATCTTCCTCCAACACCACATACTGGGGCAGAGAGACGATGAAGACAATCGCCTCAATCCCCGTCTCGGCCGCCTTTTTCGTGATGAGGTTCAGGATAGTCGAGGGGCCGTGATGCGCTATCGACAGGGCGCCCGCTTTTCTCACATCTCGACGCGCTTCTTCGCCCATTCCGTATCCGCTGACCATTATGGGTCTGGTGTGGGGCACCATGTCGTGCATGCTGCCCAGAAGGATATATTTCTTCGCTCCAAGGGTCTTGAGGACCTTAAGGACAGAATCGACATAGAGCTCCGAATTGGCATGGGGTTCGAGGAGACGGATCAGGATGACGTCATTCTGTCCTTCTCTTTTCGCATAGTGAATTGGCGTATTTGGAACGGACAGGTCGCGAATGCCGTCTTCGAGATCGATGATAGGACGGTATCGTGTGAAGTCGTAAAAGAGACCCGGTCTGGACAGCGCCCCTAATTCCGTAGCCCCCAATCGCATCTCCAGTTCGTTCAGGACCAGGCTTCCCACGCCGTTGACATCTATCCAGGGCCGAAGACATGCCAGGACGTAGGGCTCATTGCACTCCGGAACAGGGTCGCGCAACTGAAAGCAGCCTATCTTCATGAGTTAAGACCCCCCTTGCCTGACAACGTACTCTAATCGACGGCAGAAGCAGCTATTCTTCAAGCTTGGACAGCCAATAGTCGATCCTGTCGATCATTTCCGGGTCTTTCTCTACGTTCGCTATCTCCAAGAGCAGGTTAACCGCGTTACTCGCAGGCAGGCGGGAAATAGAGTCGATCGCCTTGATTCGCTCACCCCGGTCCCCCATTTCGGCAAGGGCGCTCATCAACGCCACGACGGTTTTCCTCTTGCCGGCGCCGACGAGGCCATCGACGAGAAAGTCTCGCAACTCAGGCGCCGTCTCTTTCCTCAGGTGGGCGAGGAGGGGATTGATCAGCGCATCATCTCTTGCCCTGACAAGCAGCCTTAAGGCCCCCATGCGGACCTCGGCCTCCTCGCGCGCCAGAAGCGGCAGCATCGGCTCTCCATCGAACCCGCGAACCTCGCGTTCGGCCTTGTCCAGAAAAAGGCTCAAGTCCCTCCCATGAAGGATCATGCTCCCCAGTATCAGTCCTGTCTCCTTTTTCGTGAACATCATGCCGTCTTGCAGGTCCTCGATCACGTCAAGGCGCTCCGGGTCGAGAAACGACCCTTCCTCTCCGGCGCGCCGGAGCGCCTCCCGCACCTCTCTCTTACCGGCAAATTCATCGAGCCCCAGGCACTGATGTAGGGGCGCCATGAGCTGGCGGCTCGAAAGGGCCCAGAAAGCTCTTCCCGAGGTCTCGTACCTGCGAGCGATCCCCTTATCCTGAAGCAGTTCGAGACAAGTTGATATCCTCTCTATCGGGATTAACGTTTCGAATCGTATATCCTCCGGGTTGTAGCGGCTCAACGTTTTTGCGCCGCTGCCCGCCAACACCGAGACGATTTCCCGAAGCTCGCCCCGGTCCTCGGCCGCCCGGAGGGCCTCCTCAGCCTTTTCATTGACTATCTCGCGGGGAAGGGCCTCCCAGGGGCGAGACGGCGCCGCGACACGCCCGACGGGGCCCGCTTCGAAGACGGCCGACAGGCTCATGTCCTTGAACGGCTTGTACCACGAGAAAAACTCCTCCCTGTCGCCGAGGACCGCAAGGTAGGCGTTTTCGTGTTCGAGGCAGAACCCGACAAACCTTTCCAGTTTTTCCCACTCGTCGACATTCACGTTTTTTAGCCGCTCGGCACCGTCGATGATGAAGAAGCAAGGGCCGCCCTTGAGCAGCTTCTTGCAGATGGAGATGATATCGACGGATGCGCCGGGAGGGATGATGCCGGCCTTCGCAATGATTTCCCTGATCTCGTGAACGGGGCGATCCCATATTTCCGCGTAAAATACGTTGGGTGAGACGAAACGAAGCTGGGGGACCACAAAGGAAGTGATCATCGTCGTCTTTCCCGCGGAGAAGTCCCCCACGACGATCACGTGCCGGTATCGGAACAGCTTGTCCAAGAGCCGCGACGCCTCCTCCAATCGGAGGTACGGAACGCCCTGAAAGGGAGCGATCCCATAGCCGGGCCGATCCGGCGGAGTGCGCCGGTCGGCGCAGTCCGCGATATCCCAGACGATCTGCCTGTACTGAAAACCGAGCCTGCCGTTCACCGCGTCCCGGAAGCGGTTGAAGCGCGTCTCCAGATGCTCCCTGACGCGGTCGAGCACGTGGGCCTGATACTGGCCCCTGGGTTTGCACGTCACGGAGATTATGCCTTCCCTGCTGTCAATAGCGAGGGCCGTCTCGCATGTCGGTCGAAGATCGCGGGTCTGTTCCCTCTTCAACGCGGAATGGGCTGAATCGACCGTGGAGATGTCCCACAGAAGGTGGGCAAAATCGAAGAGGGCACCAAGCATCGGCCCGTTCCGGATTATCGCCTTGCTTGCCCCGTCCGTGATCTCCCATTCCATCGGGATCTTTTTTACCGAGAAGATCAGCGAGTCGACCAGCTCCATAGCCTTCATGGGAATGCCGAGCCGTCCGGCGATTTCGGCGTTCAGGAAGAGGGCCCTCGACCGTGCGTCCATCACGCGCAATATCTCCCCGGCGCCGGACCAGCCGTACCAGTCGGCGGCACCTATGTCGTGGAGGTAAAGGACGCACAAAAGGACGAACAACTCACCCGAGAACATCTCGCTCCTGCGGTCGTTCGGCGCCGGCACGAGAAGCTCGACCAGGCGTTTCAACGATTCGACGTGCGCGCGAAGGGGGACCGACGAACGGGGAAAGACTTCCGCATCGCAGAGGCGCGCGAGCCCCAAGAATTTTTCGTGGAGTCTGAGCTCCCTTTCCTTTTCTCTTAACGTATCTTCAAGTTTCGGGTGCATTCAGGCAGCGTCATCAAACAAGCGGCGATAAGGCCGCGGACAAAGATTTCAACGCTCACATGAAAGGGCGGCTCTTGGCCTGCCGGGGGAGGAGATCGGACGTCAGGCTTTTGTCCTCCACAAATAAACGAGCGGGCTCGCCACGAAAATCGACGAATAGGTGCCCACCATCACGCCGATGAACAGGGCAAAAGAAAAATCAAACAGCACATGACCTCCCAGGGCCAGGAGCGCCGCGATCACCAAAAGCACGGTAAGGGACGTAATGAGCGTCCTGCTCAACACCTCATTGATGCTGTTGTTTATCACCTTCGACAAATCGGCTCGCGATTTCATTTTCGCCATATTCTCTCTGATCCTGTCGAAAACGACGACCGTATCGGTCAGGGAATAGCCGGCGATGGTGAGGAGGGCGGTAATGAAAAGGATGTTCATCTCCCGGTGGAGCAGGAAGAATATGCCCAGAAGGGAGAGCACATCGTGAAAGGTAGCGATGGTGGCGGCGACCCCGAAGACGAAATTGAACCTCCAGGCGATATAGATGACGATGCCCAGGAGCGAAAGGGCTATGGCTATGATGGCATCCTTCTTCAGGGTCTTCCCCACGCTCGAGCCTACCATGTTGCTGCTCAGGACCTGGAAGCCTTTGCCGGGCAGGGCGGTAGAGATGATGCTCGCTATCTTATCCTGCACTTTTTGCGAGCTTGTATTCATCATCTTCGTCTTGAGGAAAAAGTCGTTCTTCCCGGTCACTTCCTGGATCTGGACGTCCTCGATCCCGCCCCCTATCAATGCGCTTCTGAGGCTGCTTGTCTGCACCGGTTCCGCAAACCTTATGAGCAGCTCGGTGCCGCCGGTGAAGTCGACGCTCAAGTTCGCCTTGCCCAAAGCGACCATCACGAAGCCAAAGAGGCCGAGGAGCACAAGGATTGAGGACAGGATGAACATCTTGTTCCTGATGCCCATGAAATCGATATGCGTCTTCTTTGTGATCTCTCGAAATTTCGTCAAATGCTCAGGCTCCTCGGTTTATACTTCGCAAGTATCCAGTCAAAGATGGTCTTTGAGCCGAAAACGGCCGTAAAGAGGTTGATGACGATGCCGATGGCGAGGGTCACGGCAAAGCCTTTTATTGGGCCGGTGCCGAAAATGAAAAGGATGCACGTGGTGATGAGCGTCGTGATGTGGGCGTCGAAGATCGTGACCCACGCCTTCGAGTATCCGCCGTCGACGGCCGCGCGCACGGTCTTGCCGAGGCGCAGCTCCTCGCGGATGCGCTCGAAGATAAGCACATTGGTGTCGACGCCCATTCCAATAGTTAGGATGATGCCGGCAATGCCGGGGAGCGTCATCGTCGCCTTCAGGGCGGTAAAAGCGCCGAGGAGTAAGATGAGGTTCAAAAACAGGGCGATGTCGGCCACGATGCCCGAAGCCCGGTAGTAGAAGACCATGAAAACGATCACCAGAAGGCCCCCCAGGACTGCCGCCTGAACTCCTTTTCTGATCGAGTCCTCCCCGAGGGTCGGACCGATGGTGATGTTCTGGATCACGGAAACAGGGGCCGGCAACGCGCCTGCCCGGAGCACAATAGCCAGGTCTTTTGCCTCATCCGGCGTGAAGCCGCCCGTAATGGAGGCCTTTCCGCCGGATATCCTTTCTCTGACGACGGGCGCCGAGTAAACGGCGTTATCGAGGACGATGGCGATCCGCTTGCCGACGTTCTCGCCCGTAATCCTGTCGAATATCCGCGAGCCTTCGCTGTTGAATTCAAGGGCGACGTAGGGCTCGTTGTGAAATTCGCCCCCTATCCTCACGCGCGCGTCGGTCAGCGTATCTCCCGTGAGGAGCGCCTCCTTCTTGACGAGTATGGGCGTTGTCGTCGTGACTGCCGTATCCCTGTTCCTCGATTTCATCATGAGCAGTTCGTCGCCCTCCGGAACAGCCCCGATGCCTGCTTTTGCCTCGTTCTCCTCGTCGACGAGCTTGAATTCGAGCTGGGCGGTCTTGCCGATAAGGTCCAGCGCCCTTTCCGGGTCCTTCACGCCCGGAAGCTCCACGAGGATGTTGTTCTCTCCCTGCGTCTCGATGCTCGGCTCGGAGACCCCGAATTGATCGATCCTGTTCCTGATCGTCTCGAGGGCCTGATGGATCGCATTATCTTTCAGATTGGCGAGCTCTTTTTCCGAATAAGCAAGGTCAAGAGTCGCGTTGTCCCCTTCGGTCTTGCTCCCGACGACTTTCATGTCGGGCAGCTCTTTGCCTAAAAGATTGTAGAGCTTCTCACGCTGGTCGGCCTTAATGACGACGGAGATGCTGTCCGTCAGCTTGTCGAGTCCCACGAACCTGATGCCTTCGCGGATCATGCCGTCCTTCAACTGGTTGAACTTCCTGTCAAGCATGTTATCCATCAGTTTTTTCGTATCGAGGGCGAGGAGAAGATGCATGCCCCCTCTCAGGTCGAGGCCGAGGTGTATCTTGTCCGACGGGAAATATTTTTTCCAAGCCCCTTCCAGCTCGACCAAGTTGGGCACAAGGTAGATGATCGAAATAACCAGGAAGGCAGCTATGAGAATGGCGCGAAACCGCAATGATTTAAGCACTTATAACCTCATGACGCCGACAATCGATATCGCTCAAAAAACGCTAAAGAATAAACTTGGGGCATGCTTTTTGTCAAGGGGGTTTTAGAAAGAAAAGACGGACTGCCCGCCGCCTCGGAACCTTTGCGGCCCATTCCCGGAAGTTCTCCTTAAAAAGGCGAGTCCGGGAACGCTAAAAAGGCGGCCGTACGCGATCTGCAAGCTGCCGTCCGAAGGAAAAAGTAAAAGGCTAAAATGGTGTCCTGCGATCAATCGGACGACGGGATCGGTTTCGGCTCCTGGATCGCCATCTCTTTCCCGCAGCACTCCAGTTGTCCTTCTCCTGCCTTTGTGCAGAGCGCTTCCGTCCCGCATGTCTCGCAACGGTATCTCTTTCCCAGCTTGGTCATAGCCTATCTCCTTTTACTTCTTGAGCTCCATCGGTTTTCCGCAGCAGGCGACGGCGCCGTCTCCGCCGCGCGTCACTATGCACTCTGCGCCGCATTTCGTACACTGGTACCGCTTTCCAACCAGATTTGCCATTGTTTCTTCATCCTCCTTGTGCAGTTATCGGGGTTCAACACCCCCTCGATAAATCTGGAGGGGGGACACCCCTCCGAAAGACAAGCGGCGAGAGGAGTGTCCCCCAACCGCTTAATCAGCGAGCTCGTGGAGCCTCCCCGCTCGTGCATCGCCACGTTAGGTCAAGCCTGCCCGTATGTTTCGCGGAGCTTCTTTCTCAAGATCTTGCCCATGGGGTTTCTCGGCAGGTCTTTGAGAAAAACGACGCCTCGCGGTCTCTTAAAGCTCGCAATGCGCTGCCGGCAAAATTCCATCACCTCTTCGGGCGTGCACGCCTCTCCTTCCTTGAGCACGCAGCACGCGAAAGGCTGCTGCCCGAATTCCGCGTCGGGCACGGCAATCACGCTGGACTCCGCTATTTTGGGATGGCCGTTGAGGACTTCTTCCACTTCTTCCGGCGCGATGTTCTCACCCCCTCTAATAATGAGGTCGTCGGCCCGGCCCGTCAGGTAGACATAGCCTTCCTCGTCCACGTAGCCGAGGTCGCCGGTGCGCAGCCACCCGTCCGTCGTCATGGTTTGGGCCGTCTTCTGCGCATCGCCCCAGTAGCCCTTCATGATGCGGGGACCTTTCGCAAGGATTTCCCCCGGCATGTTCGGCTGAAGGGTTTTTCCTTCGTCGTCGACGATCCTGATCCGGACATCGGGAAGCGGTTTGCCGATGGAGCTTCGCAGTCGTTTCCACTTCTTCTGCTTCTCCTCCTCCGTTCCCACGATGCGGTGGTCCTCGGGACCGAGGGTCGTCAGGGTAGAGGCGCTTTCCGTCTGACCGTAACCGTTGATGAACTGCACCCGCGGCATAATCTCGATCGCCTTCTTGATCACCTCGAAGGGCATGGGAGCGGCGCCGTAGGTAACAACGCTAAGGCTCGACAGATCATGCTTGTCGAAGTCCGGGCTGTCGACTATCCACTTGAGCATCGTCGGTACGAGCATCGCCCTGGTGGCCTTCTCCCGCTGGACAGTCTCCATCCATTCCTTCAGCTCGAACTGGCGCATCATGATAAGCGTCCGGCCGCCGTATATGGCAGGGAGCATAGCCTGTATCCCGGCTACGTGATATAGGGGCACGGTGAGAATGTTCCGCTCTTCGATATCCGGGTTCGCAGGCTCCACGTTCTCCAGGACAAAGACGACGAAGGCGTCGTGGCCCAGGGGCACCGCTTTGGGCCTGCCCGTCGTGCCAGAAGTGAACAGGAGGATAGTGGTGTCGTCATCGGCGATCTCCGCCGCGGTCTCGTCTGTGGACTGGCCGGCGATTAAACTTTCATAGCCCCCCTCATCCTTTGCCTCCAGGTCGATGACCTTTTGCAGCTTAGGCAGCTTGCCCGCGATGCTGCTAACGAGGTCCACGTAGCGGCTGCCGACGAGGAGCGCTTTGATCTCGGCGCGCTCGATCATGTACTCCAGTTCTTCCGCCCTGGCCCTGTAATTGAGGGGGACGAAGATGCCGCCCAGCTTAGCGGTTGCAAAATAGGCTTCCACGTGGTGATTGCCGTTCACGGCGAGCATCCCTACCCTATCGCCCTTTTTCACGCCGAGGGCGTCGAGGGCATGAGCCAGTTGATTCACGCGGTCGTTGATCTTCGCATAGGTGAAGCGCTTGCCTTCAAAGACCACGCAGTCCCGTTCCGGGCAGATGGCAGTCGCGATGCTCAGGAAATCAGTGGTGTTCATCGTCTATTCCTCCATGGCGCTTTCCTGCCTTTCATATGTGGCGTTTTCAGCGAAAAGAGCTGCGTCTGCAACTTACGGCCAGCGTGTTCGTTATTGCTGCGATTCAAATCATAGCATAAGCATAGGTTGAATTCCAGAGGGTTTTCGCGTAACTAAGCCAAGAGGGGCGTCGCGCGCCGTCCTTGCGAACGATAGCGCATCAGGCGGCCGCTTCTTCGAGGACCGGGCGGCCGATGCGCTTGATAGTCTCGCGTTTTCCAGGTATACTAAAATCACGCACGCAAAATCAAGATTCCCCGTTTTCGGTACATCGCGGAGGATGCATGAAAGCAGAAGTAGAGAGTCTGGACAGGGTCAGGAAGAATATCGAGGTGATCCTGGGAGAAGCCGAGGTCGAGGACCTGCGGGAAGACATCTTTCAAGAGCTGAAGAAAAGCGCAAAAATCAAAGGCTTCAGGCCGGGGAAAATCCCTAAATCGGTGATAGAGGCGTACTATAAAGAGTACATCAAGGATGAGCTGAAGAGAAAAATGGTGGAGCGCACCATGGAGAAGGCCCTTGCCGAGGCAGGGGTCAAGCCGGTGAGCGAGCCCAGGATCGAGTTCCTGGAAGACCACGACCGGTACGGATACAAAATGGAATGCGAAATCGTGCCGGAATTCGAGCTTCCAACGTACGAGGGCATAGAGGTCGAGGCCGAGAGAGTCGCGGTGACTGACGAAGACGTGGCCGGACGGCTCGAGGCCATGCGGGAGACGCACACGGAGCTGGTCGACAGACCTGTTGGGCAGGCCGCCCGAAAGGGCGATATCGTGATTATCCGCTATGAGGCTTTCCACAATGGGAAACAGGTGCCGGGAGTGAAGTCGGATTCCTACCCGCTGGATCTCGGCAGCTCTAACCTGACGCCGGAATTCGAGAACGTCGCGACGGGCATGAAAGCAGGCGAGGAGAGGGAAACGGAGATTAACTTCCCCGCCGATTATCCCGATAAAGAGATAGCGGGGAAGACCCTGCTCTTCAAGGTGCTGGCGAAAGAAGTCAAGGAAAAAAAACTGCCGGAGATGGGCGACGAGTTCGCGAAAGACGCCGGTTTCGAGGATATGGACAGACTACGGTCTGAAGTGATAAAGGAGCTGGAAAAGGCAAAAGCGGCGCAGAGAAAGAATGCGATCGCCGAGCAGATAGCGGCCTTTCTGCTTGCAAATACGGATGTTCCGGCGCCCGCGAGGCTGCTTGCGAGGCGCGCGGAGGCGCTCGTTCAGGAGGCGCGGTCCCGGATGAAGACAGGAGTTCTTACCGGCGAGGAGGAGAGGAGCTTTAACGCCGCCCTGCAAAAGGAGTACGAGCCGGAGGCTGAGAAGCGGATCAAGATGGGCATGATCCTCGCCAAGATCGCCGATCGTGAAGGAATACGGGCGGAGGACGCGGAAGTCGATGAAAGGCTCAAAAAAATTGCGGAGGAAACGAAGAGGGCTTATGATTATATAAAAGATTTCTACGATAAATATGATCTCAAGACCAATCTCAAGGAAAGCATAATCCACGAAAAGACGATTGGCCTTCTCATGGAGAAGGCGGCGATAAAGGAGAAGGAATGAACCTTGTGCCCATGGTCATTGAGAAGGACGGGCGGGGGGAACGGGCCTATGATATCTATTCAAGGCTGCTCAAGGAGCGGATAGTTTTCCTAGGCACGGGAGTCGACGATCTGGTCGCGAACCTGATCATCGCCCAGCTGCTCTTCCTCGAATCGGAAGATCCGGCGAAGGATATTTATCTCTATATCAATTCTCCCGGCGGCATCATTACCAGCGGACTCGCAATCTATGATACAATGCAGTATGTGAAGCCGGAAATTGCCACGATATGCATAGGACAAGCCGCGAGCATGGGGGCCGTGCTCCTTGCGGGCGGCGCCAAAGGGAAACGGTACGCCCTTCCCCACGCCCGGGTGCTCATCCACCAACCCCTCGGAGGCGTTCAGGGGCAGGCGACGGACATTGACATCCAGGCGAGAGAGATATTGAGGATGCGGGAAGAGATCAACACAATTTTCACTAAGCATACGGGACAGGACATGGAGCGGATCAGGCAGGATACGGAGAGAGACTTCTTTATGACTGCCGATCAGGCGCTCAAGTACGGCGTAATAGATCAAATAGTGGAGAAAAGAGCATGACGGTAATGAAAAAAAACAACGGGAGAACAATGAAGCTCCATTGTTCCTTCTGTGGAAAGAGTCAGGACGAGGTTAAGAAACTGATTGCGGGCCCGATGGTCTACATCTGCGACGAATGCATAGAGTTGTGCAACGAGATCATTCAGGAAGAGGCGAAACGGGAGAGGTTCGAATATATAAAAACTTCCATACCGAAGCCTCACGAGATCAGGAGGATACTCGACGAGTATGTGATAGGGCAGGATTTCGCGAAAAAAGTGCTTTCCGTCGCCGTCTACAACCACTACAAGCGGATCGAATCGAAGACGACTTTCGACGACGTGGAAATCCAGAAGAGCAATATTCTGCTCGTCGGACCGACGGGTTCAGGCAAAACGCTGCTTGCCCAGACCCTGGCGAGGATACTCCACGTGCCTTTCACCATCGCCGACGCGACGACGCTGACGGAGGCCGGCTACGTAGGCGAAGACGTCGAAAACATCATACTCAACCTGCTCCAGTCTGCGGACTACAATATTGAAAGGGCGGAAAAAGGCATCGTCTACATCGATGAAATAGACAAGATCTCGAAAAAGACGGACAGCCCTTCCATCACCCGCGACGTATCGGGCGAAGGGGTGCAGCAGGCGCTCCTGAAAATCATCGAGGGGACGGTTGCCAACGTCCCTCCCAAGGGCGGCAGAAAGCATCCGCAGCAGGACTATATCAAGGTGGACACGACAAACATCCTCTTCATCTGCGGCGGCGCGTTCCACGGGCTCGAGTCGATCATCGCGAACAGGATCGGCAGAAAGGGCATCGGTTTCGGCGTGGACGTCGAAGGCGGAAGAGACAAGATGTACGGCGAGCTTATCAAGGAAGTCCAGCCTGAGGACCTGCTGAAGTACGGGCTGATCCCGGAGTTCATCGGCAGGCTGCCCATCACGGCCACGCTCGAAGAGCTTGCCGAGGACGTGCTGGTCGAGATATTGAAGAAGCCCAGAAACGCCATCGTCAAACAGTACAAAAAGCTTTTTGAGCTTGAGAACGTGAAGCTCACCTTCACGGAAGGCGCCATCCGCGGCATAGCCAGAGAGGCGATGAAAAAGAAGACCGGGGCCCGGGGACTGCGGTCCATCATGGAAAAGGTCATGCTCGATGTGATGTACGAGCTGCCGTCCATTGCCAACGTGAAGGAATGCGTGGTGAGCGAAGAGGTCATCGTCAATCACGAGAAGCCGATCCTCATTTATGAGGAAGAAGCCGAGATCGCTTAGGAAGCGGTTGGGGGGACACCCCTCCGAAAGACAAGGGGCGAGAGGAGTGTCCCCACTCCACTTTACTTTTGCCGGCGCACTTGCTATAACTAGTGCACGAGGGGCGGGTAGCTCAGCGGGAGAGCATCGGCCTTACAAGCCGGGGGTCACAGGTTCGAACCCTGTTCCGCCTACCATAGAGACGAAATCTCATGCGCGCGCGAAAACGCGCCCGAGTCGAAAAAGAGAGAGCGGGGACGTAGTTAAGTTGGTTATAACGCCGGCCTGTCACGCCGGAGGCCGCGAGTTCAAGTCTCGTCGTCCCCGCCATTCTTCCGACTAATAATCGCAGGGGATTACGGTCTTCGCGTCACCCGCGCCGGTTTCTTGCCTTTCCGATCTCGGCCATGGCGAAGGCTGCCCGGTCTACGTCTTCTTCCGTGTTGAAGGGCCCGAGGCTGAAGCGCACGCCTCCACGGGGAGAGGTGGAGAGACTCTCGTGAACGAGGGGCGCGCAGTGAAGCCCGACGCGCACGGCGATCTCAAAATCCCCGTCGAGAATAGCGCCGGCCTCTCCAGGGTCCATGCCCTCTATATTCACCGTAAGAAGCCCGACATGATCCGTAAGATCATCCGCGCAGTAAAAATGGATGCCGTCGACCCGGCTTAAGGCCTCGCGAAGCCTGGCGAGAAGGGCCATCTCCCGTTTGCAGATCGACTCGATGGTCTCCTTCTCGAGAAAGTCGAGGGCCTCGCAAAGCCCGATGATCCCCAGGAGGTTGAGAGTGCCGCATTCCAGCCTGTACGGAAAGGTTTCAGTGTGCAAAAGGCTCTCGGAATCGACTCCAGTACCGCCGAACCGGATCGGTTCTATATCCGCTTCCCGGCTCAGGATCAGCCCGCCGATGCCCGTCGGTCCGAGCATCGATTTGTGGCCCGTGAAGGCGATACCCGCAACATCCCATGCCCCCATGTCGATGGGGATTGCGCCGGCCGTCTGGGCCGCATCGATCAGCAAGGGCACGCCGCGAGCCGCGCAGAGCCGGCCGATTTCGCTTACCCGCTGGATCGTCCCCAGCACATTCGAAGCATGCGACATGACGACGAGCCTGGTGTTAGGCTTGATTGCGGCGACGATCTCTTCCGGGTCAACAAAACCCCTTGCATCAAAGGGCGCAAGGTCATATTCGATGATGCCTTTGAGTCGCAGATGATAGAGAGGCCGCAGCACGGAATTGTGCTCCAGCCTGGTAGAAACGACGTGATCGCCCCGCTTGAGCATCCCTTGAAGGGCTATGTTGAGAGCGTCCGTGGCATTGCTTGTGAAAATGACCCTGTCGGGATCTGGCGCCTTAAAGAACCTTGCCGTCCTCTTTCTTACGTCTGCAACATAGCCTTCCGCTTCCGTAGCTAGATCGTAACTCCCCCTCCCCGGGGAGACCCCCATCCTGAGGTACGTCTCTACCATCCGGTTAAAGACCGAGGCGGGTTTCGGAAAGGTGGTCGCAGCGTTGTCCAGGTAGATCATCTTTTCACCGGCGCTTGCCTGGCCCGGACACATCCCGGGAGTTCGGCGACCCTGCTGCACGGCGCGTTCCGTGACGGATTCCTTCGTGCGCTCGCAGGTGGGCCGGATTGCGTCGCGGAAGCTCGAGTCGCCGAAGTCATGCCCGATTTTACCTTAAGGACTTAAATTCCGTCAAGGGGACGGCCTTATTCGCCGGCATGGCGAGCCCTTAAGGTTTCCGAAATAAGCGGGGGCGATCACAGCCAGGGCGCCAGCAGACTGGAAAAGAACTCGCCGGCTCGCTCCGAAAGAGGCCTCTTATTCCATTCCTGCAGCAGGATCTCCTTCGACTGCCGGAGGTCGTGGGCGAAGCTCTTTTCCATCAGGGCGCCGAACTCGGGTCCGAGGACAACAACGTTTATCTCGTCGTTGTAGGCAAGACTCCACATCTCAAGGTTTGTCGTGCCGACCGTCGACCAGACTCCGTCGATCACTGCGGTCTTGGCATGAAGGATGGCGCCCTGGCGCTCGTAGACCCTGACTCCCGCCCCGAGAAGCTGCCCATAGCGCTGCCTCCCCGCCCGCCTGACGACCGCGTGGTCGGTGCTGCCGGGGAGAATGATCCGGACGTCCACGCCCCGCCTCGAGGCATCGGTGAGGGCTTCCAGCAAGGGCCGGTCAGGTGCGAAATATGATTGGACGATATGCACCGATTTTTTCGCGCAGGCTATGGCGGCTGCATACATCAGATACGTCGATCTGTTCATCGGGCCGCGCGTGCTGCCCACCACCTGCACCGCATGGCCGCCCTTCCGCCCCGGGTCAGGAAAGTAGTCGCCCCCGGAGAGGGCGGGCCCGCCCTGGCTTTTCCACGTGGCGAAAAACAGCTTTTGAAACTCCGCGACTGCCGGTCCCTCCACCATCACGTCCGTGTCGCGCCAGAAATCCTCCGGAGGCGAAACTACGTCGTCGCGGCGACGGGATTTCAGATAAGCCCTTCCGATATTGATCCCGCCGGTAAATGCTATCGTCCCGTCGATGATTAGAAGCTTACGGTGGGTCCGGTGAAAAACAGACTTCCCGCCGACCGCCCCGGACGGGTTCACGGGGTTAAACTCGAGCGTCTTCACCCCGGCCGAACGAAGGCGCCTGAAAAACGACTTCGCCGTTTTCCTGCACCCGACGCCGTCATAGATAAGATTGACGGCCAGTCCTTCGGCCCTTTTCTTGAGCAGAAGCTCCGCAAACTGATCTCCTACCTCGTCGTCATTGAAGATGTAAGTCTCGAGGTTGATGTGATCTTTTGCCTCCCGAAGGGCTTTCAACATGGCCCTGTAGGTCGCCTCCCCGTCGATGAGTAGGGTCGCCCTGTTCCCCTGAGTGAGAGGACTGCCGCCCACGGCTTCCATAAGAGCCGCATGGTCCCGTTGGGCGTCCTCGCGGCCGATCGGGGGATCGTCGCTATTATGAGATCCGCACGCGGGGAGTCGGGCATCCGGGAGCGCGGCGCAGGCGCCCAAACTGAAGGCGCAGGGAAGGAGGAGAAGGAAAACAGTGAAGATAATGTTCATTCTCCGTTTCTGCAACAAGGGCTGCCTTTTCGGGACTCCTCACGACGCCTAGAGATCCAAAAACCCCTAGCGTCCATCCCGGAGAAGATCGCTCAGGTCGCTCAGCTCCTTCCTCATCGCCTCGAGCCGCAACGTGCAGGAAGCCTTGATCTCGCTGTCTTCGGGGGCCGGCGAGACGGCGTCGCAGGCCGCCAGCAGATCCTGGTACTCGTCCATCTTACCGGCGAGCGCGTCGAAGATCCCCTCTTCCTCCCTCATTCTCTCGACGACCTTCTTTTCAAACTCCGCCCGCGCTTGTGGCGACGCCTGGACCTTCGAGGTCTCTGATCCCACCGACGCCGGCAGGGAGTGAGCGCACCCCGCGACGGCAAACGTTGCGATCAAGAGCAAAAGAGAAAGCGTCCTGCACATGCTAAAGGCGGCCTCTTAATGAATTAATAGCAGGATTCGGCAAGGATTTCAAACGAAAGTTGAGGCGAGGGACCCTTTAGGGGCCTACCAGTGCGGCCCCGCGCTTCTCCGCCCAGGCCTTCTCCATGGCGCGGCGCAGCTCCTGCTTCAGCACGGGTTTGAGGAGCACCTGCCCGACGCCGTATAGGGCCGCCTTTGCCAGGGTGCGGGGCAGCTCCAGGCCGGCCGTGACTATAATGATGGGAAGGTCGGGGCGGACCTCCAGCATCCGCCGGCACATCTCGC
>CAVTDX010000009.1:0-115295 GCA_963733345.1 uncultured delta proteobacterium
TCTTTGCTGTCAATAGCAAAGCGGCAGGGCGAACAGGGCAAACGCATTTGCAATCTTCTGGTCCGGTTAGGTGTGAATTGGCTCCTCGTGCCGGGCTTCGCGGCCCCCGTCGCTCGCTGAAAATTATTTGATCTTTCCTCGATTCTGTGCAATCATAATAGCCGAAGTTTCGGGCGTGTCTGTCTAAAGCCGCAATGCGCGGAACACTGTTTTGCGGCTTTTCCTGGCAGGGTCAGGGCCTTCCAAGTTTCGCGTAGGAGGTATTTCGGGTATGGCGAAGGGGACCGTGAAGTGGTTCAACGCATCTAAGGGTTTTGGATTCATTGCAAAGGAGGATGGCGGGGACGTCTTCGTTCATTATACTGCCATCCAGGACGAAGGGTTCAAATCCTTGTCCGAGGGCCAGGCGGTAAGCTTTGACGTAGTCGACAGCCCTAAAGGTCCAAAAGCCGCAAATGTAGTCAAGCTTTAGAGAGAACGGGCGGACCGCGCCCGCGGTCTGCCCTTTCCCATATCATCAGTTGTCCCGTTGAGAATCGCTTGCTTCCGCTACAGTCCTTCCTTTCTCAGTTCCTCCAGGAGTGATTTCTGTCTATCCGTGAGCCTCCTGGGCGGTTCGATGGCCACCTCGACATACTCGTCGCCTCCAGCCTGCTTGCCTATTTGCGGCACGCCGAGGTTCTTCAGGCGCACTTTCGAGTTCCTGTGCATGCCGGCGGGGATTTTGATCCGCTTCGGTCCTTCTATGGTAGGCACCTCCACGCTCCCTCCGAGAAAGGCGTCGGTCATTTTCACGTCCACTTTCACGTAGAGGTCGTTGTCCACCCTCTTGAATACGGGATGCTCCGCAACCTTTACGGTGATGTACAGGTCGCCGGTCCTGCCCGTGTGTGGGTCCCTGCTCCCTTTGCCCTGGAGTCTCAATTTCTGACCGGCGGCGACGCCTTTCGGGATCTTCACCTTGATCTCCTCAGAGCCTCGGTCGCTGCTGAATGAAAGGACCTTTTCCGCTCCCCTCATGGCATCCATAAAGGGTATTTCCAACTCGTAATTCAGGTCGAGCTCGCCGGCTGCCGTCCGGTCCCTGGTGACGAAATCGCCGTAGTCGTATACCCTTCTGCCCGCCCTTCCGGTTTCTCTTCCGGCGCCGGCGCCGCCAGGCTGCCTGCCGAAGATCATGCTGAAGATGTCTCCCGTGCCGAAGCCGAGGTCCTTGTAAAGATCGCCTATATTGAAACCCCGGTAAATGTCCTCCTGCGTGTACTTCTGCTGGAACCCGCCCATGCCGTACGTATCGTATTCCTTCCGTTTGTCCTTGTCGCTCAGGACCGCGTAGGCCTCGTTGATCTGCTTGAACTGTTCTTCCGCCTGTTTGTTTCCGGGGTTCCTGTCGGGGTGAAACTTCAGGGCCAGCTTCCGGTAGGCTTTCTTCATCTCGTCTTCCGACGCCGTTTTCTGTACGCCCAGAATCTCGTAATAGTCTTTCTTGGCCATGGTCACCGCCTGCGATAGAGATATAGTAAGATGCAGTAGTAGAATACAGCCTAAAGCCTTTACAAATCAAACCGAAAAAAATAAACTTCTAGCATGCCGATTTACGAATACTATTGTGATGTCTGTAAGAGAACTTCGTCGTTTCTGCTCCTCCGGGCCGACGAGGCATTCGAGCCCCGCTGCAAGCGCTGCGAGTCGCCGGCCGTGAGACGGGTCCTCTCCCGGGTCGCCGTGATCAGGAGCGAGGAGAGGAGGATGGAGAGCCTTCTCGATCCCGGCAAGCTGGGAGACCTCGACGAGAACGACCCGCGGTCCATGGAAAAGCTGATGAAGAGAATGGGCAGCGAGTTCGGCGACGAGCTGGGCGAGGGGTTCGAAGAGGAGATGGAAGAGACCCTCGCGGGCGGGGAGACTAGCCCCGAAGAAGAATCTGTAAGGGGGCCTTTTCCTTCCCTCAGGATTTGCACCCTGTCGTCGACGAGGCTTATGACGGTCGACGGCTCGCCCGCTATGATGCCGCCGTCGATCACGAAGGCCAACTGTTTCTTGAAATATCGCTCGATCTCCCTCGGGTCGGACGCGGCAACGAGTCCAGCCGATTTTGCAGTGGTATTGATGATGGGCCTCCCCAGCAAATCGACAAGCGCCCTGGGGATGGCATGATCGGGCATCCTGACCCCCAGTTCCTTCTTCGCCGTCTGAAGAAGTCTCGGCACCGCCCTTTTTGCTCTCAGGATAAACGTATAAGCCCCGGGAAGCATGCTCTTCAATATCCGGAAGGCGAAATCGGTAAGGACGGCGTACTCGCTTATGTCCTTGATGTCCTTGAAAATAATGCTTAGCGGTCTTTTCTCGCTCAGGCCCCGCATCGCGTATAGGGTCCTTATCGCTTTCGTGTTGAAAAGGTCGCACCCCAGGCCGTAGAAGGTATCGGTCGGGTAGCTGATGATAAATCCGTTTTCCAGGCTCTCCTTGATGAGGGCGGTTGTCTTCTTCTTGGGCCTTGCCGGGTCCCATTCGACGATCATAAGCTTACTCCGTGGGATCATCCCGATCGGTCCCCAAAAAACCGACTCCCGTTGCCCCAAAGGAACTTTTCCCTGACCCGCTCTTCGAGCCCGTCCAACAGCGGTTTGTAGCGGCTTAAAGCCAGAAGGGGGTAATCGGAGCCGAAGAGCACTTTGTCCGGGAGGAACGTCGCGGCGAACCGGTACAGGTCGTCCGAGTAAAGGAAAGGTGAGGCGGCAAGATCATAGCTCACGAGGGCAAAGGCTTTGCGGATCTCCGGCATCAGCTCATAGAAGCACAATCCCCCTCCCAGGTGGGCGAGTATGATCTTGAGAGACGGGTGGGCCTCTACAAAAGTTGCCACCTCGCGGAAGTCGGCCTCTGTCTTGCCCGGATAACGATGCCCCACGGGCTCGTTCAAATGCATCAGGAGCGCCATGCCCGTCTGCTCCATATATGCAGCGAGGGCGTCCAGGTTTTTTCGCTCGGATGCGCCGAAAGGCGCATCGTACCAGGCTATCTCCCCCACGCCGGCCGCCCCCAGCTCGAAGCAGCGCCTGGCCTCGTCCAGGGCCTTTGCCTCATCGTACCTGTCGACAAGGATGAAGGGCATGATCCTCCTGTCTTTTTTTGCGGCGTCGAGCACATAATCGTTCGCAAGGCGAAGGAGGCTGGCGTCCCTGAAGGGAAAACAGCCGGCTGCCGCCAGATCGACGCCCTCCCGGTCCATATACTCGGCGAGACCCTCGGCGTCGACCATCCTGGCGCGGCCGTCGCCGTAGATCGCGGCAAATCCTTTATCGTCGCCCGCGATCCTCTCCCTGCGCCGTATCGCCTCGGGTGGGAATATGTGCGTATGGCAATCGAGCACGGGCATCATGGTAGTATAAGGCTTCCGCGGTCTAAAAAATAGATGTTTTCCCGGCGGCCGGGTTAATTTCGCGCCTTTCAGTCCGCTCTGCTGATGATAACCCTTAGCCGGTGGAACCCGGCAGAGCTTCGCGGACCCCTTCTATCCGATCTCCTCATCGGTACAGGGCACTCTTGTGCCGGTCGAGAACGAGCAAGTAATGCATGTATACGAAATGCACCACGTCATGGCGCACTTACGGGATGAAAGCCGCAACACGGACCAGGGCTCTTGGTTGCGGAGACACGTTATTACGAATATAATTAAGTCAGCCTAATTGCTGCTGCCTTCACCCTAAGAGAGCTGTTTACCATGACGAGGCGGGATTTGTATGGCCGCTAAAAACCTTGAGGCCCTCTTCTCCCCCGCCTCCGTCGCGGTAATCGGCGCGAGCGATAACGAGGATAAGCCGGGCTACGCCATCCTCTACAACATTATCAAGAGCAAATTCAGTGGGAGGATCTATCCCATCAACCCTGGAAAGGACCAGATTCTCGGGCTTTCTTGCTACAAAAGCATCGATGGCGTCGAAGGTTCCATCGATCTGGCGTTGATCGCCATTCCCGGCTCGCGGGTCCCCGACACCTTGGAGCAGTGCGGTAAGCGGGGTGTACGTGCGGCCATCATCATATCTGCCGGCTTCCGCGAAACAGGCGCCGAGGGATTGAGAGCCGAGCGCGCGATCGCCGAAATCGCCGGGCGGTACCATATGCCGGTGCTTGGACCCAACTGCCTCGGCCTCATCGATACATTCACTCCGCTCAATGCCACCTTCGCCGCGGGCATGCCGCCCAAAGGCAAGATCGCCTTCCTGTCTCAATCCGGCGCCCTGTGCACCTCGGTCCTCGACATTGCAATCGCCGAGCGCGTCGGCTTTGCCTCGCTGGTGAGCCTGGGCAACAAGGCGGACCTAAGCGAAATAGATTTTTTGAGCGCGTGGGCCGGGTCCCCACAGGTAAACGTGGTGCTCGCCTACCTCGAAGGCATTTCCGACGGGCCCAGCTTCATTCAGGTCGCGAGGGAGTTCACGAAGAAAAAGCCGATCGTTGCCATAAAGGCAGGCGTCACGAGCGGCGGCTCCCGGGCCGTGAGCAGCCATACAGGCTCCATGGCCGGCAGCGAGCGGGCTTATGAAGCCGCCTTCAAGCAGGCGGGTGTTATCCGTGCCGGGTCGATAGGCCAGCTCTTCGAGTTTGGCGTGGCGCTGGCGCGCCAGCCCCTGCCAAAGAACGGCTCGGTCGCGATTATCACCAACGCCGGAGGGCCGGGCATCATGGCGACCGACGCAATCGAGCGCGCAGGGTTGAGCATGGCCTCATTAGACAAAAAGACCATGGATGAATTGCAGCGCGCCCTTCCACCGGCGGCAAGCGTGCGCAATCCGGTCGATTTGCTTGGGGATGCCACAACCGACCGTTATAAATCCACCCTCAACCTTGTCCTCTCGGATCCGAACGTGGGCGCTCTCATTGTCATCCTTACGCCGCAGTTCTCCACGCGGATCGATGAAGTGGCAGAGGCGGTTGCGGACGCGGCGAAGAGGCAGGAGCATCCCCGTGCTCGCCTGCTTTATGGGAGAAGCCTCGATCCGGAACGCCGTCAGGACCCTTACTGACCACAATGTACCCAACTATATCGTGCCTGAGCGGGCGGTGGGCGCGCTTGCCGTCATGGTGAAACAGCGGCAGTGGCAAAGCAGATCCCCTCCCCACATTCGAACATTTTGACGTGGACCGCGACCGTGTGGCGGAGATCTTCAAAACAGTGCGGGCGGAAGGGCGGCTGAAAATGGGCGATGCCGAGTCACGGGCCATTATGGAAGTCTACGGTATTCCCGTGCCGAATTCGCGGTTGTGCGAGACAGCAGGGGAAGCGGTAAAATACGCGAGCGAGATCGGGTTCCCCGTGGTAATGAAGATAGCCTCACCCGACATATTGCACAAGACCGATATCGGCGGCGTGAGACTCAATATACAAAACGCGGCCGACGTGCGCGACTCCTTCGACCTGCTCACCTTTCGCGCCTCCCGCTACATGCCCGATGCGGATATCCGGGGCTGCCTGGTGCAGCAGGAGGTGCATGGCGGCAAAGAGGTCATCATAGGCATGAACCGTGACCCGCAGTTCGGCCCGCTTGTGATGCTCGGGCTCGGGGGTATCTATGTGGAGACCCTGAAGGACGTGGCATTCCGTGTCGCCCCTTTCTCCCGTCAAGAGGCTGCCGAGATGATGCGGGAAATGAGGTCTTACAAGCTGCTCCTCGGTGTCCGGGGAGAGGCGCGCGCTGATTTGCCGGCGCTTGAGGACGCCCTGCTCAGGGTGTCTCAGTTGGTCACCGATTTTCGGGAGATCGTGGAAATGGATATCAACCCTTTGACTGTTTTTGAAGAGGGAAAGGGCGTCGTGGGCATCGATATGAGAATAGTGCTTGCGCATAATACGCCTGGGATCTGATGCATCGGGCAGAGGCCCACGTCGGGCAGCCGAGGAGGTAGTGGTAATGGCCATAACGATCTACGTCGCATCAACCGAAAAACTCGCGGGCAAAACAGCGCTCTGTATAGGCCTCATGCGCTGGTTTCAACGCACAGGGCGCACGGTGGGTTATATGAAGCCAGTGAGCACCACGATCCACATCGTCGACGGCCGGGCCGTGGACGAGGACGCCCTGTTCATCAGATCGACCCTTAATCTGTCCGACCCTTTGGAATCCATGGCCCCCGTTCTGATGAGTCCGGACGAGGTAAAAGCCGTCGTTGAGGGCGGCGACACGCGCCATTTCGAGACCAGGGTGATCGAGGCATACCGGGCCGTCGCACAGGACAGAGACGCGGTGATCCTGGAGGGCGGCAACAGCCTGCGCGAAGGCCGCATGATCAATTTGACCGCATTCCGGATTGCTGAGCTCTTGGGCGCGTCGGCCCTCGTTGTCGTCCCTTACGTCGATACGGCTCAGGTCATAGATGATCTCCTCGTTGCTCAAATGCTACTCGGAACATCAATGATGGGGGGGGTGATCAACGCCGTCTTCCCACACCGCATTACGTACGCCGAAGAGAAAGTCAAACCGTTCCTGGAGCGCCTCGGCGTGCCCATCTTCGCAAACCTGCCCAAGGAAAAACTGCTCCTGTCCGTGAGCGTCCGGGAATTGTTGGAAGGACTGGGCGGTGAAATCCTCTGCTGCGACAATGCCCTTGACGACCTGGTAGAGACCCTGATGGTCGGTGCCATGAACGTGGAAGGCGCTCTCACCTATTTCCGCCGCGCATCGAACAAAGCGGTGGTCACTGGCGGCGACAGGGTCGATATCCAGTTGGTCGCGCTTGAGACTTCTACCCGGTGCCTGATCCTCACCGGCGATCTGCGCCCAAGCCCGATCATCATTGGTCTTGCCGAGGAACGGCGCGTCCCAATTATACTTACCCGATATGACACACTCAAGGCCATACAGACTATCGAGAACTTCTTTGGTAGGACCCGCTTCCAGCAGCAGAAGAAGGTCGAACACTTCGTGGCCCTCCTCGATAAGTGGATGAATTTCGACGCCCTGGGTAAAGCCTTAGACCGGCCGATCAGATAAAGTCAAGGGCGCCGATACCGAGGGGCCTTTAGGGACGCCTTTCAGATATTCACTCTCAGCGACAAAACTGAAGAACTGAAGGGTGTCCCCCCGTCCTTCCCCTGAAGGGTGTCCCCCCGTCCTTCCCAATTACGCCCCCGACCTCACTTCCGAGTATCGGCGGGCAGGTGAATCCCGTGCTTTTTTGGCTTGATGTTTCAATGACGCGTCTGGTATTATGGATGCGCCCAGGTTGGAAGAGAAGCTGCGCACAGTGGGAGGCGGGGCCGCGTCAGACAGGCGATCAAGGAGCAGCCTATGGATGGGAACGTGAAGGCGGTGGTTGAGACCATTTCGGGAAAAATAGAAGGTCGCTGCCAGGACGGACTATACGTGTTCAAAGGCATACCCTATGCCGCTCCTCCTGTCTTAAAGCGCCGGTGGGCGGCCCCGGCGCCCGTGAAGCCGTGGGTCGGTGTTCGTAATGCCTTCGAGTTTGCAAGGGTCGCCCCGCAGGCGCCGCCCCCAGCGGGCATACTCGATGTGCTCCACGTGCTGGAGTCTCAGGATGAAGATTGTCTCTATCTCAACGTCTGGAGCCCTGCGCTTGACGATGGCCGAAGGCCCGTTCTCGTCTGGATTCACGGCGGCGCCTTCACCATGGGCTCGGGCTCGCAGCCATTCTTCGACGGCCGGTTGCTCTCGTCGCGGGGGAATGTGGTCGTGGTTACGATCAACTATCGTCTCGGGGTCTTCGGTTTTCTCAACCTCGATGGGGTGACCGGAGGCAGAGTCCCCGCAACGGGCAATGAGGGTCTCCTCGATCAAGTCTCGGCGCTGCAATGGGTTCGCGACAATATCGCGGCCTTTGGGGGCGATCCCGCCAACGTCACCGTCTTTGGGGAATCAGCGGGGGGTATGAGCATCGGGTGTCTCCTCGCAATGCCGGCGGCCCGCGGGCTCTTCCATAAGGCCATTCTCCAGAGCGGCGTCACCGTGCCTCCCGCAGATGCGGAAGCGAAGGCCGCTGAACGCCTCATTGAGGCGCTCGGCATAGACCCCTCGGACAGAGATGCCTTGGCGGCGCTCCCGGTGGAGAAGCTCCTCGCGGTTGAGATGGAGCTGAGGATGAGCACGGCGGGTCCTGGGGAACCGGTGAGGATTACCGCGACGACGCCCGCCGTCGACGGAAAGATTCTTCCTCTTTCGCCCCTCGATGCCGTTCGGCAGGGTTCTGCAGCTCAGATACCGCTCTTGATCGGGACAAACCTCGAAGAATGGAAGCTCTTCGGTGTTATGGACCCCGACGGTTCCAGACTGGATGATGCCATGATGGCCGAGCGCCTCAAATTTTTTCTGGCATCGGCCTATGAGCCGGATATCGTAAAGGCGTACCATGACGCGAGGACGAGGCGCGGGGATGGGACAAGCCGGTTTGAACTTCTATCGGCCATTCTGAGTGATTTCATGTTTCGGATGCCCGCTCTTCGCATGGCCGAGTCGCATCAGCGTCACGGGATGCCGGTCTACAACTACCTTTTCACGTGGACGTCGCCCGCATTGGGCGGCGCCCTCGGTGCGTGCCATGCCCTGGATTTAGGCTTTGTCTTCGGGACCTACGACGACGTCTTCTGTGGAAAAGGGGCCGAGGCGGATAGGCTTTCCCGGAATATGCAGGACGGGTGGATCGCCTTTGCGAGAACAGGGGATCCGAGTTGCGAGGGACTCGGCACATGGCCGCGGTACGGCGAAGGGCGCTCCACGATGATCCTGGGCAAGGAGTGCTTCGTTAAGGAAGCGCCCTACGATGACGAGCGGCGGGCCTGGTCATTTTCGGCGGTAGTCACCCCGCCAGTTTTGTCTTGATCCGCTAAAAAACTCCCTTGCCTCGTTCACCTATGTGGCGGCATCTTCAAATGAGGCTTTGTCAAGTTTTGAGTTGAGGCTTCGGCGGCGCCTATACTATATGTTCTGTCTTGCATACAGAGGTTGGCCTCGCAATTCCCTGCTTTCTTACAAGACGGCGGAGGCAGGGATCTTTTCCAGGGCCTCTCTGAGGGGGTCCTCATCGAGTCCCGTCATTGATCGCTTCTCGCCTTTTTACCGCCACAAGCACATACTGCAACACCAGGTGGTCGATGAGGCTATTATGCAGCGCCAGGTTCAGCCACTTCAACCACTTGGCGCCGGATGGCCTTTTGATCATGGTGGTAATCTCGAACCCCGCATCTCCAACCATCGCCCGTATTGATTTAACCGTGAAGAAGCGCAGGTGCGTCCTGTCGAGAATGCCCCTCTCCCGGTACTCCCATTCCCCTCTGATGAGTAGTTTCTTTGTGTTCTTATAATGACGCACATTGGGGATGCTGCAAATAATGGCGCCCCCCTGACCGAGCAGCAGGTTGTGCTCTCTCAAGAGCCTCCATGGGTCGATCAGGTGTTCGAGGACGTCGCCGTAGAGGATGCAGTCAAAGTACCCTTTCTCATAAGGGAGCCGAATCTTTTCAACGTCGCCGATAATGACCCGGTCGTAAAAGGCTTGCGCATCCCGGGCCACGTCTTCCTTAAGCTCTACGCCCACTACTTCTTTGAATCCAAGCTCCTTCAGGGTCTTGCCGGTCATGCCTGCGGCGCATCCTATCTCGAGGATCTTCCTGGTTCCGGCCGGGATAAGGCGGACGAGGTCGTCGCGAGAACCCAGATAATACTCCTTTATCCGGTGCGGCAAGGGGTCGGAGGCGGGTTTTCCTTCCATCATTGGCTCACAGGCGTCCATCAATATTATCATAAGAGCGGACCGATAGGTAATTTGAGACAACGGCCTCGCAAAAAATACTCTTTTTTTCTGGCGGCTACGTGTTATAAGGACAGCATGGGCCTGCGCATCGTTTTTTTCGACTGTGACGGAACCCTGACCCCCGTCAGGAGCAGTTGGCAGTATGTACACGAAAGACTCGGCCTTTGGGACAGGAACGCTGATAAGTTTCAGCGGCTCTTTCGCGCGGGGAAGATCGACTATATCGAGTTCTGCCGGAGGGATGCCTTGTTGTGGAAGGGCGTGACCGAAAAGAGCGTTCTTGAGATAGTGAGGGAAATCCCCTACCACGACGGAGTGAGAGAGACGATCCAAGGCCTTAGAAACGAGGGCGTCTTTACGGCAGTGCTGTCGACGGGCCTCTCCCTTCTCGTGGAGAGGGTAAAAAACGAGCTGGGCATGTCGTTTGCCGTCGCGAATGAGCTGGTGGCGGACAAAGGGGTGCTGACCGGCGACATCAGGATTAGCGTAGCCCACGACATGGCGCCCGAGGGCGCCGGAGCGCCGAAGGGCGGCCGTGAAAAGCGCGCCGCTGCTCAGGAGCGACCATTGTGCGAGCTCCGGCATAAAGGCTATTGGGTGAAGAAGGTCTTGGGCGACAGGGGCCTGAAAAAGGAAGAGTCGGCGGCTGTGGGAGACGGCGAGGGCGACCGGGGAATGTTCGAGGAAGCGGGCGTGGCTATCGGTTATCACCCGAGCGAAAAAGCGCTTCCCTTTCTCCACCATGCCCTGTACAAGGGTTCTTTCAAGAGTGTTTTTGAGGTGCTGCGAGCGCACGGGTGATACGGGACCGGCGGAGGTCGACGAAAGACATAAGGTTTTTCGTGAGTCTCGTGATAGGTTTGTCGCTATTGCCCGCCTTCGGCTGCGCTCCGAGAGCGATAAGGACCGGGGAGCCGGCCCCGGCCGCGCGGATGTCCGGCGATATTATCCGCTACGCGGCGACGCTCCTCGGCAAGCCGTACGGAAATGCGGCCAGAGGACCCGATGCCTTCGATTGCAGCGGTTTTGTCTATTACGTCTATGGACAGTTCGGCATGAAAGTGCCCGTCTCGACGGACGGGCTTGAGAAGATAGGCTACGAGATAGGGGGCGACGACGTCGCCCCGGGCGATCTGGTCGTTTTCCGCATAAAGCGAGACCTGCACGTGGGAATCATGATCAACCGGGTGGAGTTTATCCATGCCTCCAAATCGAGGGGCGTCACCGTCGACAGCATCGATGCGGCCTATTGGAGGCGCAATCTCTCGCACTTCAGGCGCATTCTTTGACCCGTTAAGCCGACGCGGCGGCAGGCCGGCCCTCGCGATAGAGGGCGCAACAAACGCCTCTTCTCTGCCCTCAACGGAAAGTCAGAGGGCGCTCCCGACTCGGGCCTTCGCTTTTATCCCAAAAACAATCCTGATATAGGGGATTCGTCTTACGATCTCGTAGAGCCCAAGAGTGCCGGGATAGGCTGCGACAACCAGGAGAATGTACTTGAGCCAAACATTGGCATTCGCCCTCGCAATGAAATAGGCGACCACCGTGATAGGCAGGAAATGAAAGATATAGAAGGGAAATGAGGCCTCGTTTAGGTAGGCGTAGACCCTGTTTTTTATGTTTAAAAATTCCTTCGCGTATCCGAGGGGAAGCGCGAAACGCGAAAGGACGCCCGGGCGGGAGTTATTCCAGCGAAGTGTGTTGGGAAGATTGCTTTTCTTTCTTCTTCTCCTTGTCCGGTTTAATGGCATCGAGGATCTTCAGGATTTCCTCTGCCTCCGGCGAGTTGATGCCGTATTTCGAGACGGCCTTTTCAAGGTTGACCTTGGCCGGCTGATATCTGCCCATCTCAAGGTAATAGCGGCCCAGATACTCATACCCTCCGGCTTCGTTGCCCTGTCTTCCAAGGACCATCCCCATCCTCTGGTAGACCTCGGGAAAGGTCCCGGCATAGGGCGTCAACTCCTTCAATATCTGGCCGGCCGTTGCAAGGTTGCCCTGGCCCTCGTACGCCTTGGCAAGGAAATACCTCGCCACGGGGTGATCCTCGGCGCCGAGCACGGCAACGGCCTCCTTGAAACGGCGGCCGGCGACCAGGAACTCGCCCATGAACAGCGGCGCATAGGGAGAATCGAGGGCCTTCACAAGGGCGATCGCCCCGTCCGTATCTCCTTTCAATGAATGGACGAGCGCCGCGCCGTAGACGCTGACCGGATCTTTCGGCTCTCTCTCATATTTCTTCAGCCATATGTCTTCATTCTGGGCGCCGAGCGGCCCGCTTAAGATGCGCGCCCTCGCCACGACGAAAGGAAAGAACGACACGTCCAGCCTGGTCTTCATGGGCGACGCCAATTGCTGTATCCTGAACACCCTGTCTTCCGAATAGGGGTGAGTGAGCAGATATTGAGGCATCTGTTTCTCGTCAGCGGAAGCGGCGATTTTTTTAAGGAACTCCGCGCTCCCGGCCCCGTTGTAGCCGGCTTTCTCACACCTCTCCACCCCGAATTTGTCGGCCTCCAGCTCATTCTCTCTCGAATATTTGAGCGCCACGGCCTCGCCCCCTCCCAGCCCCGCTGTCATTACGGCGGCCTTTCCCGCGCCGGAGGGGATGAGCATGGCGAGGAGCATCGAGCCCAGCATGCCCCAGTTAAGGAATTTCTCCTTTTCAAGCTCTTTTGCGATGTGGCGCCTCATCACGTGGGAGAACTCGTGGCCGAGCACGCCGGCGATCTCCTCTTCGTTGTCGGCCTGCTCCAGGATCCCGCTCGTTATGAAAACGTATCCGCCGACCATGGCAAAGGCGTCGAGGGTGGAGCTGTCTATGATGCTCAGCTTTATGGGGAAAGGCTCATCGACGGCCGCCTCGAGCCTACTCTTGATGATCGCCATTTGGATGCAGACGTAAGGGTCGGAATAGAGCTTCGCGGAACCCGCTATCTGGGCGTACGCTTCCCGGCCGTATTTGCTTTCTTCATCGAGCGATAGCCCCCAGGCCCGGAGGGGGAAAAAGAGGAGGACGAGCAGCGCTATGACGTGTCTGGGCTTCATCAAACTCTTTTATGCCTGAGGCGCTTCCCTCTCCTTAATCTTCTGAGCTTCCTTTTTGCCGAAAGGCTTTTCTTCGCTTTCTTCACCCCGTAGGAGGCGAGGGCGATCTTTTTCTCCCCAGTCTTGTAAGAAGCGTACGAAGAGACGGCGACGTTGCTCGCCTTCACCAGCGATATCGCCCGTTGGGTAGGCACCTCCGTGTATATCTGCTGCAAAATGTCGACCGCGTCTGTCCACAGGTCCCGGCTTCCAAGGATGGAAAGAATATAGGTCTTTCCGTCCTTTTCAAAGGCGCCCACGTAGCAATGCCGCGAGGCATGGGTAAACCCGGTCTTTCCCCCTATTGACGGCGCAAAACAAAAGAGGAGGCGGTTGTGGTTCATATATGTTACATCCGCGTCGCCTCTGTTGAAGCAGAAGTATTTCGTGCCGATTATTTCCTGAAATCTCTTGTTTTCCAGGGCATAACGAAAGATGAGGGCGAGATCCCAGCAAGACGTGCGATGGCCGGGCATGTAGAGGCCCGAGGCATTCTCGAAATGACTGTCCAATGCGCCTATTTCCTTCGCCTTCTCGTTCATCATTTCCGCGAATCTCTCTTCGCTTCCCCCTATGGCCACCGAGAGGGAGTAGGCCGCGTCGTTTGCCGACTCTACCATGGCCCCCTCGATCAGATCGATAGCCTTGTAAGGTCTGCCGGGAAAAAGACTCAGCTTCGAGGCAGGGATCGAGAGCACCCTTTTCGTCGGCACAATGCTCTGCTCTTCATCGAGTTTTTCGAGGGCGAGTATGGCGGTCATCACTTTGGTCGTGCTCGCCGGCGGCAGGGGACGGTGATAATCTTTGCCTGCAATCACGGCAAAGGAGTCCTTCTCGACCAGCAGGTAGGAATCGGCGGAGATCGCCGACGCAAACGCGGAGACCGGCAACAGCAGGAGAAATAAGAGGGCGAAGCTTTTCACTACCCCTTTTTATATATCATAATGCCGCCGGGCGCAACATTTTTCGTTCGCGAATCGTGCGGGGCAAAGATGCGCTGCGGCGATTCCATCTCTCTCACCCGGTCGGCGGCGCTTGGCCGCGTAGCTTTGGGCCGGGCGAGAGAGACGAATTCCTTATTCGAACTTCAGCCTCTCCTCGACTGGCGCCGCGTACTTGGCGCCGTCTACCACAAGTTGTTTGTCGATCTTCCATCCCCTCTGGTCTCTTGCGTCGGCCGCAAAATGGAAGAAGGCAAGAGGGTAATAGGCCTGGTGGTCTCCGGCCCTTATCGTCTTGGCGCCGACAGGGGAGCCGATGCTGATCCCCTCGAGAGCCTTCGCAACCGCAGCAGGGTCATCGGTCTTCGCTTTCTCGATAGCCGCCCTGTACGCGTAAACAGCGTCGTAGCCGTTTGCCGCATGGCCCTGGACCTCAAAAAACTTCTCCTTGCCCAATTTCTCTTCCATTTTCCTTTGAAAAGACTTTGCTTTTGCACTGGTGTACGCGCCCGTGTAGTATGGGGACGTGGACCAGTAGCTCACCATGTCTTTTCCGATTGCTGCCGGGTCCGCAAAATCCGTATGGCTGAGGGTGAACACTTTTATTTTGTCAAAGAGTCCGTAAGCCTTGCCCTCGCGAATGAGGGCCGCCACGTCGGTAGTGCCTATGCAGGAGGAATAGAGCCCCTCCGCTCCCGAATCGATCACTGCGGCGACGTGCGGTCCGTATCCGCCGCCCGATCCAAAAGGGGGCCAACACTCGGCCGTTACGGCAAATTTCGGGTCTATCGCCTTATACCCCTGAACGAAGAACCGCCAACAGCTCCTGCCCCATGCGTAGTCGGGATTTATCCCCGCCCACTTGTGCACGTCCGGGTACTCCTTGTGCATCAGGTCGGAGAGCGCGAAATTGCCGGTGGCGTTGTCGTAGCCGATGCGGAAGATCCTCGGGTTGAGCTTGCTGCCCGTAATATCGGCGCTGGCAGCGCCGGTGACGACGAACACGGAATTGAGCTTCTCTATTTGAGGAGCGAGAGCGAGCACCACTCCGCTGCTCATCCCGCCGAGAAAGAGCTCACCCCATGAACTTCGTAGAGTTCCTGGATCATTTTTAGACCGGTGGACGGCCTCACCTCGTCGTCGCGGGTGATCAGCTTCAACGGTCTTCCCAGCACCCCTCCGGCCGCATTGATCTCGGAGACGGCGAGCTCCGAGCCGCTCGTCGAGCCCCTCTCCCCCTGTCTTAAGGGGACCGGACATGGGAAGTACGTTGCCGAGCAAGATCTCCTTCCCGGCCGCCGCCGCAGTCTTTGCGCCGAAAAGCCCTATAAGCAAAGAGAGCGCCATGGCCTGAGCGCACAGGACAAACAAGACTTTCCTCAGTTTTCTTGCATTCATAACCCCTCCTTCTTTGACAGTAATATGCGGAAACCCCGTCGTTGCGTGAACAGACGGCCCCCCCTATGCCTCCAGCCCGGCTCTACACCCTTGCTCAACGGCCTCCAAAGCGTTCCTTACATGCCGCGCGTCCCCTTCATGGTACGCTATCCATCTTTCAGACGCGGCGCCGTCGCTATTACAGTACTGCGTCACCATCGGCACTACTGCCAACCCGTTCGCAATTTCCATCTTTCCGATCGAGATTGGAGAGAACAGATTCTTTAGGACCACTTCCCCTCCGTTAAATCTATCATTGCGGCATCCGCCCATGAATGTTTTCTGTAGATGGTTTTTTTGACAGGGCAGGTCGAGGAAAAAAGCATACCGGGAATTCTTATTGCCGCAACGGCCGCCGCCGGCAGCGAAGCGATGCAGGCCCACGAATTCCGTCGCTTTTGCCATTCCCTCCATCTTTTATATCCTTCCATCGCTTTCTTGTCAAGCCGAAGCTCCCCCTCCTCAACCGCCTGCATCCCCTTACGTCCTCTTCGACCTTCGAAGCGCCGTTTACAATCAATGCACCCCTTTTTCAGGGGTCGAAAAAGGTTCCCGCCAGACATTGAAGGGTTGATAGGCAGCGTCCATGTCGTACACCCGGGATTCTGAAAAACCTTGACAATAATCTGGACCCCATATTACTATAGTCCGATATAGCATGCAGGCAGGAAGGGGGGCAGGATGAGAACACGCGCCCGGTTCACGCTGATGTTGTGCTGTTCTTTGTTGTTGGCCTTTCAGATCGGTTCCGCCCGAGCCGTCGATCCTGTTAAGATCGTCTGTCTAGGCGAGTTTACGGGTAAATATGCGAACGACGGCATGGCTCTCCTCCACTCAACTCGATTCAACGTGGAAGAGAAGAACAAGGCGGGAGGAATCAAGAGCCTGGGGGGAGCAAAAATTGAGCTCGTGGAGGCTGACTGCCAGTCCGATCCGAAGATTGCGGTGGCTGAAACGGAGCGTCTCGCTTCCGACCCCAAGGTTTTGGCATTTCTCGGCCCGAGTCTCAGCGCGATCGCCCCTGCCGTCGAGCCGTCCACCGGAAAGTACGGCGTCCCCGCGATCTACTCCCTGGCTACTTCCGACGACATTTTCGAGCATGGCAACCCGTGGGTATTTTCATGCGGAGCGCTGGCGTCCGGGATCGGCGCCGATCTTGCCAAAGGGCTGGTATGGCTCAACGAAAAGTACAAAGTGCCCATCAACCGCATAGGTTTCATTTACATTGAAAATGATTACGGGATAACGGTGGGGCAGAATTTCAGAAAAGAGCTGAAAAGGCGCAACCTGGAGAAAAATATCGTGGTCGAGGTGCGGTTCGACGGGGCAAGCAAGGACATGACCCCTGTCGTCATGAAGCTGAAGGCCGCAGAGCCCGACATCGTTGTGATGGTATGTTACTTTGCCACCGGAAAGCTTTTTCATGACGCCTGCTTCACCCTCGATTTCCACCCGTGGATGGTAGGGGGCGTGAGCGGGTTCACCCATCCGAACCTATGGCAAGCCCTGGGCCAGAAAATCGCGGAAGCTACCCTTGGCGATCCCAAGACGTTGGCCTACGATGCCGTTACGCCCCTTGACACTCCCAACAAAACCCGCGACGAATGGGTCAAAAGGTTTAAATCCAGGAATCCGGATGTGCCCGTGGATTTCAGCGTTTTCATGGGGGCGCAGGCATCCCTGCTCATGATCGACGCCATAGAAAAGGGCGGAAGAAGCAGGGCCGGGGTGCGCGATGCGCTGCACAACATGAAGGCGGAGAAGGACGACCCTCGCATTGTGGTCCCCAACTGGGAATTGCCGGGTCCCGTATTCGGACCGGGCGGGAAACCTAACAGCCACATGGTGTTTGTCCAGTGGGAAAAGGCCGGAGACAAGTGGAAAGTTGTCTACCTCTGGCATCCGACCTACGGTCCGACCGGGACGGTTCCGAGAGCGTTCAGAAAATAGCATGCGGCAAGGAACAACGCCGCTCTTACGCGTGCGGTCTATCGGCAAGCACTTTGGCGGATTGCGCGCCCTCTCGGATATTTCTCTCGATGTCGAAAGAGGAGAGATCGTCGGCATTATCGGTCCCAATGGGGCTGGCAAGAGCACCCTCTTTTCCATCCTCTCCGGTTTCTATAAGCCGGATCGTGGGACTATTCACTTTAAGGACCGGCGCATAGACGGGCTCCCCCCCCATGTCATAGCCAAAATGGGACTCGTCCGCACCTTCCAGATTGCCCAGCCGTTTACCGAATTCACCCCTTACGAGACGCTGCTGACGGCTGCCCTTAACCGCCTGTCAATGAGCGAGGCCAGGAGAAGGGCTATGGAGGTCGGCGAGATGCTCCATCTCTCGGGCAGAGAGAATGAGAATAATGCTGCCCTCACCATCCCGGATCAGAAGATCCTGGAACTCGGGAAGGCCATCGCCGCCGGCGGGTCCCTGATTCTCCTCGATGAGGTAATGGCCGGCCTCACCGCCGTTGAGGCGGACGTGATCATATCGCTGGTCAAACGCCTGCAAGGCGAGGGCTTAAGCTTCCTCGTGGTGGAGCACGTCTTCGGCATCATCATGAAACTCTGCACCCGGTCGATCGTGCTCAACTTCGGAAGCAAAATTGCGGAAGGGCCTCCGGCGGATGTCGCAGAGGATCCAAGGGTCATAGAATCATACCTGGGAGAGGGGACGTCCTTTGTTTAGGGTGGAAGATCTGACCGCGGGGTACGGTCGCATCGCGGTCGTCAACAACGTGTCTCTCGAAGTGGGGAACAAGGAGTGGGTGGCCGTTCTGGGAAGCAACGGCAGCGGGAAGAGCACCCTGTTCAGGGCCCTCTCGGGACTGGTGAAACCGAAGGCGGGAAAGATTTTCCTGGAGGATCTCGATCTCACCGCCCTGCCGCCTCACAGGATCGTCGACGCGGGGGTCGTGCAGGTTCCGGAAGGCCGCCAGATCTTCCCCCGCATGACGGTATTGGAAAATCTGCTTCTGGGGGCCATTAACCGCAGGGCCCGGACTAATGTGAGTTTCAATATCGCGAAGGTGTTCGAAGTTTTTCCGGTTCTTCAATACAGAAGGCGCCAGGAAGCGGCGACCCTATCGGGCGGGGAGCAGCAGATGCTCGCCATTGGCCGCGCCCTCATGGCCCAGCCCCGGATACTGCTCCTCGATGAACCTTCCCTCGGTTTGGCGCCGAAGGTGGTCAAGCAGATTTTTGAGAGCCTGAAAGCCCTCAATGAGGAGGACCTTGCTATCCTTATGGTCGAGCAGAACGTGGCAGTTTCGCTGCTGCACGCAAAACGAGGGTATGTAATACAAAACGGATCGATCGTTGCATCGGCAAGCAGTGAGGATTCTCATGAAAGATCGAGCTCGTCAAGCGGGCATACCTGGGAACGTAAGTGGATTTTTCGATTTTAGCCGAGGTAGTTGTCCAGGGGATCATGATGGGCGCGATCTACGGGCTTTTGGGCCTCGGGATCACCCTGGTTTTTACTACAACGGGGCTGCTCAATTTCGCCCACGGCGATTTCATGGCTATCGCCATGTACGCCTGCCTGGTTCTTTTCAAGCTATTCAACCTCGACCCCTACCTCTCCATGGCGGTCAATCTCCCCCTTCTCTTCGGCCTCGGCCTCCTTGTCTACCATTTTCTCTTTCGGCGTCTGCTCCGGGCCAATGTGCTGATGGTGGTCCAACTGACCCTGGGGATGCTCTTCATCATAGAGAGTTCCCTCCATCTCGGTTTCACGGCCGATTACGTCTCAGTGCCCAACTTCCTCATGGCCAGTAAATTGAAGCTGGGGCCGCTGACCATAAGGAGCATACATCTTGCCGCATTCCTTGTGGGCGGGGGGTTGGGAGCGACATGCTACTGGATGGTTCAGCACACGAGCCTGGGAAGACAGATCAGGGCAATAGCGCAGAACAAAGAGGCTGCGGCTCTCATGGGGATCAATGCCGATCGGATACAGATGATCGTATTTGCCATCGGCATCGCCCTTCTCGGCGTAGCCGGCTCCATGACGACGGCCATCCTCACCATGGAGCCGTACATGGGACTGGAGATCACGCTCCTCTCCTTCATCGTCATGGTGATGGGGGGAGTCGGAAATTTCTTAGGCACCCTCCTCGCCGGCTACTTCCTGGGCGTCGCCGAATCGGTCGGCGCCATGTACATTGGGGGCAACCTGGGGCGCTTCGTGCCTTACGGGCTCTTTGTCGTCATTCTCCTTCTTAGACCTAAAGGGATGCTGGGGACCAAATGAGACCGAAGGGCAATGCCGTACACTTGCTGGCCGCCGCTGCCGTCATGGTCTTTCTCATCGCTATTCCAGGTTACCTGCCTCCTTTTTGGGCCCGCACCCTGGCTATGATCTTCCTTTTCATTTACTGGAGCTCGGCTTGGAATATCGTTGGCGGAATGGCAGGGGAAATCAATTTTCTCCACCCCCTCTTCATTGGCGCCGGCGCCTATGTCTCGACCCTGCTATATTTGAAGCTCGGCGTGAGCCCGTGGATAGGGATGTTCGCGGGAGCTCTCCTGGCCTCCGGGACGGGCCTTGCCATCGGCTGGGTGTGCTATAAATCCGGACTGCCCCACCTTTCCTTCGCCCTCATAACCATGGGTTTCACGGAGATGGGTTTGATCGTCGCCCTGTCCTCCGACTTTCTGGGCGGCACCCGGGGCATCTCCATTCGCCCGGCCCCCGGATGGGCCAACATGCAATTTGCCTCGCTGGTCGGCAACTATTACATGGGCCTGGTCATGGCGTGCCTGATGCTCGGCCTCTGCTGGCGGATCAGCAGATCGAAGCTCGGCTATTACCTGAAGGCCATCAGGGACAATGAGACCGCAGCATCGGCAATCGGCATCAACACCGTGCGCTGCCGGCTGGTCGCCCTGGTCGTGAGCGCCTTTTTCACGGCCATCGGCGGCACCTTCTACGCCCAGAGCGTTCTCTTTATCGATCCTCACAGTGCGGTCTCCGTCACCACGGTAATTACGATAATCCTGTTCTGCGCCCTCGGTGGGTTCGGCACCGTATGGGGGCCATTGGTCGGCACCGTCGTTCTTATGCCCATCGGCGAGATACTGCGGATCCACCTGATGACCGGGTTCCATTTGATCGTTTACGGCCTCGTGGTCATAGTCGTCATCCTTCTCGCCCCCCGCGGCCTTGTTCCCCTCGTTAAGGAAATCTTATACAAGGAGGGTTAAATCATGCTGCTCGGCGACATTGTCCGCAGACAGGCGGAGCGAATCCCGGATAAGCCCTATCAGATTTTTGGAACGCGCGAGTATTCGTTTTCAGACGTGAATACGGCCGCCAACAGGCTTGCAAACGGGCTACTGCAATCGGGCGTTCGCCCGGGCGACCATATCGCGATATTCTCCTTCAATCGCATCGAGTATGTGATCGCCTATTGGGCGGCGGCGAAAGCGGGAACGGTCCTTGTCCATCTCAATGCGAGGCTCATGCACGAGGAATTGGCAGACCTCCTCGATCACTCGGACGCCGGCTTATTGATCTTCGAAGATCGCCTGGGAAAGACGGTTGCAAAAGCAAAGGAGATCATGAAGGCGAAGGGAGGCGGGGATATCCGCTGCATTTCCATCGGTTCGGAACCTCTTTCATGGGCTCGGACCTGGGCGGGGATCGTCGAGGAGGGCGAAAGTGAAGAGCCGGCTCAGCGATGGTCCCTCCACATGGATAAGGGCATGCCGGTTAACCTCCTCTACACGAGCGGAACCACCGGCGCCCCTAAGGGCATTCTGATGAGCCATGAGCAGCGCATGGCCGTGGCCGTGCAGCATCTGCTCCTATTTCGGGGATTGACCGGCCGGATGCTAAATGCCATGCCCTTTTTTCATCAGACGGCGCAAGGCTACTCCATAGTCTGCCAGGCTATGCTGGGCCTTATGTCCTTTCAAATGGAGCGATTCGAGCCAGACGTTTATCTCCGGATGATCGAAGAAAAAAGGATCACGGCATTGACGGCCGTACCGACAATGATCAGACGTCTTCTCGATTGTCCCGCCTTCCCGTCGACCGACATATCCAGTCTCCGGCTCATATTCTACGGCGGTGAGCGGATCCCTGCGGAGGTGCTGAAACAGATGCAGTCAGCATGCCCCAATGTGCATCTCACCCAAAGCTACGGCCAGACAGAGATGGGCACGGTAACGTGCCTTGACCACGAGGACCATAAGACCCATAGCCACAGCGTGGGCCGGCCGAACGTCATGACCGATCTGCGCGTCATCGGAAGCAACGGAAAGGAAGCGAGGCCGGGAGAGATCGGAGAAATCGTGGTGAAAACTCCTTCTCTGATGACCGAATTCTACAAGAACCCTGGAGCGACGAAAGAGTTCTTCAGGTACGGGCCCGATTGGGGCTGCACGGGGGACCTGGGCTGCCTGGACGGACCCTTTCTCATCCTCACGGGCAGGGCCAAGGAGATGTACATTTCCGGGGGGGAGAATGTCTACCCGGTGAAAATCGAACAGGTCCTTTGCCAGCACGACGATGTGCAAGAAGCGGCTGTGTTCGGAGTGACGGACGAGCAGTGGGGCGAGGCCGGGGTCGCCTGCGTCGCCTTGAGGCCGGAAGCCCGGGTCACGGAAGAGGAACTGCGCGCTTACTGCGAAAAACGGATCGCTAAATTCATGTGTCCCAAATATATCAGGATTTATGAGTCCCTTCCGAAAAACGTCGTGGGAAAGATCAGCAAGGAAAGACTGAAACAGGCGTTTTTGGGGAAGGGGACCGGACCTCATTAAGTATTGGCGTTTCTCTTTTTTCGGGGCTAATGCAGGGTCGCAGGGATAAACCCGTTGTGTTGACAACCGATCAGAGATTTGATATTGATTCTATCGAACCATCATTCAACGTCATTTGTCCGCCGAAAGGAGGACTAATGTAGGTGTTAGGCGCACAAAGGCTGGGATGAACCGAGACCTTCCTTCCATGCCGATTACGGCTTGCGGAACAAAATTATCGAGTTGAACTGAAAGGGCGTATGTCTGTCGCGAAGTCTGTGTTGCGCCGCATGGACGCTGAGCGCGAGCGGAGGGCTGGCGACGGCGTAGAGGGGCCTGGCTGATGCATTTCCTTGAAAACGTGAAGGTTATCGATTTTTCCCAGAGGCTGCCGGGGCCTTACTGTTCGAGTATCCTGGCCGATTTGGGAGCCGAGGTCGTCATGGTGGAAAGGTCGGGGACCCCGCCGGAGACGAGGTCAATTTTCCCCGGCCTTTTCGAACTCATTAATAGGAACAAGAAGAGTATCGCCCTCAACCTCAAACACGAGGAAGGAAAGAAGATTGCCAGCCGGTTGATCAAAGAAAGCGACGTACTCATAGAAGAATTTCAGCCTGGGGTGGCAGTCCGGCTGGGCATCGGCTATGAAAAGGTCGCGGAAGTAAACCCTTCGATTATTTACTGTTCCATATCAGGGTTCGGACAGGATGGACCTTATAGGGACCGGGTGGGCCACGATGTCAACTATTTGAGCCTATCGGGCATCCTGTCCATCCCCGGACAGTTTGATACGCCGCCTTCACGGCCGGGCGTACCGATGGTCGACCTCGCTTCCGGCATGTATGCAGCTATTTCCGTCCTCGGCGCTTTGGTAAAGAAAGGGTTGGGAGGCGCTGGAGCGTACCTTGACGTCTCGATGTTTGACGCGATGGTGGCGTGGATGAGCGTGAGAGCAGGCAATCTCCTGGTCTACGGGAAAGAGCCTCAAAATGAGCACCTTTCCCCGCTCAACACTATTTTTCAAACAAAAGACGGAAGGAAGATTTCGGTCGGGCTCGTGGAGGAGCATTTCTGGCGAAATTTCATCGAAGCCGTCGGGGAAGAAGAGGTTATCAGAGATGAGCGTTTCGCATCAACGGCCGGGAGAAAGAGGAACGGCAGGGAACTTTTCGAGATTCTTAAAGACATTATGTCGAAGCGGACTGCAGATGAGTGGGAGCACACGCTCGATTGGCGCAAGGTGCCTTATGCGAAGGTGCATTCCATAGACGAGACGATCGGCGACGCTCACGTTCGAGCACGAAATATGTTTTCAGAAATTGAGGTGGAAGGCCTGGGAAGAATAAGGGAAGCGTCATTTCCGGTTCAGTCTTCCGGTTGTCGTCCTGAAATCCGTACGCCGCCGCCTAGATGGGGTGAACATACGGAGGAGACGCTGAAAGGGTTGGGGTATTCAGAGGGGGAAATCGCGAGGCTCAGACAAGAAAAGGTTGTATGAGGCACTAGGCTCCATTGAGCTAGGCTCTATTAGATGGACAGGAGGTAAAATGAAGCTCGAGGATATAAAGAAGATAACAGTCATAGGCGCAGGGGTGATGGGAAATCAGATCGCAGAGCTGTTCTCGCGCCTCTTGGCATACGAAGTCAACATCACCGATGTCGGCGACGAGTTGATTAAGAATGGCATCAAGGCGATAGGCAACAGAATAGACGCGTTTTTCGTGGCAAAAGGCAAAATAACGTCGGAGGAAAAGGCGGCAATAATGGGCAGGATCAGGGGATGCAGCACCGTGGAAGAAGCCGTGAAAGGGGTCGATTTTGTCATAGAGGCGATCCCTGAGGTGATGGGCCTGAAGAAAGCGGTGTTCAAAAAGCTCGACGAGCTTTTGCCGGATGCGCTCCTGGCGTCCAACACGTCCTCATTAAATATAACCGAAATGGTCGTCGGCGCAAAACGGCCGGATAGGATGGTCGGCATGCATTTTTTCAACCCTGTCGCCATGATGAAGCTGGTCGAGGTGGTGAGAGGGGCTCACACTTCTGATGAAGCAGTTGGGATTGCAGCAGCGCTGGCCCGCAAGCTGGGCAAGGAGCCGGTCGTCTGTCGCGATACAAGCAACGGCTTTCTCGCAAACCGTGCGTATGATGCTCTCAGGGCAGAAGCTGTTCAGATCGTCTGGGAGAAGGCTGCTTCCCCCGAGGACGTGGATAAGGCCCTGAAGTTCGGCTATAATCTGCCGGCAGGCCCGCTGAGAGCTCGGTGATCAGCTTGGGAGCTGGGGCAGAAGGCATGAGATGGAGGCTGACAGGATCAAAGAGCTGGGTGAAGCCGGTCGATTGCACCCGCTGATAAGAACGATGGTGCGGGCCGGATACCCGGGCGGCCTGGGAAAGAAAGGGATTTATGACTTCTGGAAGGAGGTTTTGTCCAAGTGGTAAGGGAAAACGAAAGTGAGTTTACACGGCTTATTTATGAAAAAAAAGGCTACGTTGCCTGGCTGGCGCATAACCAAGGCTGGCGCCCCGGAAGGTTCGTCTGCGCCGTAGCAATCGTCGGGGCGCCGCCCGAAAGGATGTGAGACAGCCGGGAGCTCGGCGCTGAGGGAAAGACGAGAGATAATGAAGGAGTCGCAGCGGCTTCTTTGGAAGCGAAGAGCCTTTAGCTGAGGTACAAACATGTTATGGAACAAAAAGGCATTGAGCGGGATCAAGAAGGCAAAGGAGGCCTGGGAGAGGACAACTCTCAAAAGGTCGCTTGAGAGGTCTCCCGAACGGGAAATATTGTCCGACTTGCCCAAGAAGCGTCTGTACACGCCAGAAGACCTTCCCCATTTCGATTACCTGCGAGACATGGGCTTTCCGGGCGAGGAACCTTACTTAAGGGGCATGTATCCGACGATGTATCGCAGCCGCCTCTGGGGAATGGCGGAGTATTCGGGCTTCGGCATGCCGGAGGATACGAATAAAAGGTGGAAATACCTCCTGCAACAGGGGCAGACGGGCGTTAGCGTCGCGTATGACCTTCCGACTCAGCTGGGTTATGACCCGGACAATCCGATGGTCGAGACGGAAATCGGCATTGTCGGCGTTTCCTGCCCTTCCGTGAGAGAAGTTGAGCTAATGTTTGATGGAATAGCCATGGATAGGATAACCATTCGCGGCTCCATCAATCATCCGCACATGATTTTATGGGCGATGTACATGGCCGTCGCCGAAAAGCAGGGCGTCCCTCCTGAGAAAATGGGAGGCAATGTGCACTGGGACTGCCTCAACGAGTATCTGGGAAGGGGGGCCTATATTTTTCCGCCGGAAGGCGCCCAGCGCCTGGCTATGGATTTCATGGAATACGGTCTGAAGCATATCCCCAAGTTAAGTTATCAGGTTAATGCATATACGGTGCGTGAATCTGGCGCCACATTGGTGCAGGAGGGAGCATACGCACTGGCAGCCTCTATTGCTTACATCGAGGCAGCCCGCAGGCGGGGAATCGATGTCGATGAATTTGCTTCCCGTATCTCTCTAAACATGGCGATCCATATGAACCTCTTTGAGGAAACAGCCAAGTTTCGGGCGCTGCGTAGACTCTGGGCGAAGATTATGAAGGAGCGGTTCTCTGCAGTAAAGGCGCCTTCGTTGCAGTTCAGGTTCGGCGTGGGTACCGGCGGGTCCACTTTCACGGCCCAAGAGCCTGAAAACAATATCGTCAGAGGCACAATTGAGAGCCTGGCCGCCATCCTGGGGGGCGCCGCTTACCTGCACACGGCGTCTTATGATGAAGCCCTTGCCATACCAACAGAAAAGGCGGTTACGGTAGCCCTAAAGACCCAATTGATTGTGGCCTATGAGAGCGGGGTCACAGAAGTGGCCGACCCTCTCGGCGGGTCCTACTACGTTGAAGCGCTGACGGACGAAATCGAAAAAAGAGTGGTCGACTACCTGCAGGAAATAGATAAGAGGGGAGGCATTTTCGAGACTATCAAGTCTGGATGGTTCCAGTCGGAAATCGCTCGGGCTGCCTATCAGAAGCAGAAGGAAATCGAAGAGGGGAAAAGGGTGATTGTGGGTGTAAATCGTTTCCTCGCCGATGAAACGCTTGACTACGCCATTCACAAGACAGATCCGAATGTGGCTCAGGAGATGAAGAGGCGAACCAAACTCCTCCGGGAACAAAGGGACAACGGAAGAGTGCAGAAGAGCCTTTCCGAGTTGGAGGAGGCCGCAGAAGGAAGTGAGAATCTCGTCCCTTTAGTGATGCAGGCAGTCAAGGCTTACGCGACGGTTGGCGAGATCTGCGATGTCCTTCGGAAAGTCTTCGGCGAGTACACAGGCCCCACTTTCTGAGGAGGAGGGAACATGAAAGAAAAACGGCCTATCAGAATACTGATCGGCAAGCCGGGCCTTGACGGCCACGATCGCGGAGTGAAAGTCCTTGCTTTAGGACTGCGGAATGAGGGTTTCGAGGTTGTCTATACAGGGCCGCGGCAGACGCCGGAGGACATCGTCCGGATTGCTATTCAGGAAGACGTGGATGTCATAGGCCTGAGCAGCCTCGCCGGCGCCCACAACTTCTACTTTCCTCGTGTCGCGGAACTCGTCTCGAAGAATAGAATGGATCACATTCTGGTTATCGGAGGAGGCATCATTCCCAATGACGACGTTCCCTTCCTTAAGGAAAAGGGCGTCAAGGAGATTTTCAGGCCTGGCGCCAGAATCAAGGACATTGCCGATTTCGTCAGAAAGAATGTGAAGCATAGCGAGTAGACTGCAACAATGGCAGATAGGAACATTTTTGAACTGGAAGAGAGGGAAGGCCGGGGCAAGGTCCTGCCATTAGGCGAAGCGATCTCGCGCTGGGTCGATCCCGGCGTGAAATTGCACGTGGCCGCGGGAGCGGACGCAAACGCCGCTATACGTGAGATTGTTAGGCAGCACCACGGAAGAAATCCAGGATTTACAGTAATCTCGGCGGGCGTCACGAACCCCGATATGGTATATTTGATCGGAAGCGGGCTGGTTAAGAAGGTGATCACCGCGAACTGCTCGTACCTCTACCCGGCGCCGCGCCCAATCCCCATTCTCCAGAAAATGCACAAGGAAGGACTGATCGAGATCGAGAGTTGGTCTGTTTGTTCTCTGGAGCAGAGGCTAATGGCGGGCGCGATGGGCATCGGCTGGATGCCCACGAAATCACTCCGGGGGAGCAGCCTCGAAGAAGAAAATGGCGACTCTTACAAAGTGTTGCCAAATCCTTTCCAGAAAACAGAAACGACGGCCGTAGTACGGGCGCTCGTCCCCGATGTCTCCATTATCCACGGATGTGCGGCAGACCCCGAAGGCAACACCATCCTTGCACCTCCTTATTTCGCCGGCACCTGGGGTCCAAGGGCGAGCAGAAACGGGGTGATCGTCACCGTGGAAAAGATTGTCTCCACGGAATTTATCAGACGGCGCAGCACCATGGTCAAAATACCGGGGTTCCTGGTGAAGGCCGTGTGCCTGGCGCCGTTCGGCGCCCATCCTCAGGGACTGGCTGCGGACAGCATCGGGCTCGAGGGGTATAGCGAGGATTACGATTTCCTTTTCGACTTTATCAAGGCCAGCCGGGATGCCGGGGGTCTGAAGGAGTGGATAGAGGAATGGGTCTTGCAATGCCGCACGCAGGAGGAGTACCTGCAGAAACTCGGCGCCGCGCGAACTTCTTTTCTCCTGGGCAAGTCGCCGGCGGAGCAGACGGAAGATGAAGGGTCGAGAAGCAGCGGCCGTTCCGGGGGCGCTCCCTATAACGCAACGGAAATGATGGTTGTCGCTGCGGCAAGAGAGATAAAGGAAGTAGCGACGGCTAAGGACTACAAGGCGATCCTTACCGGGATCGGCTTACCCGGACTTGCCGCCTGGCTTGCCTTCTATCTGATGAAAAAGGAGGATGTCCACATTGACCTGATCACCGGTACAGGCCAGGTCGGTTTCTCTCCAAGGCCGGCCGACCCTTTCCTGATGAGTCTCTCGAATGTCATGACCTGCAAGATGCTCACGGATGCCAGCGAGGTGTATGGCACATTCGTCGGCGGTGCGCATAACAGGTGCCTGAGTGTGATCGGCGCAGCCCAGATCGACCAGTATGGGAACATAAATACGGTAAAGGTCAACGATTCTTATTTTATTGGGGTTGGCGGCGCGGCCGATGCCTTGAACTCATGCGAAACCATGGCCGTGGTGAAGCAGTCCCGTGATCGATTTCTTAAAAAGGCGCCATTTATCAGTTGCCCCGGCGAGAGGATCAAGACTCTCGTAACCGACATGGGGGTCTTCAGGAAATACGAGGGCAGAAAATTTGTCCTTGCTAAAGTCATTGCTTCTTCTAAGGGCTTGGCTCATGGGGATGTCGTTCGGCAAATAGGAGAGCGATGCGGTTGGGATGTTGAAGCAGTTGACTCGCTGCACGAGATCATTCCCCCGGTCAAGAAGAGTTGTCCGTGTTGCGGGCGCTCGATCCGAAAGGCTTTTTTATTGGGAGGTAGGTCGAGGGACGCAATGCGCGTCTCGGCCTAACTCATCATCTCCTTCACGGTCTTATATATGTCGCGGGCCTGAGGAATCATCTGATTTTCCATGTAGAAGACATGGGGCAACGATACGTTCGGGCACGCCAGCCGTTTGATGTCGGCCCTCAAGGTCTTTAGGAGTGCGGGGGCGGCCTCGATAAAGCGGCTGATGATCTCCGCCGCGAAGCCTCCTCGCTTGTACGCCTCGTGGACCACGAGCAGTCGCCCGGTTTTCCTCACTGAAGCCACGATCGCGTCAATATCCAGAGGGACCAGGGAGCGTAAATCGACGACCTCGCACCCGATGCCTTCCCCGTCCAGGGTTTTCGCTGCCTCCAGCGCCTTCAACACCATCTGGGAGTATGTTACGATCGTGATATCCGCTCCCTGCTTTTTTACATCCGCTTTTCCAAGAGGAATCATATATTCGTCGGAAGGGATCGCCTGCTTGTTGTCTCTGCTGTAGAGACCCAAGGTGCGGCATGTATACGACGGGATAATCATCCCTTACGGCAGATTTCAGAAGACCTTTTGCGTCGTAGGGGGTTGAGGGCGTCACCACTTTCAATCCCGGGCTGTGTACAAGGAATGCCTCGGGAGACAGGGCGAGGTCGGCGCCCATCCCCGTACCGCTGGAAATGGGGGCAAGGACAACCGCGGGCAGCTTATGCTCATAGCCCCACTCCTGGTAATTACAACCCAACTTCAAGAATAGCGCGTCGCATGCGAGGGGCGTGAAGGCAGCGTGCATGAGCGTCACTATGGGCCTCAGCCCCGCGAAGGCCGCGCCTGCCGCCATTGCGACGATGGCCTCCTCGGCAATGGGGGTATCCATGATCCTGTCTTCTCCGAACTCTTCTAACACGCCCAGCGTCGCTGTCAATTCGAAATCGCCGGTCACGTCGACGCCCCACGCCACGACCTTTCCATCCCGGCGCATTTCTTCCTTCACCGCTTGATTTATCGCATCAACATAACTAACCGTCTGTTCTCCAGCCATCTCTTTTACACCTCCTGCCTAAAGTAAATTCACAGCTCGGCAATAGCGTTGTTTTTCAGATAATCTTCTATTTTCCACTTCGGGAGGGCGCGAGCGGCACTGACCGCTTCTTCGATCTCGGCGTCTATTTCCTTGTCGATCCGGCCAACATCATCTCGGGTGAGTACGCCAAGCTCGATGAGTTGTTGAGCGTACCTGGGTATGGGGTCTCTCCTCATCCATTCCTCGATTTCACCTTTGGGGCGATACTTCTGACCGTCTCCTTCGAAGTGACCATACAGGCGGTAGGTCTCAGCATCGATTAAGGCAGGTCCGCCGCCTTTACGGGCATTCTCGATGAACTTTCTCGACGTTTCATAGACTGCGGCAACGTCATTGCCGTCCACAGAGGCGCCAGGGAAACCGTAGCCCATGGCCCTATCGGAGAGATCTTTGATAGCATAGTTTTTCCCCACGGCCGTCCCCATGGCATACTGGTTGTTCTGCACTACAAAAATGACCGGGAGCTTCCAGATAGCCGCAAAGGTCATCGACTCGTGAATGCTGCCCCTGCTCCCTGTTCCATCCCCGTAGATTGCCACGGCTACCTGATCTGTCTTCTTCAGCTTCGCGGCAAGAGCGGCGCCTGTCGCCACCATGACATCTTCGCCCAGGGTTCCGCTGTAAGGGACAGCGCCATAGTCGCTGTCATAATAACTGCAGCGGCCGCCGACTCCTCTGGCATCCTTAAAGGCCTTTGTGGCAATAACATCTCTTACCGAAAACCCTTTGGCAGTGAGGCATGGGCGTGTTCTTGTCGTGACTTTGATGTAGTCGTCCTTCCTGAGGTTGGCGCAGATGCCTGCCACCACAGCCTCTTCTCCGGCGCCCCTGTGGGGCAAATCTTTTTCAAAATAACCGCTGGCGGACAATGTCAGAAAGGCCTCGTCGAGTTTTCTCCCCGTTACCATATCCCTATACATTTTCAACAGGATTTCCTTTGGAATGTTCTGGATCACTCAGTTTCCTCCTTTTATCGATTCGATAATCGCTCCGGATCTCACAACTTCCCGCGTCAGCCCGCCCTATGGACAGCCCGTCTATCCCGGGCTCTGCTTTATCCCGGTCTTATGCCTTTCCGGGGTTTTCACTGCCGGCGCGTGAAACGCGTTCTCAGTTTTCATCGGCGTCTAAGCTGGGAAGGTCCTCCATGACCTCAATGCAGATCCCGCCTGTTGCCGCCGTGTCCATGTACGCAGGGCCTCCTACGCCGCCCGGAAAATCCCGCTGAAGGACAGCGATGCCCTTATTGGCAAATTTTTCTATTGTGGCATTGATGTTGCGGACCTTAAAGAGGAGATGATGAATGCCTTCTCCCTTTTCGTCCAAGAATTCCTTTTGAATGCTTGTACCCTTTTGGAATTCGATTAATTCAAGCTCCACGGGCCCTTGTTTGGAGAGCGCTCTTCTTGTTTCCCAAAAGGTCTTCTTGCCGCGGACGATAGCATTGGGATGTTTATAGGCCGCTGTTCTGAAAGGCCCAAACCCCAGAGAAGTGAGGAATTCCACCGTTTTTTCCAGATCTTTCACAATCACTCCCACATGCACGATATGAGTCTCTTTCCCTTCCAATACTTTCTCTCCCGCCATGTCGGCTCCTCCCCGATGAAGCGTTCTGATATTATCTTCTTACGATGTGGTAAATCTGGTATTCTTGTCCGGAAATTCCATCGTCAGAATATGCAATCATATACTGACTCTATCGAAACCTCCTAAAGTTGTCAAGAAATAAACCTGAATCCGCCGCGTGCCGGCAAAAGCGTCAAATCAACTGTCCCACCCCGGCCCTGGATAAAAAATGGAGACGGCCTTCTTCTGTTTTTGCATGGTATGTTGGGAATGATATCGGATAGAAGAAAAATGGGCTGAATAAAAACTTTGTAACCCATCGACTTTCAAAAGAAGCGTCCCCAAGGGGATTTGAACCCCTGTCGTCGGCTTGAAAGGCCGATGTCCTGGGCCGAGCTAGACGATGGGGACAGTCAATAATGGGCCGTGCAAGATTCGAACTTGCGACTCTCTGCTTAAAAGGCAGATACTCTGCCTACTGAGTTAACGGCCCGCAGAGTCTTAAAAGTATAGCACTTTAGCCATATTGTCAAGCCTGTTCCCGAAAACGCGTTCCTGCGATGATCCGCTTCCATCCGCCGCCTTCCTCATCGTGGAGCACAACATGCAAATCCTCGACCTGTGCGAGCGAGTCGTCGTCGTAAACTTCGGCAAGAAGATCTGCGAAGGCTCGCCCAAGGAAGTCAGGGAAGACGAGCAGGTGATCCGGGCCTGCTTCGGCTGTGAACGTGCTGCTTGAGATGAAGCGCATCACGGTGCACTACGGGAAATCCATGACCATAGAGGACGTCTATCGCCTCTTCCCGCGCTTGCGCGTAGTCGGTTTGCCTGAAGCTATGCACATTTCGGCCGCTGCCGCCGGGCGCGAAAGGAGGGGAAAAGGGCAGGATGCGCTTTTATTGAAATAGTCCCTTGCGTATGATAAATTACCCTGGTATTATTGCTCTTTGTCCATATGAATATCAGGGAAATGTTAGAAGACCGGGAGGAGAAAAACCTCTCGCAATACGCGCAGAAGAGCCGTTATACCAGGGGACGGCTGCACGAGGAAGCTCCCTGCGATATAAGGCCGGCGTTCCAGCATGACCGCGACAGGATCGTCCACTGCAAGGCGTTTCGCAGGCTGAAGTACAAGACCCAGGTTTTCCTTTTTCCTTCCGACGACCACTACAGGACCCGCCTTACCCATACGCTGGAGGTTTCTCAAATTGCGAGGACCATCGCCAAATCGCTTTTTCTCAATGAGGACCTCGTGGAAGCCATCGCGTTAGGCCACGATCTGGGCCATACGCCCTTCGGTCACTCAGGCGAGGCGACATTGGACAGGCTCCATCCGGACGGCTTCCGCCATAACGAGCAGAGTCTTAGAGTGGTCGATCTCCTCGAAAGGGAAGGAGTGGGCCTCAATCTGACCATAGAAGTACGGGACGGCATCCTGAAGCATTCAAAAGGCCGGGGACCTATCGTCATCAGGGATGAGGCGAAGAAGCCCCTTACAAGAGAGGCGGAAGTCGTCAGGGTCGCCGATGTGATAGCCTACATCAACCACGACATCGACGACGCGATAAGGGGCGGCGTCATCGCCTTGGAGGATCTGCCCGCCGGATGCCGGAACTCCCTCGGCGACACCCATTCCCAAAGAATAGACCGGATGGTGCGTGCGGTAATAGGGGAGACGCTGAAGAGAGGCAGCATGTCCATAGAGATGGAGATCGAAGAGTGCATGGTCGAGCTGCGCGACTTTCTTTATGCACACGTCTACGAGAACGCCGCAGTCCATGAAGAGTTCGAGAAGTGTTCGAGGATTATCGAGGATCTATACCATTGTTTCATGGAGCGGCCGGACGTTTTTCTCGAAGAAGGGGGATGCAAGACATTCGAGGCGCTCCCTTCCACTTTAGCCTGCGACTTTATCGCCGGGATGACCGATCGCTATGCCTTTAATCTCTTTCAAAAGATATTCCTTCCCATGCCGTGGAAGATGCCCGTTTAGGGGGAGAAACAATGAAAAAAACAATAGTGGTGGCCGACAGGGACGAAAAAGTGCGGCAAGCCTTTATGACCATGTTCTCAAAGGAACAGTTCGCGTTTTTTTGGGCCTCCAACGGGAAGGAGGTTGAGAAGCTTGCGGCCAGGATGAATCCCGATATCTACCTTGTCAACATCAATCTTCCTAAGATGAGCGGCATCGAGGTCCACCGGAGGCTCCAAAAAGAAGGGCGTCTTTACAATGCAAGTTTTTTTTTCCTCAAAGATGAAGCCGCCGCCGAGCCTGTGGGGATAGAAGTCGACGGCGTCATAGAGAAGCCGATTAATTTTTTCAGGGTCTATGAGACCCTCACGAGCGACGACGAGGTGATTGAGCTGACCGATCTTGTGGAGGAGAAAACGGAAAGCCTCGCTGCGCGGGTCGAGGACCTCGAGATGGAAGGTCCGGCGCTTAATCCCCGTCCTTCGGGCGCAGCGGAAGAATGGCCTCAAAAAGACGAAGTGACGAAAAGCGCCGCGAGTGAAGACCCGGAGCCGCAGGCCACGATCGGACGGCAACTTCGACAGGCGATGGACGGCGTCGGCGGAGGCGTCTGTCTCGAAGGGGCGAGAGGCGCCGGGGCGGCGCCTCTCCAATCGGAGGCTCGAGCAGCAGTTCAAGGCAGTGCTCAATCAAGCCATGCAAGAAGCGGCAGAGAAGCTCTCCGGCCGGCTCGCCCCTGTCCTGACCAGTTACGTCGAAGATTACGTGAAGCAGATGCTTCTGGAGCTCACAGAAAAAGTGATCAGGGAAGAAATCGAGAAATTATTGAAGGAGTCCGCTGCGTGATAGATAAGGTCTACGATCCGAAACAGGTTGAGCAGACATGGCGGCGATACTGGATGGAGAAGGGTTATTTCATCGCGAAGAGCAAGTCTGAGAAACGGCCTTTTTCGATCGTGATACCTCCGCCCAACGTGACGGGCGTCCTGCACATGGGCCATGCCCTCAATAATACCCTCCAGGACGTGGTGGTGCGCTTCAAGAGGATGTCCGGGTTCAACGCGCTTTGGCTGCCTGGGACGGACCACGCGGGCATCGCCACCCAGAACGTGGTGGAGAGAGAGCTTGCAAAGGAAGGCCTCAGCGCGGAAAGCATTGGAAGGGACGCTTTCATAAGAAAGGGTCTGGGAGTGGAAGGAAAAATCGGGGGGCCTCATCATCGAGCAGCTGAAGCGCTTGGGCGCTTCCTGCGACTGGTCGCGGGAGCGCTTCACCATGGATGAAGGCCTGAGCCGCGCCGTCCGGGAGGTCTTCGTGCGGCTCTATGAAGAGGGGCTCATTTACCGGGGCAACTATATCATCAATTGGTGCCCCCGATGCAAGACCGCTCTTTCCGACGTGGAAGTGGAGCACGAGGAGACGAAGGGACATCTCTACTACATCAAATACCCCGTCGCCGGAAGCGACGGTTTTCTTACCGTCGCCACGACGAGACCGGAGACCATGCTCGGGGATACGGCCGTGGCTGTGAACCCGGCAGACCCCAGGTACGCCTCGCTCATCGGCAAAGAGGCGATCCTGCCGCTTGTCCGCAAGAAGATCCCCATAATCGGCGATGCCTACGTCGACATGGCGTTCGGGACCGGGGCGCTCAAGATCACCCCGGGTCACGACTTCAACGACTTCGAGATCGGCAAGAAACATGGTCTCGGGGTGGTGAAAGTCATCGACGACGCGGGCCGAATGAACGAGCACGCCCTGCGGTACCGGGGGATGGACAGATTTGAGGCCCGCGAGCGTATTATCGAAGACCTCCGCGCGGAAGGTCTGCTCGAAAAGACCGAAGATTACCCGCTCATCATCGGGCGATGCTACCGCTGCAAGACGATCGTCGAGCCGATTGTCTCGCTCCAGTGGTTCGTGGCCATGAAGCCCCTGGCGGCAGCCGCCATCGAAGCGGTGCGGGACCGCCGCGTCCTGATCATCCCCGAGATGTGGGAAAAAGTCTACTTCGATTGGATGGAAAATATAAAGGACTGGTGCATATCGCGCCAGATCTGGTGGGGACACCGCATCCCGGTCTGGTATTGCGACAAATGCAATGAAACCTACGTGTCGCGAGAAGACGTGGCTGAGTGTCCGCGATGCGGAGGCGCGGCAAGGCAGGAATCGGACGTGCTGGACACCTGGTTCTCATCGGGCCTGTGGCCCTTTTCAACCCTCGGCTGGCCGGATGCTGCCGATGATCTCAGCACCTTCTATCCCACTTCTCTGCTCGTGACGGGCTTCGATATACTCTTCTTCTGGGTTGCCAGGATGATCATGATGGGCTTGCGCTTCATGGGCGACGTACCCTTCAGACACGTGTACATCCACGCCCTCGTGAGGGATGCCGAGGGCAAGAAGATGAGCAAGTCAAAAGGGAACGTGATCGATCCGCTCCTTATGATCGATAAGTACGGCGCCGACGCCTTCCGGTTCACCTTCGCCATGCTGGCCGCTCAGGGAAGAGATGTGCTGCTCTCGGAGGAGCGCATCGAGGGAAGCAGGAACTTCGTTAACAAGATATGGAACGCAGCCCGACTCTCTGTCTCTTTGCTTGAGAATAAGGCCTTCTCGCCCGAGCGCGTCCCGTCCTCGTTTCTCCCGGATAAATGGATCAGATCGCGCCTGCAGCGCGCTACGAAGGAGGTCTCGGAGGCAATCGACGCCTACCGGTTCAGCGATGCGGCGCACGCCCTCTACGGCTTCGTTTGGCATGAGTTCTGCGACTGGTACCTGGAACTGATAAAACCGAACCTTTACGGCAAGGCGACGACCTTTGACAGCGGCGCCACCGCGTCCACTCTCTATTTGACTTTTCTCCAGACGCTCAAGCTGCTCCATCCGTTCATGCCTTTCGTGACCGAAGAAGCTCTACCAGAAGCTGCCCTACAGACAGGAGGAGAGCGTCACGGCATCGCTATTCCCCCGCTTCGATCCCTCGGAAGTGGATGAGGCGAGCGAGGCGCAGATGAGCATGGTTGCGGGCATTATCGACACGGTCAGGAATATGCGGGGCGAGATGGGGTTTCCCCCGGGCGCGAAGGTCGAGGTCTTGCTCCGGACGGACAACCACCGGCCCCTCATCGACGCCTACGGGTATTACATCAGGGAATTGACGCGGGCCTCCGGCCTCAGCTACGTCGCGGGCGAGGCGCCGAAGAGGGCTGCCTTAAGCATATGCAGAGACGTCGAGGTTTTTATCCCTATCCGGGACGCAGAAGTCATCAACCGGGAAAGGGCAAGAGTCGAGAAGGAGCTAGGCCGGATGGCAGGAGAGATCGACCGGGCTTTCAACAAGATAAACAACAGGGCCTTCAGGGAAAAGGCGCCGGAGGCGGTCTTGGCAAAAGAAGAGGCGACTTTCGAAGAGCTTCGCCTAAGGCGGGAGAAGCTCCTCGCGAGCAAGGGGATGCTGGAGGAGCTTTTGAGGAATTAAACGGTTGGGGGGACACCCCTCTCGCAACGGCGGTTGGAGGGACACTCCTCTCGCCCCCTGTCTTTCGGAGGGGTGTCCCTCCTCCAATCTTGATAGAGGGGTGTTCCCCCTCAAGATTTATCGAGGTGGCTGATGAAAATAACGGGAAGCGTCGTGGAATACGTGGCGCATCTGGCCAGGCTTCAGCTTGCGCCGGAGGAGATCGATTTGTACACTCAGCAATTGGACCGCATCCTCGCGTATATGGACCAGCTCAATTCACTCGATACGGCGGGAATAGAGCCGACGACCCATGCGATCCCTCTTGTCAATGTGTTCAGGGAGGACGCAGTGCACCATAATTTTCGGGTGGAGGAAGCCGTCGGCAACGCGCCGGAACGCGTCGGTCCCTTCTTCAAGGTCCCGCCCATCATAGAAACAGAATAGGAGACGGCATGGAAGAGCTTCTGCAGAAAGGCATCGCGGAGATGAGAGGCCAGCTGAGGGCCGGACGGATAACCTCTGTGGAGCTGACCCGCTTCTATCTCGACAGGATAAATAAATACGACGGCCTCACCGGCTGCTACCTCAGGCTCACCGAAGAGACGGCGCTCAAGAAAGCCGCGGAAGCCGACGAAAGGATACGCAGCGGAAGGGACGGCGATCTGACCGGCATCCCTTTCGGCATGAAGGACATCCTGTGCACAAAAGGGGTCGAGACCACCTGCGCCTCCCAGATTCTTAAGGGTTTTGTGCCGCCCTATGACGCGACGGTCATAAAGAAACTGGACGAAAGCGGCTACGTCCACCTCGGCAGGATCAACATGGACGAGTTTGCAATGGGCTCCTCCACGGAAAACTCGTCCTTTCAGATCACGAAGAACCCGTGGGATTTAAGCCGCATCCCAGGCGGCTCGAGCGGCGGCTCCGCGGCAGCCGTTGTGGCCGGTCTTTGCGCGGCAACGCTGGGCACAGACACGGGCGGCTCGATCAGGCAGCCGGCGAGCCTTTGCGGCGCCGTGGGATTGAAACCTACTTACGGGAGGGTGTCCAGGTACGGCCTGGTCGCTTTTGCCTCATCCCTGGACCAGATAGGACCGATTACCAAAAATGTTGCCGACTGCGCCGTTGTCCTGAAAGTGATCGCCGGTCACGATCCTTTGGACTCCACTTCCATCCCGCAGCCGGTCCCCGATTACACCGCCTCACTCGGCAAGGGGATCGACGGCTTGCGGATCGGCATGCCGAAAGAATACTTCATCGAAGGGATGGACCCGGAGGTCAAGGAAGCCGTCGAGGGGTCTCTCAAGACCTTCGAGGGACTGGGGGCGGAGATAGTGCCCATCTCGCTGCCCCACACCGAATTTGCGGTCGCCGCCTATTACATCATTTGCACGGCCGAAGCCTCCTCCAATCTGGCACGGTATGACGGCGTCAAGTACGGCTTGCGGGCGGACGGAAAAGACATCATCGACATGTACAAGCAAACGCGGTCGGCCGGCTTCGGAAAAGAGGTCAAGAGGCGCATCATCCTCGGCACGTATGTCCTCTCCTCAGGATACTACGATGCGTATTACAGGAAGGCCGGCCAGGCGAGGACCCTGATACGACGGGATTTCGACAAGGCTTTCGAGCAGTGCGACGCGATAGTCACGCCGGTTTCGCCCACGACCGCTTTTAAGATCGGCGAAAAGACCGAGGACCCTCTTACCATGTATCTCTCGGACATCTTTACGATACCGGTCAATCTTGCGGGTCTGCCCGCCATTTCCCTTCCCTGCGGTTTTGACGGCCATGGGCTGCCCGTGGGCCTGCAGATCATCGGAAAGCCTCTCGATGAAACGTTGCTTTTGCAAACGGCCTCTCTCCTAGAGGCGGAGAAGAATCTGAAAAAAATGCCCGATATGTTCGCGTGACCATGGACGGCCTCGACCCGAAACGTTTTCTTGCCGCCCTCCTGGACATGGGCATCGACCGGTACGTCTCCGGCAGGTCGGAAGAGCCGACCCTCGCCCGCTTGAAGACGCAGGTGGACGCGTGTGCCCGCTGCGAGCTGAGCCGCGGCCGGAGGTCCGTGGTTTTCGGCGAGGGCGACGAGGCTGCCCGGCTGGTCTTCGTGGGCGAGGCGCCGGGGGAGGAAGAAGATCGCCAGGGGAGGCCTTTCGTGGGAAGGGCAGGCAAGCTGCTGGATCAGATGATCGAAAGGATAGGCTTGCGCCGGAAAGATGTCTTTATCTGCAATGTCCTCAAGTGTAGGCCGCCCAATAACCGGGACCCCGATCCCGCAGAGGTGGACCTGTGCAAGGGCTGGCTTTTTGCCCAGCTTGAGCTGATAAAGCCGCGCCTTATCTGCACACTCGGAAAGCACGCCTACAATACGCTCCTAGGCGTGGACGCGCGGATCACGCGGATACGCGGCATGCTCACCTCGTATCAGGGCGTCAGGCTCCTGCCCACCTACCACCCCTCCTACCTGCTCAGAAACCAGGGGGCGATAAGAGAGGCGTATGAAGATATGGAAAAGTTGAAGAGCCTCCTCGCGGAAGACGAGGGCTGACAATCGAGCGCCGAGGCAAAAGCTCTATTGTTTGGCTGAAGCCTTCTTCAGATAGATGTCCAGATCGATATCGTTATAACGCTTTCCCTTTATGTATGCGAGGATGAGCTTATATTCCTTCGTAGGAATGTAGCCCGGTATCTCGCCCACCCGTTTTCCCGAAGATTCGAGGAACCAGGAGGAAGGGGTGCCGACGATGCGATAGAGCCTGCCGAGCTCTCCGGGGTTATCGGCGTCCACGCGCAGGAAAACGAAGTCTTTCTTGATAATGGCCGTGACATCCTTGTCGGCGAGCGTTGTTTTGTCCATCACTGTGCAGTAGTAGCAGGAGTTGCTGTAGAAGTAGAGAAGCACCGGTTTATTCTCCCTCTTCGCCGTCTTCAATGCGCTGTTGTAATCCTGCGCAAGGGCGGCGGAAGCGAGGAGGAGAAGGACGACGGCAAAAGCAAATGAAAGCTTTTTCATAGTGAGTTAGTATAGTGCCAAACCATAGGAACATTCAAGCGGGGCGCAAAGCCTCTACCCGAATCTGTGGCTCACGCCGCACCCGCCCGTGGGAAAGCGCCATTCGATATTGAGGTGCGGGCAGCCGATCCTGCATGAGCCGCATTCTACGCAGCCTTCCCAGGCCACGGCGATCCGGTCCTTGTCGAGCCGGTACACGGAGGCAGGACAGAAATAGAGGCAGGGCTGCTCTTCGCACTTCTCCCGGCAGACGGCCCCGTCGATGATCCGGATGTGAGGCTCGTCGGCGACGCGAAAGCGGTCAAGGAAAAGCTTATCTTCTATCTTGACGGTCATTTCACGGCCCTCCAGCCCTTCCAGAGCAACCCGAGCAGTCTGAACAGGGAGAATTCGCTCCGGATCCTCGCCCGTATCGCCCTTTGTTTCTGCTTTTTGGGCGTTCCGTCGACCGTCAGCATGTTCCGCGCGGCATAAGCCGCGAGGGGCGGGAGCGTCGTAAAGAGTCTCGTGGTGGCGCAAACGGAACGCGTTGAACCCCCGGTACTTTTTCATGTCGGCCATAACATATGAGCCGTCAAGCCTCGAGGCGTACCCGGCGAGTCCGCTCCGCGTGAGATCGCCTTTCTCGAAAGCCTCGATGAGGGCTTCCGCTGCAAAACGGCCCGAAGTCATCGCCATATTGGAGCCTTCCCGATGGAGGGCATTGAAAAGCATCCCGGAATCGCCTGCAATCAGCCAGCCGTCGCCGTACAGCCGGGGTATGGCGTCGTACCCCGCCTCCGCCAGCCAGTGGGCCATGTACTCTCTGGCGCGGCCGCCCTTCACCAGCGGGGCGACCATCGGGTGCTCCTTCAGATCTTCCAGCATCTCATAAGGCCTCACCTTATGGCTCATGAAATCGGAAAGGTTTGCGCCGATGCAGACGGAGAGGGAATTCCTGTTGGTGTAGATCACGCCGATCCCGTCCATGCCTTTCGTGACCTCGCCCAGGATTTCGATGGTCGCGCCCGATCCGCTCTCTACGTTGAACCGCTCGTTGATGACCTCTTCAGGGAGCTCCACGACGTCTTTCACCGCCAGGGCAACCTGCTCCGGCTTTACCTCGGGGCGGAACCCGCATCTCGCGGCGAGAGGGGAATTGATGCCGTCTGCCAGGATGACCGCCCTGGCGCGCACGTCCCCTTCGGGGCGGTCGGTCGTCACCCCGACGACGCGGCCGGCGCCGTCCCGCAATAAATCTGTAACCACGGTGGCGCATGCGACTATGGCGCCTCTCCGATGAGCCTGCTCGGCGAACCATCGGTCGAATTTTGCCCTTCCTACGGTAAAGCTGTTGAGCTTAAGCTCGTCCTGAAAAGCCCTACTCCTGAAAGCTGTTGCGTAGCCGTCGTCCTTCGAGAGATACCAGATTTGGGACGCGACTATGTTCCGTTCGATGGGGCAATTCTTTTGCGTGAAATCGGGTATGGTCCGGGCCAGCTCATGGCCGTAGAGCACGCCCCCCGACATATTTTTCGCGCCCGGATACTCGCCGCGCTCGAAGACGATAGTCTTTACCCCTTTTTCTGCCAGGATGCACGCGGCGGAAGCGCCTGCCGGCCCGGCACCGACTATGGCTACGTCAAACTGCTCCTGCATGTCTTTACAGCCCTCCAGGTTCCCCCTTCATCTTTCGCCGCAGCTCTTCGATCAGCAGGGGCGCCACTATTTTGTAGTCTCCGATGATGCCCACGTCGGCCACATTGAATATGGGCGCATGGGCATCGGAGTTGATGGCCACGATCTTTTCGGACCCCTGCATTCCGACGAGGTGCTGGACTGCCCCCGAGACGCCGATGGCCACGTAGAGCTTCGGGGCGACGGTCTTTCCCGTTTGACCGACCTGACGCTCGTAAGGCAAAAGCCCCGATTCTACGACAGGCCTCGAACAGGCGATTACGCCGCCAAGGAGATCGGCAAGCTGCTGAAGCATAGGCATCGATTCGGCGTCGCACGCCCCTTTTCCCGCGACGATGAGGGCCGGAAACCGGGTAATATCGACGAGGCCGACGCTAGCCGCGTCCCTGATGAACTCCTCCACCCGGGGAAGCTCGCCGGCCGGCGGCTCGAAGGCGACGCGATGTATGCCTCCGATCCTGGCCGCGTCGCGGTCGGGGAGCCTGAAGACTTTCGGTCTCACCGTGCTCATTTGCGGCCGGTGACGCTCGCAGAAGATGGTAGCCATAATATTGCCGCCGAACGTGGGCCTCGTCATGAGGAGCATGCGCTTCTCCTCGTCGACGTCGAGCCCGGTGCAATCGGCGGTGAGGCCTGTTTCGAGGCGGGTCGCGACGATGCCCGAGAGGTCGCGGCCGGCCGGCGTGGCGCCGATGAGCAGTATCTCGGGCTTCACCCTGGCGCAGAGGTCGGTTGCCGCCTTTCCGTAGGTACCGGAGAGATAGGTTTCGAGCAGGGGATCGTCGATCGCGTAGACCTCATCAGCGCCGTATGCGACGGCCTCCCGGCTGACCTCTTCTACTTCGCTGCCCACCACGAAGGCGATCACCCTTGTCTTCAATTTCCCCGCCAACTCTCTAGCTTTCCCCACTAGCTCCCATGACGCGTCGGCGCCCCGCCTTTCAACGACTTCCACAAATACGGCGATTCCCCGCCTTATCGCGTCGGCGCCCGGCAGCTCTCCCTTTTTTTCCGCGCCTGCTTTGCGCCTCTTTTTCTCCAATTTTATCGAACCCGCGGGACAGACGTCGGCGCACTTGCCGCAGCCTATGCAGGTTTGCGGATCGATATGGGCGACGCCTTCGACCATCTCGATGGCGCCGACCGGGCATACGCCTGCGCACACCTGGCATCCTATGCACGCATCGGGGATCAATTCGGGGACTTCGATTGCTTTTCTGTCCTTGGCCACGTCTTCTTAATTTTCCTTAGCGCTTCAGAAATTGCAGGGCAAGCGAGCCATCCTGAAAAAGAGCGGCAACCGATGCTTCTACCGCACGGCGCGCATCCTCGCGCGCATCGAATTGGGGGCCTCCTTTCTTTGCCGGAGGGGAGAATATCCTCCTTACCCACGTTGGGGAGCCCCTTCAGGCCGATCCGCTGCGCATCCGCCTGAATGGCGACGCCGTCCCACACTTCAACCGAGGCGCGGAGGGAACCTATCAACCGGGGCAGGGTTGCCCTTTTGACTCTTGCAAGCTCCAACTCGACGGTGAGCACGGCCGGAAGTCTGCCGCTGATTATCTGGGACCCGCCTTCGACCTTCCTCCTCACTGTCGCGCGGCCGTCTCCGATCTTGATGATTTTCGCGACATAGGTGAATTGCGTGCAGCCGAGGCGGGCGGCAATGCCCGGCCCCACCTGCGCGGTGTCGCCGTCGATAGCCTGTTTGCCGCATATGACGAGATCGACCGGACCATCCTGACCGATTTTTTCGATCGCCCTCCATAGGGTGTAGCTCGTGGCCAGGGTGTCCGCCCCCGCAAAAGCGCGGTCCGACAGCAGCACGGCCCTGTCCGCGCCCAGCGACAGCGTTTCCCTCAAGGAGGCTTCAGCCTGGGGCGGCCCCATGCTTATGGCGGTCACGCTGCCTCCATATTTTTCCTTCAGATCTATCGCGGCTTGCAGAGCAACGAGGTCGTAGGGGTTCGTGATCGATTCGACCCCGGAGCGGATGAGCGTGTTCGTCTCCGGGTCGATCTTGACGTCCGCGGTGTCCGGCACCTGTTTGATGCAGCAGACGAGGTTCATGTGACGAAATATAAGGTCCCGGGGGTCTTTTTTCAGGGGAGGCGATGGACAACATTGTGAGGGCTTAAGTTAGCGCATATGTTCTGAAGCGGAGGGCCGCTGTGCACGAAATAGCCTAAAAACGGGTCTTTTTGGCATTTTTTACTGCCTCTTGCCCTCTTGAGCGTGCATTCCCCCACCCTTTGTATTACAATTAGATACGTTCTTCCCTTTCGCGCAGCCCTATCTTTTTCCAGGGGATGCTGTTTGTTTTGCCCATACTGTCACGTTCTACTTTCTGAGAACGGAAAGAAAAGCCACAAGACGGGAGGAAAACGATGAACATGGTTAGGGCCACTGGAATTGCAATTATTGCCTTCTTTTGCCTTGTCGCCTTCTCTTTGGCGTACGCAGAAGAAATCACGATTTACGGGTCAGACAAAGGTACTCAGGTAATTCAAGTTCCCGATTATACTGAAACCCAGGCTTCCGGAAAACCCTACATCGAAAACCCGCAGCAGCCGAAGACCGAAACATGGCATCTGGTGTCTGATTACCAAGGACAGCAAGAAGATGGGAATAAAGCCGCTTTTGTCAAGGAACAGGCTGAGATTGCCAACAAGCAAGAAGAGGAAAGGATTGAGACAAAAAACAGACAGACGAAGAAAGAGATGCAGAACAAACGTGGAGGCGGTGCTCAACGACCGTTGAATCAATATCGGCTTAATTAGGACAGCCGCTTCAGCGACAGACAGGAAAGGAGGCAGTGAGACCATCTTGGACCAGACCTAATCCCGCCGGCGCGGCGAACCAGTCAGGCGGCGACGTTGCTCCAGTTGTTCCGCGAGGTGCGATCAACACAGGAACCGGAGAATATTATCCGCCCGCAGCCGGAGGCGTCATAGACCCCAAGACAGGCACTTTTTACCAGGATGTTGGAGGCGGATTCGTCGTGGACGTTCTCTCGCGGCGCGCATGTCTTCCTGCAAATCGCCGTTCATGGCGAGGCGCCAGGATCATCTTGACGCGCAATGCACGAGATTTTTCCCGCGCCTCACTTCCCGTCCTCACACCGCAAGAATTCCTGGTCCGGTTTGATGCGGCGCAGGAGTAAGTGAATCTCAGCCTTCCGGCTGCCAACAGGAATCTACGAGGAAATGCCGCGACAAACACGCCGGGGACCTGCGCCGGTGAAACTTCTTCGCCCTATTGCCTGCTTTCACGAAGCAAGAAACATCACATTGGGAAACAAGGCCCCCTGCGCCTCTCCAATAGGCGCAGTTTCTATACAAGATCCGCAAGCTTTACAACCCTGATCTCTTTGACGACTTCAAATGAATGATCGTTGGTGAGCAGAACGTCGGCCTTGTGAACGATGGAGGTCGCAGCAATGATGGCATCGGGCATCTTGAGGTTGTAAACTCCTCTGACCCTCGCCGCCTCCTCTGCTACGATTTCGTCCATGGGATAGACGTTCAGGTTGGGCATCTGAAACATGAGCTTGACCTGATCCAGCGCCGCCCAGTTCCCGTCTCTGTAAGGCAGAACGGCGCACTCCGAGAACGTCAGGATCGATGCTACGAACGCGTGCGTCCCCTTGTTCGCCACGGCATCGATGAGGGGGACGACCTTTTCCCCGAGATCCTCTTGGGCAAATGCCGAGATCAGCACGTTCGTGTCGATCCCGATCCGTTTGAATTGTCGTAGAAACTCTTCTATGTCCACGATTCGCGCTCTTTCCGCACGTAGTCAAGGGGCTTGTCGCCCCACGCGCCTTTGCAGCAGCCAAAGGCCGCCTTGGCCCAGTCTTTCGGCTTTTTGACGAGCGATATGCGGCCGTTGCGGTCAACTGTCATGATGAGAATGTCTCCGGCGACGATTCCCAAGTCATCTCGTATTCGCGCAGGAATGACTATCTGGCTCTTGACGCCCACCTTCACTTCTTCGGCAAAGCTAAACATAGCCTGCCCTCCTTTGTCTTCCTATTATACTCATCGGTAAGAAATAATGCAATACTGTAACACAAATATGCTGACACGTAGGATAATATAGGCGGCCCGGATGACGCCGGCGCCAGTTTTGCTTCATGTCGGCCACTTTGAGGCGGCGCATGAGTAAGTGAATCTCAGCCTTCCGGCTGCCAACAGGAATCTACGAGGAAATACCGCGACAAACACGCCGGGGACCGGCGCCGGTGAACTTTCTTCGCCCTGTTGCCGGCTTTCGCGAAGCAAGAAACATCACATTGGGAATCAACGTCCCCCTGCGCCGTTCTGCCTCCCCGGCAGCCATTGGGTTTTTGAATGGTACGATTTAAAGTGGGTGAGACGGCCAGATTATGCTATGATCTCTGGAGAGCCGAGTGCGTAACGGGAAGCGCATCGGATGCTCGTTCTGAGACGGGCTACGGGAGACCGGCGGTTGAGACTCTACGACGCTCGCAGTCTACTCTACTGGTTAACAGATGCGGCGGGATCGGAGATGGTGAAGGGAGCACGCAAAAAGCGAACTGCCCCGTTTTTCATTCCTGAATGGAGGTTATTTGCTTTCTGAAGAGCGCCCCCCTTCTCCGCCCGCTGAGATTGCGCGGCAGGTCGGGGTCTATACTTCGTCGGTGAGCCGGGCGATAACGCGGATGGAAGCAGGGGCCGGAGAACAGTAATGCACACCAGGAACCAACGTCCCCCCGATCCCGGCAAGGGCCGATACAACCAGCAGCGCTCCGCCTGAGATGAGATCCACCCCGGCCAGGCCCTGGGCCGCGAAGTGCCAATCCAACCAGAGAACCGTTGAGCAAATGCTCGAACACGTGCGGGCGGCGCTGAAGAAGATTACGGACGGGAGGAAGGCGACGTAACTCCGTGAATTGCGACCTCTTCCTTTATTGTTCCCTCGCTTACTGCCTTCTTCCTGCAATGTTGGCCTTGCGACCTGCTGACGTGGTGCAACAGTAGACCTGGCAATCTTCACTTTTCGCCACAGATGCGAGCGTTGGACGTGGACAGACCGGCCTTCCCTTTCGCATTGGCGAGTTTCCGATTATATTAACAAACGGAGTTTGTGCAAGGTCTATGTTGGAATCCGGCCATGCAGGCTCGCCCGTGCCTTGTTTGTTTTTCTCGATGCGCTACCTTATGATTCTCTATTGGCGGCCTTCCTTTGTGCGGGATATTTGATTGACGCAGTCGACAGAGAGATTAGACGTCCGGTTGCATTATCAAACGGCTGTTCGAAAGGGGGGTCTTGGGTGGTTCGTGATACAGGCAACAAAAATCAATAACCTGGCGATAGAGATGACGGAAGGATTTGTACTACATCATAGTTTTTGGGGAGGAACATATGCCAGACGGCCTAACTGGGAGAATCGCTCTTGTGACGGGGGCGAGTCGAGGCATCGGGCGGGCGATTGCCATAGCCTTGGCCAACGCAGGTGCGGACGTTGCTGTAAACTACCTGACACATGACAGGGAAGCCGGGGAGGTAGCTGACGAGATTAAGAGCTGCGGCCGGCGCTGTCTCACCATAAAGGCCGATGTGTCGCGTGTTCAGGATGTCTCGTTGATGGTTGGGCGTGTGCAAAAGGAGTTGGGGCCCATAGCGGTCCTGGTCAACAATGCCGGTATCGCGAGGTCCCGCACGCTTGAGGAGATTACCGAAGAGGATTGGGACGAGGCGCTTGCCGTCAATCTCAAATCCACATTCCTCGTCACCCAAGCCGTGTTGCCGCATATGCGCGCTGAACGGTGGGGCCGCATCATCAGCATCTCCTCAGGCGCTGCCCAATCCGGGGGCGGGGTAGGACCTCACTATGCCGCTTCAAAGGCAGGTATTCAAGGCTTGATGCACTTCTACGCTTCGCACCTTGCTTCGGAAGGAATAACGGCCAACACCATCGCACCGGCGCTTATCACTACAGACATGACTGCTGCTATACCCGGCCTGCACCCGGGCCTTGTGCCGGTCGGGCGGTTCGGCGCCGTGGAAGAAGTGGCCGCCGTAGCGGTGATGCTCTTTCATAATGGTTATATTACCGGTCAAACCATAAACATCAACGGCGGCAGGTACATGACCTAAATGGCGCCCCATTTGTCGTCGCAGGTCCCCCCGCCCGCGACGCGCTTCTCTGTTCATAGAGGTTTAGGTGGGGTCACCCATTATCCCCCCATCAGAAGAACAGTGCGAAAGAGAGGACCCGGGAGAGCTATGGTCATCTGTTCCGAAACCTGGAAGTCCTGTTTGGCGATGCTGCCCTTAGCGACATATCTTCTCAGGACCTCTTTCGTCTGGAGATCACGCCTGAGCTCCGTATGCGAGATCATATGGACGCAATCCAGCAAACGACCGTCTCCTAAGTGCCTACCTACAACCCCCATCCCTCCCGGCGGCAAAGACAAATTGCATACGGGGTCAACCTCCACTGCGCTTCCCTCTCTTGTGCTTTTTTTGTTTTCCGATTCTTTCGCAGTCTGATATAATGCACAAAAGAGAAGATGTCCATGCCTGAGATTTGCAGATTTTTTGGGATTATCATTAGAATGTTCTTTGACGAGCATGACCCTCCGCATTTCCATGCGGAGTATCAAGGCTCTAAGGCGGTGTTCGATTTTAACGGCAACATTATGAAAGGGGATCTGAATTCGAGGGCGGCAACAAGGCTCGTAAGAGACTGGATAGACTTGCGGCTCAAGGACCTCGAAGAGGACTGGGAGCTGGCAAGAGCCGGCAAGGAAGTAAAAAGAATTGCTCCCTTGGAGTGAGGTGAGATATGTGGAATATGAATGACGTGACGAAAATAGAGTATAAGGGGGAGTTGGTGTATCGGGTTGTCTTTGACGACGGGACGACCGGTGACGTGGACTTTTCCGAATACGTTGGAAGAGGCCCTGTCTTCGAGCCATTTCGGGACCTGTCGTTCTTTAAAAGGGCAAATATAGAAGGCGGCACCATTGCCTGGCCGAACGGCGCCGACATAGCTCCCGAGACGCTTTACGAGAAAATATGCGGTAAACAAGCCGGGTAATGGCGCCGGTGAAATTTCTTCGCCCATTGCCGGCTTTCGTGAAGTAAAAAACACCACATTGGGAACCAACGTCCCCTCCGTCCGCTCACGCAGCTAAGATGGAGTCGCATGGGATGAAGGCGGGAATGTGCATCAACAATCGCTTCCGGCTGCAAAACAAATCGCATTGGGAACCAACGTCCCCAAAGTGCCTTTGCCGGCTTGGTGAGGAGTTTCAGGCGGTATAAGGAGGGGTGAGAGCGGAACCAAACAGTATTATTCGCTCCGGTCTCGCTGCCTTCAGTATCCTTTGGACGGTTCTCACGCGAACATCGCGGGCGCCTTTGGGATCCGATTGAGGCGGGGGGAGGCTTTAGGAGGGTGAGAGACGAAGCCCGAGCGTTGCGAAGGAAATGGCGGCGCCAGGGGATAAGGTTCGCAAACGGGAATTAATTTTGCGGAATGCCCTACACGTCGCTCTTCCTCACTCCCGATGGGCGCCACGCCGGGGAGATAACCTTATGGTCCTTTTCCTCTCCGATCGTTGACGCAAAGGTGATCGAATGCTCGCCGAATTTGTCATTGACGGCGTCCATGGCCTTTGCCATGGCGGCCCTTTTATCCTGCTCCGGGTCCCGGAAGAGAGACGACTGGTTTTCCTCTTTGCCAAGGGCCGAAAGGGAGACGCCGAAAAGCCGCACGCTCTTGCGGAGGCGTATCCCGTCGAGGATGGCGATTGCACAGCGGTAGATCTCGCCGGTGTCGTTCGTGGAGAGGGGCAGGGTGGTCTGCCTGGTAAAGGTCTTGAAATCCGCGTACCTCACCGTGAGCGTTATCTTCTTGCCCTTGTAGCCATAGCGTCTCGCCCTGCGCCCGACCCTTTCGCTTAAGGCGAGGAGGCAGGGGACGATCTCCTCCCGTTTCCATATGTCCTTCGGCAGCGTGATGCTGTGGCCGATCGATTTCGGCGCCGAGGGCACTATCTCCAGAGGCCGGTCGAGCTTTCCGTTGCCCATTGCCTTGAGGCGCTCCCCGATGACGCCGAACTTTCTTGTCAGAAGGGGAAGGGGCGCCTTTCCCAACTCGCCGCACGTCGTAATGCCCAGACGTGCGAGCTTCTCCTCCGTATGGGACCCGATGCCCCAGAGCTTCTTCACCGGAAGGGCCTCAAGAACTGACGGCGCCATATCCTCGGTTATCCAGCGTAAGCCGTCGGGTTTTGCAAGGTCGCTCGCGAGCTTGGCGATGAGGACATTCGGACCGATGCCTACCGTGCAGGTAATGCCCAGCTCGCGTCTTACCGCGCCCTTGATGGCCCGGGCCAAGTTCTCAGGACCACTGAAGAGGTGGTGCGAACCGGTGATATCGAGGAAAATCTCGTCGATTGAATATGTCTCGGTGTCCGGGGTGAACCGGAGACAGATCTCCTGGAGTTTGACGCAAACTTCAGCGTACTTCCGGTTGTTGCCCACAACGAGGATTATGTGAGGGCAGATTTTCTTCGCCTCATAGACGGTCATCCCCGTTTTGACCCCGTAGCTCCTCGCCTCGTATGAAGAGGTCGTGACGACCGTCCTCTCTCCGGCGCCGGTTACTGCGATGGGCTTGCCCCTGAGGGCCGGGTTGTCCTGCTGCTCGACGGAGGCGAAAAAGGCGTCCATGTCGACGCAGACGATTATTCGCGCCATGCTTGATTATACCCGTACGCCGACCTGAGAACAACTCAGAAAAAAAGGCGCCGGCGCAGAGGGGGCCATGCAGTTGCGGGGGCGCTAAAACCTGAAGCGGTTACTCGCTCCGGGCTGCCTTTTAGCGCTCCTGCGTTGTTTTCCGCAGCTGCTCGCTCAGGATCTGTTGCAGGTTGGTCAAAGACTGCGCGTTAGCCGCGCCTTCAATGGTCTTGACCGCCACGTCCTCTATCTTCTGGTACGCTTTCTCTAATTGCGCCGAGAGCTTCGCGAGTTGCTCGTGCTGATGCTTCTCTCCTTCGATCGGGTAGTTGGAAATCTTATGGGATTTTGTCTATTTTAGTATGAAACCGGTTTGGAAGGCAATGCTGTTCGTTGAAAACGATGCGGGGGAACAAGGGGCGGCGGCTTGACATCGTTGCGATCATATGCCAATAATTTTACGTGTCAAGGCCGAAAAAGCAGCGATGCATAAATTGCCGTCCGGATGCGTCATATTTCAAGCCGAGAGGCATCCCCCTCTCGGAGCTGGAAGAGGTGCGCTTGGGCATGGACGAGGTGGAAGCCCTCAGGCTTTGCGATTACGAGGGAAAATATCATGAGCTCGCCGCCGTGGAGATGGGCGTGTCGAGGGCTACTTTCGGCCGCATTGTCAACGAGGCCAGGCGGAAGGTGGCAGAGGCCCTGACCTGCGGCAAGGCCCTGAGGATAGAAACGCACATCCAGGGGGAATGAGCGGGGGAAAATCGCCCCCCATCGCCGGGGTTGCGAGGCTTGGCGCGCTTTAAGCTAAAAAAGAGGCGGAGATTGCATGGATAGAGATGCGAGCATGTACTGGAACCCGGTCATGGAGACGCTGCCCCCGGAAAAGCTAAAAGAGCTGCAGTTGAAAAAGTTCCGGCGCATTTTCGAGTGGGCCTACGGCAACTCGCCCTTTTATCGCGCCCTTTATAAGAGCGCGGGCATAGAGCCGGGCGACCTCAAGACTATGGCCGACATCAGAAAGGTCCCGAAAATCGACAAGGGCATGCTCAGGGATGTCCAGAACAGGCCGCCTTTCCCGTATGGGGACATGCTGGCCGTTCCTCTTTCCGAAGTGACCGAGTTCCGTCAGACGAGCGGGACGACCGGCACTCCCGTATACCAGGCAGACACGTGGCAGGACTGGGAATGGTGGGCCGAGTGCTGGGCGTATATCCTATACGCGCAAGGGTACAGGGACACGGACCGTTTTTTTCTGCCCTTCGGCTACAATATTTTCGTTGCCTTCTGGGCGGCCCACTACGGGGCCGAAAAGGTGGGCTGCGAGGTGACGCCCGGCGGCGTCCTCGACACCGAGGCGCGCATCATGAAGATGAAGGAGCTAAAGGTTACCGGCTTTGGGGCCACCCCGACGTATGTCCTCGGCATGGCCGACACGGCGAGAAAGATAGGCATAGATCCGAGAAGCATAGGGATCCGGAGGATCACCTGCGCAGGCGAGCCGGGCGCAAGCATTCCGACAACAATACGGCGCATGGAGGACGCATGGGGCGCAAAGGTGTACGACCATATCGGCGCCACCGAGATCGGCGCCTGGAGCTACATGTGCACGGAACAGAAGGGTCTCCACGTCAACGAGGCCATGTTCCTCGTCGAGATAGAGGACGTTGCCACGGGAGAGCTTATCGATGAGCCTATGAAGAACGGCAAGATGATCGTTACCGCCTTTGACCGGAGGGCAAAACCGTGCGTTCGCTTTGATTCGAAGGACATCATCCGCTGGGCCGATTACACTTGCGCGTGCGGCCGCACGTTCCGCATGATCGATGGGGGCGTGGTGGGCAGGTCAGACGACATCACCAAGGTGAAGGGCGTGCTGCTGGCGCCTACCGCCATAGAAGAGGTAGTGAGAAGCTTCAGCGAGCTGAGCGATGAGTACGAAGTCGTCGTTTCCAAGAAGGGCGACATCGACGACATCTCGCTGAAGATAGAGATCAAGGCCGGTCTTGAAAATCAAAAGGAGGCCATCCTCGCGCGGCTAAAGGACGAGCTGAGGGTAAGAACGAACCTGGGCTACAAGATCGAGGTCCATCCTTACGGCAGTCTTCCACGGTATGAAGTGAAGGCGAAGAGATTCAAGGACACGAGGCATCACTAGATGAGGAGGACGCCGCGATGAACGGTCGATACAAGATAAGAGAAATGGACGAAAAGATACGGCTCCTGCGTAGGACGGCGGAGGAGCTGGCAGCGCTGGGAGGAGAGATCGAAGCCGTGAAAAAGAACCTGGTGCGGCTCCTTGCAAGCACGGCGATGCTCGAGCTGAACATAAGCGACTTAAAGGATATCTATTGACCGGACCCGTACGTTGATTTGGGGCATGTCGAGGGCTTCGGCCCGACAAAATGGGCCAGAGTGAAATTCCCGCCTTCCCGAGGCGACCCTTCTCTACCCCTGTACACCCAAAGATAAACACCCGCGGCCTCAAGCGCCAACGCAAGTGAGGGCGGTATTCTCCTGTCTCTTGCGGATCGAGATTCCGGACAAGCCGTTGTCCGACCGACGGAAGAAGAGATAAGGAAAAGAATGAAGAAGGCAGGGCTGTCGCGAAGCGGCCCGCGGCGGCGCCCTAAAGCTTGACTACATTCGTCGCCCGAAGGCCCTTGGGCGTCTTCTCGACGTCAAAGCTGACCTCCTGACCTTCCGACAGGGACTTAAATCCGCTGCCGGAAATGGACGTGTGGTGAACAAAAACGTCTTCACCGTCTTCTCTGGTGATGAACCCAAAGCCCTTGGACTCGTTGAACCACTTCACGGTTCCTTTCATAAATGTCTAATACCTCCTTTCACAGCCTTGATAAGGTTACGAAAGCGCCATAAAAAGAGCCGCAAAGCTTAACAGGTCTTTGCGGCTCTCAATACGGCAAAAACGTAAACTTCTTGGAATCCAAAATATCACAGATTTATCCCGGAGTCAAGCTGATTCTTGCAAATGTTTACGAACGTTGCAAATGGACGGAATCGTCAGCGTCGGTCCCGCAAAAGACAAGGCCCACTGGCAATTGCGCAGGCAATGTGTTATTATTATTATACCACGCCTGTTATGCCTCTTCTTTTAGTTGCTTTCTGTGAGAATGCCCTTCTGCGGGTGGGATGCACACTTCGATTCGCCGTTTGAAGCTGAAGCGAACAGGCATGAATTAAAAAAAGACCGCCGCAACTGAAAGACGCCCCTCACTCTGCTATGCCGCGTCGGCGGCATACGGCTGGGGGCCGTATAGCGATGAAAGGAGGTTCCATGCTCATAGGGAAGATCAACGACAAACACAAACAGAAGTTGCTGGTTACGCTCAAGGACGTGAAGGGTGTGAAAGTGATAGATTTCAGGGTCCATCAAACCGGCGACGACGGCGAGCTCATCGCGACCCCCGCAGGGGTTTCCATTACGGCGGATCAAGCGGAGCAGGCCATCGAGCTGCTGAAGGAAGCGAGAAAGAGGCTCGCCGAGCTTCCGTGACGCGAAGGCGGGAACCTTTCATAAGACCGGTTCTTTCTTGACAAAAGGCCGCGTAAGGTCCATAATCAAAAAATAACATTGTCCCGCCGGAGGGTTTCACATCTCTGCGGACCGGAAAAGCGCTCGGAATGCTCTCTTATAGAGCAGATCGGTTCTTCAGCCTGTGAGGCGGCCGCCTCATAAGCAAGGAGATAGGCATGGCAAGGCGAAGTCAACACAGCTTCCTGAAACGGCAGAAAGAAATGAAGCGTAAAGACGAAGCTATGGAGAAGATGGCGCGGAGACACGGCAAAGGCGGCGCCGCAAAAGATACGGCGGACAACGGGCAGCAGGAGCCCGACCGTAAAGACGACGATGAAGCCGGCGCCCAAGGGCGTTCAGATTAACAAACATCAGTCGAGATAAGGGGATCTCCGATCTTCGAACATTTTCACGACCGAGGAGGGTCACAGTGAACATTTACGTCGGCAACCTGCCGTACAGCACTACAGAGGAAGAGCTGAAGGAGCTTTTTGAAGCCTACGGGCAGGTCGACTCGGTGCACATCATCAAGGACCAGTACAGCAACCAGTCGAAAGGGTTCGGGTTCGTGGAAATGGCGGACGGCGCAGCGGCCCAGGCTGCCATCAGCGCTCTCAATGGGAAGGAAATGAATCGCCGCACGCTTTCCGTAAACGAGGCCAGGCCCCGTGGGGACAAGGACAAGGGCCGCGGCGCCGGCGGAAGAGGCGGCGGCCAGCGGTACTAGCAATTTTAGGTCTGGGCCGTCTTTCGAGAAGAAAGACAGCCGAAGCCGCGCACCATCCTCAAGCCGCGTCTATTTTTCAATAACCTGAGTCCTGTGCTGCACATAGGCGTCCCGCATGGCGACATACGGGTCTATCGCCGCTGCCAAGAGGGCCTCGTAGTCTCCCAGATGGAAAGAAAGATCGTTAATCTCCTCGTGCGCGTAGATCCCCACGGTCATAGGGCTTAACCATTGAGAAGAGAGATACGTCGTGGGCGTCAGCCACTCGTCCGCCGCCCATCCGATCGTGTCGCGGGGACAGGAAGGCCCCAGGAAAGGCCAGACTGTATAGAAGCCGAAGCCTACGCCGTACTTGCCCAGGGTTTGGCCGAAATCCGCGTTGCGGCCGTTGATCCCGAAGCAGTCGGTCGCGCAGTCCCTCAAGCCGCCGACGCCGACGGTGGAGTTGATGAGGAACTTGCCCAGCTCTATCCCTGCGTATCCCGGCTTGCCTTGCAGCAGATTATTCACGATGCGCACGGGGGCTTTGATGTTCCGGTAAAAATTGACGAAGACGCCCCTTATGCCTTCCGGCACGGCGCTCTTGTAGACCTTTGTCGCAGGCTTCAGCGCCCAGAAGTACAGCTTGTCATTGAGGCGGTACATCGCCCTGTTCCAGGGTTGGAGCGGGTCGGCGATCTGCGGCCCTTCGGCCCTCGCTTCTTTCTCGGTCACATTTCCGTAGGCGCCGGCCGATTCGTCCGCCGCCGCTTCATTATTCTGAGCGGCGCACGCAGGCCACGGCGACAAGAGCAGGAAAGAGAGGGCGAGCAGACACGCCAGACGCCCGGTCGTCGTCTGCGCCTCTCTCCTTCTGACGCAGGGAATCACATGTCTGCCGCTCATTTTTAGTCTCTTCACCGCTGCCACAGGATCCGGGAAGCCTCCATCGGGGTCGCCGCGCCCTCACAGAGCGGGACTACTCGCGCCGTGTAGTCGGACACGGGCCGGTCTCCGGGTGCATTTGCCGTATAGACATAGCCGTTTTCGGCGCCGGCCAGTTTCCGGCCGCGCGCCATTTCCCGGTCTTCGCAGGGGGCGGCATTTGTGCCTTCCGCGTAGAGGGCGACCCGGACGGCCCCGGGTTCGATCCCGTTGAGATAAACCTGGACCTCAAACGAATGGCCCCCGGACCCGCTCTCTGTTTTCATCTCGCCAAAGCGTATATCGGTCCATTTCCGGTCGATGTCGCGCCGCCAATTGGCTATCCTCGCCGCCGCCGCGCCCTTGTCCGCGGCCCGCTCCGTATAAGCGGCAGCCAGGGGAATGTAGTAACGCTCCACATACTCGCGGACCGAGCGGTTGCCTGAAAAGAGCGGGGTGAGCAGCGCCATGCTTTCCCGAATGCGCGCGACCCAGGCCTCGGGTATGCCGTTGCCGTCGCGGGCATAAAACTCGGGGACCACCTCGTCCTCAAGCAGCTTGTAAAGCGCCTCCGCCTCGGCGGCATCCCATGCGGGATCGTTGCCGTGCTCCTTGCCGTCGCCCAGCGCCCATCCCACCTCGGGCCTATACGCTTCCGCCCACCAGCCGTCCAGCTCCGACAGGTTGATGCCGCCGTTCACAAGGACCTTCATGCCGCTTGTGCCGCAGGCTTCCCATGGACGTCTCGGCGTGTTGATCCAGACGTCGACGCCCTGAACCAGACGCCCGGTCAGCTGCATGTCGCAATCGCTCAGGAAAGCCGCGTGCTTCCGGGCTTCAGGCAGGCGGACGAAGCTCGTCCACTGCTGGATCATCGCCTGACCCGCCTTGTCTTCAGGATGCGCCTTGCCGGCGACAAGAAGCTGCACCGGACGCTCAGGGTTCGAAAGCAGGCGCAGCAGCCGCTCCGGGTCGTGCAGCAGCAGGTTCGGCCGCTTGTAGGTCGCAAAACGGCGGGCAAAGCCCAGGGTTAAGGCGTTGGCATCGAGCGCGTACGCGGCTTCCTCTTCGACTGACGATTGATCGGCCGCGGCCAGATCGAGCAGCAGCCGCTCCCGGACGAAAGCAATGAGCGACCTGCGCGCGGCAGTGCGGCATTCCCATAGCCTGGAGTCGGGGATGGAGCGCATGCGCTCCTCCAGGTCCTCTACGGTCCCGCTCCAGCGCTCCTTTCCGCACACATCTGTCCAGAGAGCGTCTGATTCGGCAGAATCCCAGCTCGGCATATGGATGCCGTTCGTGATTTGACCGATCGGCACCTCGTCCTCAGGCCATTGCGGGAACAGGGGCTGAAAAAGGCGGCGGCTCACTCTGCCGTGAAGCTTGCTTACTCCGTTGGCCGCGCCGCTGCCCCGCATGGCGAGATACGCTGTATTGAAGGGCTCGCCGTCGTCGTCGGGGTTCCTCCGGCCTAGAGCCAGCAGGTCCTTCACCGAAATGCGCAGCCTGTCCCGGGCATAGCGGCCGAGATATTGCAAAACGAGGGAGGGGGCGAACCTGTCGAAGCCCGCGTCCACGGGCGTATGAGTGGTGAAAAGGTTGCCTGCCCGCGTGCAAGTCAGGGCTACGTCGAAGGGTTGGCCCGTCTCTTCCATGAAAGACAGGGCGCGCTCGAGTACGACGAACGCCGAGTGCCCTTCGTTCAGATGGCAGACCTCCGGCTTTATGCCCAGATGCTCGAGCAGGCGCCATCCGCCAATGCCGAGCACCAATTCCTGTTGGAGCCGCAGCTCGGGTCCACCCCCGTAGAGCTCGCTCGTGATGCCCCTGTGGGCCGGGAAATTCGCAGCGTCGTTGCTGTCGAGCAGGTAGAGCTCCAGGCGGCCCACCTGGACGCGCCACGCGCGCAGCCATAGCGGGTAGCCGGGCAGCTTCGCCTCGATCCGCAGCCATTCCCCGCCCGGCTCGCGCAAGGGCGTAATCGGCAATTGCCCCGGGTCGTTGTATGGGAAAAGGGCCTGTTGTGCGCCGTCCCTGTCAATCACCTGACGGAAATAGCCCTGCTGGTAGAGGAGTCCTATCCCCACAACGGGCACGCCGAGATCGCCCGCGGTCTTGAGTGAGTCCCCCGCCACGTTGCCCAGCCCTCCCGAATAAATGGGAAGCGCTTCGCTCAACATGAACTCCATGCTGAAATATGCCAAGGACTTAAGCGGGGTTTCCGGATGACTGAGCCGGAACCACCCCGGCTCTTCCGCCTCCTGCCGCCCAGCCTGCAAAAGCTCATCAACCCTGCGACGGAACGATGCATCCGAGAGCACGCGCTGGAGTCTGTCTCGCGAGATGGTTTGAAGGACGACCCAGGGATTACCGGTGAAGTTCCAAAGGGCCGGGTCAAGCTGCCTCCAGATCTCGTCCGCGGAATGGTTCCAGTACCAGCGCATATCGAGGGCGAGCTCGGCCAGGGAAGCGAACCCTTCAATCTCGAGAGGAAAAAACGTGTAGGCGGGGTTGTAAGCTCGCGGACTCGTCATTTAGCGCTTTTCAAAGAGTTTAAGATATTCCCCATAGCCTTCTTTTACCAGGTCTTCTTTCGGGATGAAACGCAGGGCCGCGGAATTCATGCAATACCTGAGACCCGTCGGGGGTGGACCGTCCTTGAAGACGTGGCCAAGATGGGAATCGGCGCGCTTGCTTCTGACTTCGACGCGAGTCGAAAAGAAACCCTTGTCTTCCTTCTCGACGATAGTGTCCGGCTCGAGGGGCCTTGTAAAGCTCGGCCAGCCGGTGTGGGAAACAAATTTATCGAGAGAGCCGAATAGGGGTTCGCCGGAGACGATATCGACATAGATGCCCTCCCTGTGGTTCTCGTCGTATTCGTTCTTGAAGGGCGGCTCTGTGCCCCCCTTCCGGGTTACTTTGTACTGCAGAGGCGTCAGCATTTTCTTCAAAGCCGCATCGTCCGGCTTTTTGAAATTCCTCCAATCCTCGCGATTGACGCTCTTCACCAGGCTTCCCGCTCCCTCCCCGCCGGACCCGGCGGACGCAAGCTTCCCGGGCGCCGTAACGACAAGCAGCAGCATGGTCAAGACCAGGAGCGCCCCGCGGCCTATTTTCATCGCCTGCATCGTACGCGCCCCCTCTCTAAAAAATATGTCCGGGAGGCTCGACCGTCAAGCATTTACGATGAGATAAGCTCCCGATACAGGCATGCTGCCCTAAAATCGGGGACATTTTTCGTCCATTGCACGGGTCTTAGCAACTGCAGCTCCCGGAGCAGCTCCTATCGTTGAGGGCCGATTCGATCTTGAGCCCGCCGCCCGCCCGCGCGTCATCGTAGTCGAGGGTGATCGGTTTGATCTCCTCGTAGAGCTTCTTATCGATCACAAACGTCAATCCATCCAGGTCGAAGCGCTCATCCGTGCTTTTCGGCTCGTCCAGAGCCAAGCCCAGGGAGGGCCCCGATCACCCGCCTTCCGACATCGCGATTCTGACGGCAGACGTCAGGTTCCGCTCCTTCATGTACCCCGTAAGGGTCTCCAACGCCTTTTCCGTAGCCTCAAACATACATCGCTCCTTTATTTAGTTTCGCGTACACGATGCGCTTTCTCATGGTCTTAAGAGCATCGGGCCGCCCTTCTCTTTTCCCTGCAATCCTTGCGCTCCGTGCAGAGTCTGTCGATGATGCAGCTCTCCCTGTGCCGGCAATACTCGGCCGGGTGCGGACAGGGGTCCTGCCCTGTATCGATCTGTCGGCCGTACTTCATGCACAAAAGTCGCCCGTCCCCTTGACTAGAGTCGCCGTCCATAATATATGATAACATATTAAGCGTCCGCAAACCCGATGACAACAACACCGGAAGAAAAGAAACAGATCAAGATCGGAGGGATGACCTGCGTGATGTGCGCCGGGGCGGTGGAAAAAGCCGTCTCTGCCGTCAACGGCGTGAGGGCCGTCTCGGTCAACCTGGGAGCGGAAAAGGCCCAGGTGACCTACGACCCCGGCCTTGTTTCCCCTTCCGACATACGAGCGGCGATCGAAGACGCGGGCTACCTGTATCTCGGCATCGACGGCGAAGATGCAGAGAGCCTGGAGGCGCAGAGCCGCGAGAGGGACTTGCGGGAAAAACGCAACAGGGTCGTCGCGGGGTTCGTTGTCGGCATTCCCCTGATGGTCCTCATGTTCCTGCCCATGGCTATGCACGGCGTCGCGCCGTACGCGATGTTCGTCGCGGCGACGCCCGTCTTCGTCTACGTAAGCCGTCCGATTTTTTCCGCCGCATGGCGGGCCCTCAAAAATAGAAGCCTGAATATGGACGTGATGTACTCCATGGGGATCGGCGTCTCATTTGCTGCAAGCGTCCTCGGGACCTTCCGCATCCTCCTCTCCAGGGAATTCCTCTTTTACGACAGCGCGGTCCTCCTCGCAGCCTTTCTCTCCATGGGGCGCTACCTGGAGGCCCGGGCAAAGGGAAAGACGGGAGAGGCCATCAAAAAGCTGATGGGCCTTCAGCCGAAAATGGCCCTTGTGCTCAAAGACGGGCGGGAGACCGAAATACCGGCGCGGGACGTGCAAATAGGGGATGCCGTTATCGTGAAGCCCGGCCAAAAAGCGCCGGTGGACGGGGAAGTGACGGCGGGGACGAGCTATGTGGACGAATCGATGATCACCGGAGAGCCCCTTCCGGTCTTGAAAGAACCCGGGATGAGCGTTGTGGGCGGGACGCTCAACCAGAACGGCGCGCTGACGCTTATCGCGCGCAAAGTCGGCAGGCAGACGGCGCTCGCCCAGATCGTGAGGCTCGTCGAGAAAGCCCAGGGGTCGAAGCCGCCCGTCCAGAGGATAGCGGACAGGGCCGTCGCTTATTTCATCCCCATTGTCCTCGCAGCCGCTATTTTCGTCTTTTGTCTGTGGTATCTCCTCCTCGGCGCAACCCTGGTGTTCGCCATGACCGCCCTGATCTCGGTCCTCGTGATCGCCTGCCCCTGCGCCCTGGGTCTCGCGACCCCCACGGCAGTGACCGTAGGGGTGGGGCGCGCCGCCGAGCTCGGCATACTCATCAGGAACGGGGAAGTGCTTGAGCGCTCGGAGAAGCTCACCGTTGCGGCCTGCGACAAGACCGGCACCCTGACGAAGGGGAAGCCGGAGGTGACCGACGCAATTCCCCTCGAGACAACCGTGGAGCATCTGCTCGGTGTGGCGGCATCCGTGGAGAGACGCTCCCAGCACCCCCTCGGCGCGGCAATTCTTGCCAAAGCGAAGGAGCAGGGGATCGCCATACCGGAGAGCGCGGCTTTCGAAACCCTCGGCGGCAAGGGCGTCTTCGCGCGCATAGACGGGCGGGAAGCCCTGGTGGGGAGCAGGGCCTTCTTTTCCGAGAGGGGCCTCAACACGCCGCCGGACGTTGAGAAGCAGATTTATGACCTTGAGAGCGAAGGGAAGACGGTCGTCCTTACGGCCCTTGAAAGAAAGATCGTGGGCCTCATCGCCATCGCCGACGCGCTCAAGGAAACGACGCCCGATGCGGTCAAGGCTTTTCGGAAGCTCGGCCTGAAAGTGATTATGATCACGGGCGACAATGAGCGGACCGCCCGCGCCGTGGCGCGCCGGGCGGGGATCGACCATGTGCTGGCAGGGGTCCTGCCCCAGGAGAAGGCCGACGCCGTCCGGAAGCTCCAGGGGGCGGGAGAGGTGGTCGTCTTCGTGGGGGACGGCATTAACGACGCGCCTGCGCTGGCACGGGCGGACGTGGGCATTGCCATCGGGAGCGGCACGGACGTCGCCATCGAGAGCGGAGAGATGGTGCTCATCCGGGACGATCTCAGGGACGCCGCGGCGGGGATCCAATTGAGCAGAAAGGTAATGGCGCGGATAAGGCAGAATATTTTCTGGGCCTTCGCCTACAACGCGGCCCTGATCCCCGTCGCCTCGGGCGTCCTCTATCCCTTCTTCGGCATTACGCTGAGACCGCAATGGGCGGGTCTCGCCATGGCCATGAGCTCCGTCACGGTGGTCTCTCTCTCGCTTGCGCTGAAGCGGTACCGGCCGACCGTCTCATGACGCAGATCAGGATCGGCGTGAGCGCTTGTCTGCTCGGCGAGAAGGTCCGGTACGACGGCGGCGATAAGCGCGATCCCTATGTGACGGAGACCCTCGGGCGCATCTTCGAGTATGTCCCCGTGTGCCCGGAGGTCGACTACGGGCTGTCCGTCCCCAGGGAAGCGCTCCGCCTCGTGGGCGATCCGGCATCGCCCCGGCTAATGACCATCGAGACCGGGGCGGACCATACGGAGGGCATGCAGCGATGGGCGGCAATGCGCCTGACACGGCTTTTCCGCGAGAACCTCTCGGGGTTCATCTTTAAGACCCGGTCGCCCAGCTGCGGTCTGAAAGACGTGCAGGTATACGACGCGCAGGGCAGGCCGGCAGCGGCCGGCAGCGGCCTCTTTGCCGCGGCCTTCATCCGTCGCAACCCCTTTATCCCGGCGATCGACGAAGAAGACCTCCGGGACGCGGTCCTCGGCGCGAATTTCCTCCACGAAGTGCTGCGGAACCGGCCCTGATCCAGTCCTTCTTTCTTCTTCTTTCGGAGGTGCGCCTTCCGTCTCCTCGGGGGAAAGGCGGGGCCTTAGAACTGCCGGTTCGTCCTGTTCTTCTCCACGGTTGCTTCCTTTCGGGTTCCGGCCTATCGTCTCTTGGCCTGAGATCAAGGCCCGTGAGGATGCGGTCCACGTTGTGCATGCCGCCGATGAACTTGCGCAGGGGCAGCGTAGTTTCACCGCTTTGGAAGGGTAAACCAGAATGTGCTGCCCTTCCCGTATATGCTGCGAACCGAAAGAACGCCGCCGTGGTCCGATATGATGCTTCTAGCCGCCGCCAAACCAAGCCCAGTTCCTTCGATGGTCCTGTCTGCACGGTAGAAGATGTCGAAGACGTGGAGAAGCTCTTCTTCTTTAATGCCTATGCCCGTATCCGTCACTTCGACGAGAATGGTTTTCTCGCTCTCGCCTAATCGCACCTTGACAGAATCCGCCTTCGTTCGTATACTTGACGGCGTTGTCGAGAAGGTTTGCAACCACTGTTTCGATCTTCAGCTTGTCTCCGTAGGCCATGGAGATGGGTTTCTCCGGCTGCCCGGAGTCCAATTCTATCTTCTTCCGTTCAGCGACAACGCGCAATCCTTCAATCTGCTTCTCGATGATTTCACGGATGTCAAAGGAGGAGCGTTTCAGACGATGGCCTCCCTGTTCAAGTTGCGAGAAGTCGAGAAACTCGGCAACGAGATACTCCAGCCTCTCAATCTCATCGACTATTATCCGCAAATAATTCTCTTTCTCCTCTTCAACGGGGCCCGCTTTTCCGGCCTGCAACCTTGAGAGAAATCCATGCGCCACGAGAAGGGGATGTTTAAGGTCATGAACGAACATGGAGAGGAGGTTTCTTCGCTCCCTTTCCAGGCGCTTGAGTTGAGTAATGTCTCTGAAGAGCTCGACCCCGCCGAGAAAGGTCCCCGAGGCATCGAAGAGCGGTGCGCACGTGACGGCTACCGTGGCCAACCGTCCGTCGTTCCTCCTGAGGGTCCCCTCGATCGCCATCGACTGCTCATGTTTTTTGAATACATGTCCAAAAAACGGACAGACCTCGGGGTCTGCCGAGCCATGAAGGATTTCCAGATGAGAACGGCCCACGACCTCTGCTTTCGCATAACCTGTTATTTCCTCCGCAGCCTGATTGAACTCGACGATCGCCCCCTCCGCGTCGACGAGAGAAAAGCCTATGGGCAGACTCCGGACAATGGCGGCGTACACGTAGGGATAGGAAAGGATTTGTGTTTGATCCATTCAGTATCGACCGGCGTAGGTCTCCGAATGCACCCCAAGCTCGTGAGCGCTTGACTCCCTCGCTTTTATGAACCTATCATAATACATAGCGCATAACATCGCAAGAATCGGGAAGATGCCTATGCAGGCGAACGAGTGAACCATTCGTGTCCCGCCTTTCGCTGTTGACAATTATCCGTAAAAATGGGAAATTCTTACCAATAACGTCGTATACATACAATAATGGGAGATATAAGCAGGGTATACAGCAAAATTAACGGGCGGCATAATCTCTGAAACTGCCGGCGCCAATGCCCTTTTAGCCTTTAAGCTCGCATAGACATTCTCGATGAGGCAGGTGTACCGGAGGGCAAACGTACGCGCGGCGGCCGGGCGAGACGCTAAGGAAAGCAGCGTCACAAGATGCTCCATGAGAGGAAAAGCGGCGGGTCGTAGGGAATGTATCCAAGAGATTGAAAGGAGGACGCATGCAAAACTACAAGATGTGGATAGGCGGGAAAATGGTAGATGCAGCTTCAGGCGAGACTTATGGAGTCGTTAACCCGGCTACGGAAGAAGAGATAGCCCGACTTCCGCTGGGGAACCGGGCCGACGTGGACAAGGCGGTGGAGGCGGCCCGCAAGGCTTTTCCCGTTTGGTCAGGAAAGAGCCAGGCCGAGCGATCCCGGATTGTCATGCAGATCGCCGGTGCGCTGCGAGAACACGCAGAGGAACTGGGAGAGATCGATACGCTCGACCACGGGACCCCGGCAAGGGAGGCGGCTGCCGGGTCAGTCTTCTCGGCTGAAAGAATCGAGTACTCGGCTCAGGTGGCCAGAGGTCTCGCGGGCGAAGTGCTCCCGGTCAAGCCGGGTATGCTCTTTTACCTTCAGCGCGAGCCCATCGGGGTCTGCTCCCTCATCATACCATGGAACGTCACCCTCCGGATGATCGCAACGAAGATGGGATCTGCCCTGACGGTCGGCAATACCTGCGTAATAAAACCTCCCAGCATCGATTCCATGGTTGCCCTGAGAATGGGCGAGATAATAGAACAACTCGATGTATTGCCCCCGGGAACAGTCAACATAATCACAGGACCGGGCGGCTCCGTGGGCGAAGCGCTCGCTTCTCACCCCGACGTGGGCCTCGTATCTTTTACGGGAAGTTGCGAAACGGGACGCGCCATAATGTCCGCCGCCAGCCAAACGGTAAAACGGGTGCTGCTGGAACTTGGGGGCAAGAACCCATTTATCGTTCTTGAAGACGCCGACCTGGACGCCGCCGCATCGAAGGCCGTTATTGCTTCGCACGCCAATACAGGGCAGATATGCGCTTCTCCCGGCAGGTACTACATCCACGAAAGGCTCCACGACGAGTTCGTCGACCGGTTCGTTGCGGCCGCCAAAAAGATCGTTGTGGGCGACCCCATGGACAGGAACACCGTGATGGGACCCGTCGTCAGCGCGGAGCACCGGGATCGCGTCGAAGAGTATATCAGGTCGGGCATAGACGAGGGCGCCAGCCTCCTTCTGGGAGGGAAAAGGCCCGAGACGCCGCCCTTGAACAGGGGTTATTTCGTCATGCCTACAGTCTTTACGAACGTTGCTCAAAATATGAAGATAGCCAGGGAGGAGATCTTTGGTCCCGTGGCGTGCATCATGAAGTTTTCCTCGGAAGACGAGGTCATAGCGTTAGCCAACGATAACACATTTGGGTTGTGTGCGTCGGTCTGGACAAAGACGCACTCCAAAGCCATAAGGTTTGCGAACGAGATACAGGCGGGTTTTATCTGGGTAAATGACCACCTCAGCCTCGCCGTCGAGCAGCCATGGGGCGGATTCAAGCAGAGCGGCTTCGGAAAAGAAAACTCTCTCATAGGCCTGCACGACTATACACAGGTCAAAGGAGTATCCATGCATATATGAAGAGATCGGACAGGGTTCAAGTTTCCCAAGATCGAGCGATCATTTGAAAGCGAAACCGTCTTCTCGTGAAACGCTTTTCGATTCACGGCGCCCTATCTCGCGCCCTCGTGGTCCGCAATGACCCGCCTGATGGTCTCCGCCATCTCGCTCTTGATGATCGGTTTCATCACGAATTCGCGGATGCCCATCGCCTTTGCGCTCTCGGAGGAGATCACCTCGCTGAAGCCGGTGCAGAGGATGATAGGTATATCCTTCTTTATGGACATCATCCTTTTCGCAAGCTCGATGCCCGTCATGTTCGGCATGGTCTGGTCGGTGATCACCAGGTCGAAATGGGCCGGGTCCCTCTGAAACTGTTTCAGGGCCCTTACGCTGTCCTTCTCTGCGATTACCTCGTACCCGAGACGCTCCAGCATCTGTTTCCCGATCTCAACGAGGGCCTCTTCGTCATCCACGAAGAGTATGCGCCTCTTGCCCTTCCCCGGCCGGGCGGCCGGCTTCAGGCGCCCTCCTTCCGCCGCCGGGGCTTGCGCGCCTTTCAGCTTTTTAAAGTAGAGGGCGAACGTTGAGCCCTTCCCCGGCGCGCTGCTTACGGTAATGGCCCCCTGGTGGCTCTTGACTATTCCGTAGGCTACGGAAAGGCCCATGCCGGCGCTGCCCGACTCTCTGGTCGTGAAAAAGGGCTCGAAAATCCTGTCTTTTATCAGCTCGTCAATCCCCGGACCGGTGTCGCTCACGGACAGCTTGACGTAGGACGAAGGCGCCATATCAGGATGCGGGGCATCTGCGGGGTCCGAAAAAACAAAATCGGTCATCCTCACCTCAAGCGCCCCTTTTCCCGCTTTCATTGCCTGTCCGGCATTGGTGCAGAGGTTGATAAGCAGTTGATGGATCTGCACGGGGTCGGCGAGGATTATTCCGTCGTTCGTCTCTATCCTCGAGCGGATCTCCACCGTAGACGGCAGCGACGCGCGCATCAGCTTGAGCACCTCCCGCACAATCGGCGCCACCTGCACGGGCTTTTTCTCCTGCTCGCCCTGTCGGCTGAAGGTCAGTATTTGCTTCACGAGATCCCTCCCTCTATAGCCCGACTTGCGCACATGTTCGAGGTGCTTCGCCGCGAGGCTGTCCTCCCCGACCTCGTCGAGGGCGAGATCTGTGAAGCCGATCATGGCGGCAAGGATGTTATTGAAATCGTGCGCGACGCCGCCCGCGAGGGTCCCGATGGCCTGCATCTTCTGGGCCTGCCTCAGCTCCATTTCCAGCCCGGCCTGTCCCGTCATGTCCCGCTCGACGGCAACGTAATTGGCGATCGCGCCGGCGTTGTCCCTGATGGGCGACATCGTCCTCTCGACCTCGTAGGCCGTGCCGTCCTTTTTCCTGTTCACGAGGCGCCCGGTCCAGACGTTGCCCGACTCGAGCACGTGCCACATGTCTTCCCAAAAAGAGTCCTGATCGCTCCCTCTCAGCACGTCGAGCCTGCGTCCCGTAATATCCTCCCTGCGATAGAGGCTCACCTTCTCGAAGGCCGGGTTTACGTACTGCACGATGCCTTGACGGTCGACGACAATCACACAGTCTCCGCCCTGCTCTATGGCGGTCGCAAGGCGCATCCGCTCTTCTTCCGCCTGCTTGTGCTCCCTGATCTCCACCTCGAGCCGCTCGTAGGCGAGCATCAGCTCTGCCGTCCGTTCCGCCACCCGCCTTTCCAGCTCGTCATGTACGCGCCGCAGCTTCTCCTCCATATGCTTCCGCTCGGTGATATCGCGGGCGTTTATGACGATGCCGGCGACTCTTGCATCGTGAAGCAGGCTCCTGCCGATCATCTCGACTGTTCGCCAACCCCCGTCCTTCCTCTTCAGGGACGCCTCAAGGGACATGACAGAGCCCGGCATCCTGCCAGCTTCGACGAGCCGCTCCCGGACGGCTTGCCGCGCCGCGGGATGAACCAAATCGAGGAAATTTCTGCCGACGACGCTCTTCGGACCATAGCCGAGCACACGCTTCAGGGACTGGCCCGCGTACGCGACAGACCCGTCGGCTTTCAGGACCATCGCCATATCGGGCGCATTTTCGATGATGAGTCTGAAATGCTCCTCTCTCTCCCGCAAGCCTCTCTCCGCCTGCTCGCGCTCGCGGGCTTCTTTCTTCAGCCGTTCATTCGCCGCCGTCAGCTCGGCGGTCCGCTCTTCAACGCACTTCTCGAGATCATCATGGGAGTTGCGCAAAACCTCTCCGGCTTTTCCATGCCGGGCATGCAATTCCGCCATCCTCGCGACATCTTCCTTGCTCTCGCTCATCGCTGTTACCCCCGCTCGCTTGGATTGCTAAGCTTCAATGCTCCTGCCTTTCACAAAAGATATCGCGTTATCGCGCCGGCGCCCTTCGCCGGTCTCTCCACGCCGTTGAAATCGGTTGGGGGGACACTCCTCTCGCCTCTTGTCTTTCGGAGGGGTGTCCCCCCTCCAGGTTTACCCCCGACGGGTAGACCTTCCGCTCACCGGTTGACGGGGAATCGTCTTCCATGCCAAAAAAAACGGCGCAGGCGAACACTCTTTAGCTATTCTTCGACTTTCAGAGCGCTCGGCAACATACGGCCTGCTGGATGAGATTGAGATTACTCCGAGTTCAGGCGCCGGTAACTTCTTTTGATCCGCATTCCCCACAAACCCGACGAGACGGCGGAGGGATATGGCCTTTTATAAAGCATTATCTTATTAAAGTAACATTATAAGTAATCGGTTCCTGTTTGTAAAGAAAACTCCCGCCAAAAACCTTGCAATCAATTACGCGACGTGATAAATGATGAGGACGGGATGACCAGACTTTTTCTTATACGCCACGGGAACACGGTAGACGAAGAGACGAGGCAGGTCTACAAGGGGAGGATCGACATACCCCTCTCCAGGACAGGCGTCTTGCGCATGCACGAGGCGGCGGCCTTTCTCTCCGCGTTCGCCCTGGACAGATTATACACGTCAACCCTCTCGCGGAGCATCGACAGCGGGAGGATCATCGCGGTTGCCCAGGGGATCGGGGCTGAGGAGGCAGCCGCCTTCGACGAGGTGAGCTTCGGCGCATGGGAAGGCCTGGGCTCCGACGAGATCAGGGAGCGTTATCCCGAAGAGCTCCGCCTGTGGCTCAAGGACCCCGCAACGCACACGCCGCCCGGGGGGGAATCTTTCGAAAGCGCCCGGAAAAGGAGCATGCAGCGCTTAAGAAAGATCATGACGGAGCACAGGGGGAAGCAGATAGCCATCGTCGCCCACGCGGGAATCCTCAGGATCATGATCTTCGCTCTCCTCGGCATGAGACTCCGCCGGCTTTTCAGGATAGGCCAGGGCTACGGCTGCATCAACATCATCAACATCTATGAGGACGGGCTGGCGGCGGCGGACCTTCTCAATTTCACCTATTACGAGGTCCGCCAGGACCTCGAAGGCGTCTAAAGGGCGCCGGGGGGCGTCCTTTCCGCCCTACGAGATCGCCTCCCGGGGCCTCGCATGGGCGCCGGAGGGGAGGCGTCTGTTCGTCGGCGGGGGACGCCCTGCATTGCGCGCTGCTATTCAAAGAATTCGGCGAGGATCGCGGCAAAGTTCTTCTGTATCGCCTTTCGCCCCTTCAGCATTTCCCCGTGGCCCGGCAGCAGCCATTCGACATCCAGCCTCGAGAGCTTTTTGATGCTCGCCGCCAACCGTTCCGGGTCTCCCCCCGGCAAGTCCGTCCTGCCCACCCCGAGGTAGAAAACGGTATCGCCGGATATAAGGATTTTTTCCTTGGTCTCGTAAAGACAGATGGAGCCGGGCGAGTGCCCCGGGGTAGAGATTACCAGGAAAGTCCTGTCTCCGAGGGTGAGAGGGCCTTCCTTCAGGAGCGCCTTGAACGGCCGGCCGGGCGGTTGTGCGCCGGCGCCGAGGAAAAGTTCCTTGCCCCGCCCCCGCAGGTATTCGTACTCCTCCTTGCCTATGGCCCGCAGGACGCCGTCGTCGAAAAGGTCTGCCGCCTCTATATGGTCCGGGTGGCCATGGGTAAAAAGAATCAGTTTCGGGCGTCCTATATCGACGCCGTCTCGCGCCGCCGCCGCCGCCGCATTGCTGAAGAGGTGGGCATGACCCGGATCGATGAGGGTGGGAACGGGACCGCCGACAAACACCGTGTTGGCGTTGTTCTCCTGCATGGACATCCAGGGGTAGAAGTAAAAGTCCTTGCAAATCCTCACGAGTCCTCCTTAAGCCACGAGCCTTTTTTGGGTCAGCGGGGCCGTTCTTCCATGGTCTGCATGTCCGCAATCTCGCCGGGGCCGGGAAGGCGCTCCACAGGCGCCGACAAAAGGAAGCTTCCGGAATCGATCCATTCCTTGAGCGTCCCGGCGATTTCTCTTGCTTTCGAATAGCTGGAGAGCGGGAAGGCAGGCGTCTCTTTTCCGTTTATGGTTATGCTGCCCGACTTAAGCTGCCCGTAGCTCACCTCGCCGAGACTCCGGGCGACGCGGTTCGGATAGTCGTTCCCGTAGTCGACTACCTGGGCGAAGAGCTCTTCATCGCTCCTGGAGGTGAAATAGGCCATCTCTTCGTCGAGGACAGGGATCGGGACGCCAACGCCGACAAACATAGTGGCGCCGTAGCCGAGGAAGCTGGCGCCTTTCAGGAAAGCCGCGCTCATCAGCTTGGCGTTGCCCGTCGTCGCGATCGTCCCCGCCCCGGCCTTGACCAGGCCTTCCGGGGTCCGCGGCGCGTCGGGGTTGTGCTGCGTGCCTCTGCCCGCCACGTAGCCGACCCCGCCGCCGAGAAATATCCGCGTGCCGAGCCCGATTGTCCGATACAAGGGGTCCTTCAAGAGCGGGGAGAGCTGCCCGGCGCTGCAATAATTCGCGTTTCCGATATGCGGCTTAAGCAGACCCATGTAGGTGTGGATCACCCGATCGTTGGCATTAACAGCCACATTATAGTTTTGATACGAGTTTCTCGGGTTGTAGAGGTAGGCCTCATTGACGGTCTCTTTGTTGATATAGGTCTCGATCTTTCTTCTCGGATAACAATCGGTGCCGTAGGCTGTTGCGGCAAGCCTTATGTTTTTCCCTGCCACGAACTCCTCGATCACATGGCCCCCTCCGTAGCGGAATTCTCCGGGGTATACCTTGTTCCGGGGATCGTCGTCCGGAATGGCGGCGGCGCCGATATAGACGTCCACGGCCGCGAGCCCGCAATAGCAGGGAACGTCGTTGAGATAGCAGGTCCCTCCCCCTATCTTGATGCGAGGTTTCGAATGGCCGAAGTTGATAAACATCCCGCTCGAGCACATCGGGCCGAACGTGCCCGTAGTGACCACGTCGACCTCCAGGGACGCCGCTTTCGCGCCCTTCTCCCTGACAAGGTCTACCATCTCTTCGGCCGTGACGACGACAGCCTTCCCTTCCTTGATTTTCGCGTTTATCTCATCAACAGTCTTCAAGTCGCTAATACCTCCGGTAAATCCGACGTCGAAGCCATAGTATAGCAGAGGCGGGCATGGAAGTGTTAGCGAGGCTTCTCGTGGCGGCCGGGTTAATTTCGCGCTATGCACCTGTATCGCGCGGCCCCGCGATTTCGGCGCCTAGCATCGAAATGTCCTCCGACCGAAGGAATATTTGTTGTAATATTACGGTATTTCTCTGATAATGGAAGATAGGACGCCGGCGGCGGCGCAGACCAGGCGCGTCAAAACTTGATCCCTATCCCGACCCTCGCGTTGTTGCCGACATTCGCGCCCTCGTAAACCGCCACGGCTATGGATAGATACTCGCGGTTGATGAACCGCTTGTAGCCGTGGTCTTCTTTAGGGGGGAGAGCCCAGGCGGTGAGCCAGTACAGAGGAATGGCGGCGGCGATGTGCGCGTCGACGGTGCCGACCGAGGGGTGGGAGCCGAGCAGAGGGTTAAGCTCGTGGTACTCGCCCGGGTGGGTGGCGATGTACCGGGTTTGGCCCCAGTCTGTTGCAAGCAGCGCAGTATCGGCGGCCATAAGGGCCATGTCCGTCTTGGACAAGGGCGCAAACCAGTCGCCCGCACGGGCGATGGCAGGCAGAGCGGACAGCAATATTATCACGATGGTTGCCTTCTTCATAACGCCTCCGGATACGGCGGAACGACCTTCTTGCGTTCGGCCTTTCGGCCGCTGCTTTTGCCGGCCGGCAAGCGGCTTCTACAAAGACCGACAGCGCCGTGAGGCAAAACTTGGCTGCACCTTGTATATCAACCCTATGATCGTCTTCAATAAAGCTCTCGAACAATGCATGCGCGACCGTTCCAATCTGTCCGGACTACGAAGACAGAGTCGGTCCCGGACCCCCTGCCTGCATGTTGACCGATGAAGACTCAGAGAAGCGCCTGGTCTGGGCCTCTCCCTTGCATCCCTTCTTGCCCATCGCGCCGTTTCCGAACCGTGACTCGGTAAACAATCTCCGGTATAGCGACAACAAACGTACACAATAATCGTGTCGACAAGCGCCGTGCCGAACAGCAGGAAGCATCCCCTATAGTCGAAGAAGCATCGGATTGCATGGTTGCCTCTTATAGTATTTCTACTGGCAACCAGGCTGTCTGGCGGGAGACCCTTGGCTTTCCGCCCCACCCTCGCGGATGGTTTGGCTTGATCAGTCTCTAGGTATGTTATACTGTGTATCACATAATGTCAATAGATTTTTTAGAAAAACCCGTGGAATTTACTATTCCGGCGCCTTTCCTGATCGTCCTTGCAATCTCCCTCTTGGCGAGGGGTTTCATCGCAAATGCCGTATGCTTATCCTACGGATGGCTTATGCTTGGCGTGGGATAAGAAATAAAAGCGCGGGAGATATAGCTTATCACTCCAAATATGATGATGGCTGCGATGATGACCGCAATGATGTATCCCAAGGACTTTTCCTTAGGAGCCTTCATCAGGATCGGAAGTCCCAGGTAAAGAAGATACAACCCGTATAAACCCAGGATCCCCAAGGGGGCAAGTGCAGGGATTACCGCAACGATCCCGATGACCCAGCCGGGAGTATAGGAATAAGCTGCTACCTTGAAAGCCTGGCTCATGCTCTTCTCTCCCGAAAAAACGGGGGCGAGAGCATCAATCACGAGAGCCAGGATATAAACGCCGACAAGATTGAGGATATAATGCACGCCTGCAGAAGCAAAAGATGTGGTTATGGGTATCCGGGACGATCCTATAAAGGGTAAACTTACGCCCACGATGGACATTCCGATAATGGACGCCGCAGGCCCGATCGCTGCCAGGATAAGAATGTAGGTCTTGTACAACTCCGGGATAGCTGTGGTCTCTCCGGAAATGGTCTGCCACTCCTCCTTGGGTTTCAGCAGAATCCCTTTAGCGCGTTCGACTGCATCCATCGTTTTTACCTCCTCCTTTTTACCTCACCCCTCGCCCGAGACTGTCTCCAACACGAGTCTTCCGATCTCCGGGTCGGCCTTCTCGAATACCTTCAATGGATGTTCAGGCATAAGGTCCCTGGGGACACTCCTCTCGCCTCTTGTCTTTCGGAGGGGGGTCCCCCCAACAGGTTTACCCCCGAGGGGCGTCCCCCCTCCAATCCTGATCGGATGCGGGGCAGGGCGTGATGACGAAGCTATGCGCGAAAAGCGCCCGGCCGCCCGCTCACCCGATGTTGACGTTGAATTTGATCTCCGCCTCCGACCTCCTTGCGTAAATCGGCTTCGCCTCTTCATGATGGCCTTGCGCCTGCGCGGCCCTTGCCGCCTGCAGGAGCGCTTCTCCGGAAACCCTCTGAAAACGGCCTTCGATCATCCGCAGCCCCTCGACGCCGGAAAGGGCGGAGGCGCACAAGGGCGCGCCCGTTCCGAAACAGAGGCAAGGCGCCTGAATCAAGGCCGCAACCTTGTCGGGCTTAAGGGCCCGGAAACCGTCGACGCGGACCGCCGCGCCGTTCTCGACCCGGTAGAGGGCAAAAAAGACCTCGCCTTTCTTCGCGTCGATCAGGGGGCAGAGGTAATAACCTTCCATGAAGGCGAGACTAAGGGCGAGCACGTCGGGGGTGGGGATGCCGAGGAGGGGGATGGCGAGACCCGCGACGAGGCCCTTGCAGAAAGCATAAGCGACCCGCACGCCCGTGAAAGACCCCGGACCGAGGGTGACGGCTAAGGCCGAAAGGTCCGGGGCCGAGGCCCCGTGGTCTGCGAGGAGCCTGGAAACCCTGGCGGGCAATACTTCCGACGAATGGCGGTCTGCCGACGAATGGCGCTCCTCTATGAGCCGGTCCTCCGTTCCGAGGACGAGGTTGAGGAAATCCATTGAATTGTCCAGGCCGAGGATGAGCCTACCTGACATGAAACAGCCTCATTACGTCATTGAAGGTCGCGAGCACCATGATGCACACGAGGATGCCGACGCCGACTCTCTGGGCGATCTCCATGGCCTTGACAGGGATCTTCCTCCGTACGATCAGCTCGGCGATGGAGAAGAATATGTGGCCCCCGTCGAGGATGGGGATGGGCAGCAGGTTAACGACGCCCAGGTTGATGCTGATCAGGGCGAGAAAGAAGAGAAAGCTGCTCCTTCCCGCCTTCGCCCGTTCTCCGGCCTGCTGGAAGATCAATATGGGACCGCCCACGTTCTTCGCGGAGATGCTGCCTTTTACCAGCTTCACGATGCCTATGACGGTCAATTCCGTGAGGTTGAAGGTATCGACGACGGCCTTCGACGCTGCGCCGACGAGCGGCTCTCTTCTGATCTCGCTGGCGGGCCCGACCCCGATGAGCTTCATCTTGCCTACCGTTTCGCCGAATACGTTCTTTTCGTCCTGAAGCTTCGGCGTGACCCATATGACCATTTGCCGGCCCTTCCTCTCGATCTCGAATTTCAGGGGGCGGAGGTCGGCGCCGCCGACTATTTTCTGCAGGTCGCTCCATTTATGGACCTCGCGGTCGTCTATCCGCGTCACCACGTCGCCCTGCTTGAGGCCGGCGCTATATGCAGGCTCCCCCGCCATGACCAGCCCTATTTCCGCCGTTGTCGAAGGGACGGCGTATCCGGTAAGGTAGAGCGCGAAGAACACAAGGACGGCGAAAAGAACGTTGAAAAACGGGCCCGCAAAAGCGATCGAAAGCCTTGCGGCCGGAGGCTGGTTGGGGTAGGACCGCGAAGCTTCTTCCTCCGACACTACGTCCTCCGCCGACTCGCCGAGCATTTTCACGTAGCCCCCGAGAGGGACCGCGGAGACGGCGTATTCCGTGTCGCCTCTCTTGAAGCTCAGGAGCTTCTTGCCGAAGCCGAGAGAAAAAGCGAGGACCTTCACCCCCACGAGGCGGGCAAGGAGAAAATGGCCTAACTCGTGGACGAATATAAGGATGCTCAGTACGATGATGAAATAGACGGCATTAAGCATTGCTCCTCCTCAGGCGGCCTTCGACGAAATTTGCGGCCCACCTGTGCGTCTCCCAGATCGCGTCCAGATCGTTTATTTCTTTCACGCAAGGATGGCTGCCGAGCGCATCTTCGACTAATCGGGGGATATCGGTGAAGCCGATCCTTCCCTCGAGAAAGGCCGACGAGGCAGCCTCGTTCGCCACGTTGAGCGTGATAAGCGCGCTGTCTCCCGAGCCGAGCGCCTCATAGGCGAGTCTGAGCGCTGGGAACCGCTCCAAGTCGGGCGCGTGAAACGTGAGCTTTCCGTACTCGACAAGATTTACCCGCCCGAAGGGCGTCTTTTTTCGCTGCCCCCCGTTGAGGGCGAAGGCAATTGGGATCCGCATGTCCGGGCAGGCCATGTAGGTCAGCAGGGCGCCGTCGATGAGCTGCACCATGCCGTGAACAACGCTCTCCGGGTGGACCGTCACCTTGATCCTCTCCTGCGCAATGCCGAAAAGCCAGTGCGCCTCTATGACCTCGAGGCCCTTGTTCATGAGGGTCGCGGAATCTATCGTGATCTTTTTGCCCATCCGCCATGTGGGGTGACGAAGCGCCTGCTCTGCCGTCGCGGCGCGGAGCGCTTCGGCCGAAAAATCCCTGAACGGCCCGCCGGAGGCCGTGATGATGATGCTCTCTATCTCGTTTTTTTCGAGGCCCTGCATTAATTGATAAAGCGCCGAGTGCTCGCTGTCAATGGGGAAGAGAGTGACGCCTTCCTGTCGGGCCAGGCTCGATATGAGCCTTCCTGCCATCACGAGGCTCTCCTTGTTCGCAAGGCCGAGGACCTTGCGGCACTTGAGCGCCTCGATCGTCGGCTCCAGGCCGGCGCTTCCGGGCATCGCATTCACGACGATTTCCCCGTCTGTCCCGACAAGCTCCTTTAAGCCCTCGGGGCCGGTCAGCTTACGGCTCGCGCCGAAATCTACCCTGTGGGCGAGCCCTTCTTGAAACAGGCAGGCAAAACGCGGCCTGAAACGTTGGATTTGCTCATTGAAGATCGGCACGTTCTCCCGGCAGGCAAGACCGACCACCTCGAACTCGTCCCGCCGGCTCTCGATCACTTCGAGAGTCGATCTGCCGATGGAGCCCGTGGAGCCGAGTATGATGACGCCTTTTTTCATCACATTGCCCGATGGGCCGAGAAATAATAATACAAAAACGGCGCCGTGAGAAGAAAACTGTCGACCCTGTCGAGCAGGCCGCCGTGGCCCGGGATCAAGCGGGACGAATCCTTCACCTCGCAGACCCTCTTCGCAATCGACTCCAGTATGTCTCCGAGCTGCCCGAGGGCGCCGATCACGACGCCTGCGCCGACGGAGACGGGGGCCGTCAGGCCCAGCCTGTTCTTGAAAAGGAAAATCGCCAGCGCCGCGCCGATCAGGGCGCCCAGGAACCCTTCCCAGGTCTTTTTCGGGCTGACAAGAGGGGCCAGCTTGTGCTTTCCCGCGCTCCTCCCCAGCAGATACGCGGCCGTATCGCTTGCCCATATGGCCAGGAGGAGGACAAGGGGCAGGAGGGGGTCCAGCTCCTTCAGACGATAAAGGAAGAAGAGGGGCAGGGCAAGAAAGACTTCCGCCAGGACGAGCACGACGATCGATCTTCCGATCTCCCTGCTGACCATAGAGGGTTCCCCGCGCCTGACGCGCATCCCGGCCGCAACGAAGACCGCCGGCGAGAAGAGGAGCCAGAGGGGGTAGAAAGCCGCGCCGTAGAAGTAGAGGGGGATCAGGCTCGCGGCTGCCAGCAGGGCGGCCGACAGGGGATTAGACGCGTCTGCCATGGACGAAAACTCGTATGCGCCTATCGCGAGGACGAGCGCCAAGAAAAGGAGAAACGGCAATGGCTGCAGAAAAAGAAAGAGGAGCGCCACGAGAGGGCCGAAGATCAGGGCGGAAAAAAGCCTTTTCTTGAGATCTCCCACTCTTAGACTTCCCTCAGGCTGCCGAATCTTCTTTTTCTCGCCGTATAATCCTTCAAGGCGTCCTTATACGCCTCCCTCCTGAAGTCGGGCCATAGCGTCTCCGTCACGTATATCTCCGTGTACGCGGTCTGCCAGAGAAGAAAATTGCTCAATCTGATCTCTCCGCTGGTCCTGATGAGGAAATCGGGGTCGGGCATGTCGGCGGTGTAGAGATGTCTGCTGAAGCTTTCTTCATCTATGCTGCTTATTTCGCCTCTGGCAATCGCTTCGGAGACCAGTCGGGCCGCCCGGACGATCTCCTGCCTCCCGCCGTATGAGAGGGCCATATTTAGGAGCAGGGACCCGTTCTTTTCGGTTTTCTCCATGACCCGGCCTATCTGCTGCTGCAAATGGCCGGGAAGGTCGCTTATGGCGCCTATGGCGTTGAACCTGACGTCATTCTGAAGCATCACGGGCAGCTCTTTTTCAAGGTAGACCGCCAAGAGAGAAAGGAGCGCCTGCACCTCCTTCTTCGGTCTTGCCCAGTTCTCCTTTGAAAACGCGTAGAGAGTGAGATAGGGGATTTGCAACTCCCTCGTCGTGGTCACGACGTCCCTGACCGATTCGATGCCGGCCATGTGCCCTTGGATTCTTGGAAGCCCCCGGCGCCTCGCCCATCTCCCGTTGCCGTCCATGATGATCGCAACGTGACGGGGCAGCTTTTGTTTTTTCGCAGTCATAATGGCGTCAGATCTCGAGAATCTCCTTTTCCTTTTCCCCGTAGGCTGCTTCGGCCTGGCCGATGTATTTGTCGGTAGTTTTCTGGACCTCTTCCTGAAGCTTGAAGGCTTCATCCTTCGCAAGGGCTTTCTCTTTTTCCATTTTCTTCAACTTCTCGTTCGCATCTCTTCTCACATTGCGCATGGCCACTTTCGCGGTCTCCAGCATCTTTCCGCCAACCTTCGTCAGTTCTCTCCTGCGCTCCTCGGTGAGCCGCGGAAAAACGAGACGGATAATTTTGCCGTCGGACATAGGGTTCACTCCCAGGTCCGATTTCTGGATAGCCTTCTCTATCTCGCCGATGGATGACGCATCCCAGGGCTGGATAGTGATGGTCCTGCTGTCAGGCGCGGAAATGGTCGCCACCTGGTTGAGAGGAGTAAGCTGACCGTAGTAACTGACCCTGATGTCTTCAAGGAGCGAAAGAGACGCCACCCCTGTTCTGAGCTTTGACAGGTCCTTCTTTAGAGTGCCGATAGATTTCTTTAATCTCTCCTCGAATTCCTCCATCACCGCGTCAGCCATGTTCCCCCCGCAATTACTGGGGCTAGCGTCGCCCCCTCGATAAATCTGGAGGGGGGACACCCCTCCGAAAGACAAGGGGCGAGAGGAGTGTCCCCCCAGCCGCTTCCTGTTAGAGCCTCCCCCGCATAAAAAGGAAGAGGCATAGACTACGCATCCCCGCTCATTTTTTTTGAAGATATCATCGTCCCCACGCGCTCGCCGCGAACGACCCGGCCCAAGTTCTCCTTGTCCTTAAGGTTGAATACGATGATCGGCAGGCCGTTTTGCATACAGAGAGATACGGCTGTGGCGTCCATCACCGACAGTCGGCGCTGCAGCACCTCAATGTAGGTTACTTCGGGGAGAAAGACCGCATCTCCGTGCAGCTCCGGGTCCTTATCATAGACGCCGTTCACCCTTGTGGCCTTCAGCAGCGCCTCTGCGCCCACCTCTACGGCCCGCAGCGCAGCGGCCGTGTCCGTAGTAAAAAAAGGACTGCCAGTTCCTCCGGCGAACAGGACGACCCGGCCCTTCTCGATGTGCCGAATTGCCCTCTTCCTCACGTATGGCTCTGCTATTGTCCCCGCCTGGAACGCTGTTTGAACGCGCGTCGCAACGCCCATTCTCTCGAGGTTGTCCTGCAGGGCAAGGGCATTCATGAGGGTGGCAATCATTCCCATATAGTCGCCGACAACCCGGTCGATCCCCTGCTTTTCGGCCCGCATGCCCCTATAGATGTTGCCGCCGCCGACAACGACGCCGCACTCGACCCCTCTCTCCTTGACGCCCTTCACCTGAGCCGCAATATCCCTCATGGCGTCCGGGTCGATGCCGTACGCCTCTTTCCCCATGAGGGCTTCGCCGCTCAGCTTGAGAAGGATCCTCTTATAGGCCATGCTGCGCTTCGACCGTCTCCCCCAACTGGTACCTTACGAATCTCCTCACGACTATGCGTTCCCCCATCTTCGAGACCAGGTCGTTGAGGAGGTCCTTTATCGAAACGTCCGGATTCTTGATAAAGGGCTGCTCCATGAGGCAGACTTCCTGATAGAATTTTTCCAGCTTCCCCTCGGCGATCTTGTCGAGGATCTTATCGGGCTTGCCTGCCTCCCTCGCCTGTATCTTGTAGATGTTCTTTTCCTTCTCCCTCACCGTTTCGGGGACGTCCTCTCTCTGTACGTAGCCGGGGTTCGCCGCGGTGATCTGCATGGCCACATCTTTTGCAAACGTCTGAAACTGGTCTGTCTTAGCAACGAAATCGGTCTCGCAGTTGATCTCGACCATTGTCGCGATCTTTCCGCCCATGTGGATGTAGGCCGCTACCGTGCCCTCCGCGGCGACCCTTCCTGCCCGCCTCGCCGCCTTTGCAAGACCCTTCTCGCGGAGATGGTCTATGGCTTTATCCATATCTCCATTGGATATTTTGAGCGCCTCTTTGCAGTCCATCAGGCCGACGCCCGTTTTCTCCCTCAATGTCTTCACGAGTTCCGCAGTAATCTCCATTAAAAGCCTCCCTCTCTCTCCTCCTCGAGAACGCCTTCATATTTTTCCCCAAGCACGCTTTCGTCGATAAACGGCTTCGGTCCTTCCTTCTCTTCTTCCTTGCCCTGGAATTCTTCCACATAGAGCGCTTTGCCCTCGAGGACGGCATCGGCGATCTTCGAGGTAATCAGCTTGATAGCCCTTATGGCGTCGTCATTTCCGGGGATGACGAAATCGATGTCGTCAGGGTCGCAATTGGTGTCTACTATGCCGACCGTCGGGATGCCCAGTTTCCTCGCCTCGTTTACGGCAATATACTCTTTCTTCGGGTCTACGATGTAGATGGCGCCGGGCAGCCTGTCCATATCTTTTATGCCGCCCATGTGTTTTTCGAGCTTCGCTATCTCGCGGTCTATGCTCAGGGCCTCTTTTTTCGGGAGCACCTTAAAGATGTCGCTGCCCTTCAGTTCCTCGTATTTCCGGAGTCTGTCGATGCTTTTCTCGATGGTCTGGTAGTTGGTGAGAGTTCCTCCGAGCCACCTCACGTTCACGTGGAAAGCGCCGCACCGTTTCGATTCTTCGACGATCGCCTCCTGGGCCTGCTTCTTGGTGCCCACGAAAAGGACGTATTCGTTCCGGGACGCCGTATCTTTGACGAAATTGTAGGCTTCCTTGAACATCTTCAGCGTCTTTTGCAGATCGATAATGTAGATGCCGTTCCTCGCCCCGAAAATGTACTGCTTCATCTTGGGGTTCCAACGTTTTGTCTGGTGTCCGAAATGGACGCCGGCTTCGAGCAGTTGTTTAATGGTTAAATTCGACATCGGGCCTCCTGGTTTTATCTTCCGCCCTTCGCGCTTCGGCCTCAAGACACGAAAACGCGCACCCTTGGACCGATTGAAGGACGTGCAGAATAGCGAACAGTTGTAGTATACAGCATTGGCGCCCTTTTCTCAATAGCAAAAGGGGCAGCGTGGCGCGGCCGGGTTAATTTCGCGCCTTTCGCCTGTCTCATCGCCGCCGCGAGTCCTCACATCATCAAGATTGGAAGGGGGACACTCCTCTCGCCGACGCGCTTTCGGAGGGGTGTCCCCCCAACCTTTATCGATCTCCGGTGGGCGCTGTCGGGAAGCCTCTCTTCCCCCTTTCCCCTTTCGACTCGTCTCTCGTCCTTTTCTCGATATCCAGGGTCCGTATCGCCAAAGATCGTTGAGGGCGCCGGCGTTCCCGGCGGAAGCAATGCCTGCGCCGCCGAAGAGCCAGAGGTCGCCTTGCAGATCGGTCCAGGAGGCGGCGTATAACCGCGTACCGGGGACATTCCCCGGAGAGGCAAGGCCATTCGTGCCGTAGGCGCCTGCCTGATCGACCTTGTCGCTGCCGGAGACCCAGGTCCAGTTCGTCCCGTCGAATTTCCACAGGTCGTTGAGGCCTTCAGACTGCCCGGCCGAATCGTAGTAACCGCCGCCGAAGAGCCACAGGTTGCCTTGCAGATCCGTCCAGGAGGCGGCGAATAACCGCGCCCCCGGCACATTCCCCCGAGCGGCAAGGCCCTTCGTGCCGTAGGCGCCTGCCTGACCGACCGTATTGCTGCCGGAGACCCAGGTCCAGTTCGTCCCGTCGAATTTCCACAGGTCGTTGAGCGCGACCCATATACCGGCCGAATCTTGAAACAAACCGCCGCCGAAGAGCCACAGGTTGCCTTGCTTATCGGTCCAGGAAACGGCGCTGTCCCGCGCCCCCGGCGCATTTCCCGGAGCCGCCATGCCTTTCTTGCCGTATGAGCCCGGCGCCTCGACCGTATTGCTGCCGGAGACCCAGGTCCAGCTCGTCCCGTCGAATTTCCACAGGTCGTTGAGGCCGTCGCAATGCCCGGCCGAATCGTAGCCAAAGCCGCCGAAGAGCCACAGGTTGCCTTGCTTATCGGTCCAGGAAACGCCCCATGCCCGCGCCCCGGGAATGTTTCCGGGAGCGGCGGCGCTCTTTGTCCCGTAGACGCCTTTCTGATCGATCTCATTGCTGCCGGAGACCCAGGTCCAGTTCGACCCGTCGAATTTCCACAGGTCGTTGAACAAATGGTTTCCGGCCTCATTGTAGCCGCCGAAGAGCCAGAGGTTGCCATTCGCGTCGGCCCAGGAAACAGAGCCAAACCGCGCCCCCGGGAGGTTCGGCGCATCGGCGATGCCCCTTGTCCCGTAGACTCCTGCCTGATCCGGCAAATTGCTGCCCGACTCCCAGGTCCATTCGTAGATCGGAAGCGTACACGTCGTCGCCTCGCTTACTTTGAGCCAGTAGCCGAGGCCCGGGCAAAGCTGGGTAAGGGTGCTGCCCTGTGCGTCCTTCGGGTCGTACACCTTCCATGACCGGTCTTGGTAGCCCCATAAGACCGGAAGCCTCGACGATATCGGGGAGAGGATGGATGAAACATCGGCGCACGATGCGCCGCCGTAACCTATGAGGTTCCATCCGGAAAGAAGGGAAAGGGAGGACGAAGGCGAAGACCCCGACACGGAGAGGCTCCACGGAACCGTCATGTATATCCAATATCCGTTTCCAGCCTCCATGGTCGCGAGCGTGCTCCCCGAGGGGTCGTTCGGGTCGTAATAGCTCCATGACTGATTAGCGTAGCCCCAAACAACATCAGTACGAACCGCTGATGCCGGAGAGGGCAGACGCCATGGCGGCGTTGGCGGGCTGTACGGGCAGGGAAATAAGGTTCCAGCCTTGGGTAAGGAATATCAAGTCGGGCGACTGGGCGCCTGCAACGGCGCCGAACAGGAGCAGCATGATTGCGGCCGCGGCGATCAGACTGACCAAGCTCTTCACGGAAGCACCTCGTTTTGGTTCGTCCGCCCTTCTCTCACGGCGACCTAGGGGAGGCCGGGAGGGGAGAAGGGTCCCTTAGCCATCTCCGCTCCAGCTATATCTGCCGATTAGTCTTACCACCACTGACGCTGTATTGCAAGAAAAGCATTGCGAAGAAGACCGCTTGGTATATTTGCACGATGGGACACGCCGAAGTCCGCCTCCATCTGGCCCGGAAGCATCAGCGCCTTCTCGGCCGCTTGACGTAAACAGGGTGGGGCAGGTTATCTTAGTCCCCCGCCTCGGTTGCTTCGATGCCCCGCTTCCTTATGAACAGGGCGTTTGACGCCTCGTCAAAAGTTATCCCTCTCGTCCCACATAAGGACCTTATGGCTCCGCAGAGCCTGGCAGCTCTGGAAGTCGGCGTCGATAAAGGCCGCCCCGAAGGTTGTCATACCGTTGGGGAACTTTGGGGACGTTGGAACTTTGGGGACGTTGTTTCCTAATGGATTCCTGAGAAGCAACTCGCAAAATATTACTGGATTTGCCAGATAACTATTGTATTTAATTGCATACAATGGTAGAATTACTTCATGTATAAGAAAACATCTCCCCAACAAAAGCTGTTCGGCATTGACACTCAGTTGTCTCCCTCATTGCGCAGTCGGCTTGAGTCTTCATGGGCTCGCCTGTTTAGATTCGAAGTTCTTCCAATCCTGCTGAAGAACGAGGATCAATATGCTTTGCTCTACGGCAAAACAGGGCGGCCTAATTTCAGCGTTGCGCGCCTTTTGGGTTTGTGTCTATTGCAAGAGTTGAACAACTTAAGCGATCAACAGGCCCTTGATGAATTCAGCTTTGACGTTCGATGGCGCTACGCATTGGACGTCGGCGAGGAAGAGGATTATTTATCCCGCCGCTCTTTTGTTGAGTTTCGAAGGCGGCTGGCCGCCAAAGACCCTGAAATGAAGCTGGTTCGCAATGTCTTCGACAATATCAGAGATTCAGCTCTAAACAAACTTGGCCTGTCGTCCGCCAATCAGCGCCTTGATTCCACGCATGTCGTCTCAAATATACGCGTACGCGGCAGATTGGTCCTGTTCTCGAACACCCTTGATCTGTTTCTCAAGAGTCTGGAGGAGGAGCAATTTTCGAGGGTTCCCAAGGCAATTCAGGAATGGCATGCAAGCGAACCAGAGGGCTGGTTCGGACTGGGTCCGGTTGAACAAAAGGCCAAACTGCAAGAACTGGCTCAATATCTCTACGAGCTTATTGTTGTCTTTGAGAAAGACTTAGCAAGCAGCGAGCCCTATCAATTGCTTAACCGCCTTTTCTCGGAGCAATGCGAATTCGCAAACGACGACTCCTCCGATGAACAATCATCCAAGGTGCGGGTTAAAAAGAAAAGCGAAGGCGCCGCCCTTCAATCCCCTTACGACCCGGATGCCTCCTGCGGACACAAAGGACCGGGGTACAGCCTTCATATCGCCGAGACGTGCAACAACTCCGGCAAGACCGAGATCATCACCGACTATGAAGTGCACGGGGCAGCCCGGTCCGACATCGGCAAAGCTCTTCCGGTCGTCGAACGTCTGGATGCCGCCGGACGTAAGCCTGAGACGCTCTTTGCCGACGGCGGATACCCTTCCGTTCCTTCGGCGCCGAAGGTTATAGAACAAGGCGTCGAATTCATTACGCCCGTCAACCGTAGTCGGTTATCTGACGATGTTGCGGGCAGAGACCTTTTCCAATTCGACTCGAAGGGTCTTGCGACTAAGTGTCCTATGGGCCATGCTCCGATAGACCATCGCATCCTGAGCGGCAACAACAGCACCCGCCGTTCTCGCCATGCGATCTTCGACGGAGAGGCTCTGTCGCTCATGCACGATGCTGGATCAATGCCCGGTGCGAGCTCCCAACCATCGCAATAAAGGCTGCCAGGCGCGAGAGACAGTCGGGGACTTTCGTCTGGAGATCACTCCCGAGCTTCGCCTGCGGGATCAGATGTATTCCCTCCAGCAAACAACTGAATGGAAGGACCGGTATAAGATTCGTGCAGGAATAGAGGCGACGAACTCCGAATTGAAGCGATCTCATGGAATCGGCAAGCTTCGCGTGCGTCGGTTGGCAAAAGTATGCTTTGCCGTAGCATGCAAGCTGACAGCCTGCAACGTAAAGAGATGGGCCAAGGCCTATCGGGCCTTAAGAAGGCTGTTGCACGGCTTTATGTCGTCTATTTGCGTCCGTCTGAGGCTCCCCGGCGCTATTAATGCCTCGTTTTTTGCGAGAAACGAAGTGCTGTCTCTGTACATGTTCTTAGAGGTTTGATAGTTTTAGAAAAGGGGATTGCTTCTCAGGAATCCCTAAAGTGAACTTTGGGGACGTTGTTTCCTAATGTTCATTATTTGTTACTTCCCGCTTCGGACCCTCGCTTACTTTCCTTTCTACAAACAAATCACATTGGGAAACAACGTCCCCGACTTTGCTCCCCGACTTTGCTCCCCCAAGCCACTGAGGCCCCCAATATGAATCTGGTTACTTCCCGTGGAGCACGCCTATCCAACGCAAGACCTCGTTTGCTTGTCCTCACCATCGGCGTAGCCGACTCAGGAGCGGGTTCGAGAGATCAGAGCGCGCCGCCGGGGCGGGTCTGCTGCAACGACTTGATAGGCGGCCCATTAATTGGTCTCAGCGTTGTCTTCTAAAACCAGCCCAGACGCTTGCAGGCGCCATATATGAGGTAAACACCCATGCAGCACACAAAAATACCAAACGCCAGGCGCAGTGGCGGGCCACTGATCCGGTTGGCTGCGATGGCCCCGAGCCATGAACATACAAACATGGCGACAACAAGAATGGCTGCCGCGCGAACGTCGACATTGCCATGCCGGTAGTATTCCACCGTGGCTGCCAAGCCTATCGGAGGGAGAAGGACAGCGAGGCTTGTGCCCGTAGCTCGGTGCTGCGAAAATCCGACAAAATAGATCAGCGCAGGAACGACAACCACCCCGCCGCCTATGCCAAAGAAGCCCGCCGCTATTCCACCTGTCACGCCTATCATAACCAGCCTCATGAACTCTCCCATGGGTTCAACGCCCTCCTTTTGCAAAGATTGGGGTAGGTAGTTTCAGAACTGTCGAGTCCCCCCTTCGCTCGGTTGCCTAAAATTAATTATACAGACAAAACGCAGGTCATATTGGTTATTCCAGATGAATGACGGCTGATATCCAATGCAATTTCTTCAGATGGCTTGTCGTGAACACCACGAAGTACCGTTTCATCTTCAACGAGAGACGCTCAGCGGCCCACTCTATGTGTGATTTGGCTGTTTTGACGGCGAGGTCTCTATCTTTGGTAAACAACCTCCACTCCATTGCCGACGAGCACGCGGAACAACGGGGTCACCCATTAGAGGGCACCCTGTCAAGAGATAATTCTCCTCCACAACAAAAAAGTTTGGATTTTTTGCAGGGTAACACACACAACGCCAACGCTCCCTCTGTTCCCTTTGTCCGCACCCGCTTTTTCTCGTATCTGTGGTTGCAGATCATCTCTGATCTGTTCCAGTCACCCATCGGGATTAGAAGTCATTACAGACTTCGTGTCTTACGACCCAGAAAATCGTCGGTTCCATACCGTGTCCAAATGTGCATCTCAGCACCTGTGGTTATTAACCAACCCTTGTCAGGCTCGCGGCATGGGCAGATCAGGTTCGCCAGGGGTACCCGGCGCTCATTTTGTGAAGGCGGGAAAGCCTTCCAATCAGCCCTTCCGGTTACTGACCAACCCCGCTACCGGTTCCGCTCTCCCGCCAAACAGTTTCTTCTCGTCATAGATAACCTGATCCCGTAAGATGTAATATGACGCCCGCGCCAGTTTATTGCTGATCGCCTTTATTGCTACTGCCTTATTGGTCTGCGACAGCTTTTTCTGATGGTACCGGTTTACTATCGGATAGTATCGCTTCGCGATGTTCGCTGCTTCCACGTAAGCCCAGGAGAGGTACTTGTTGCCGTTTTTCCTGTTCCCTTCGCCCTTGCTTTTTCCGTTCGAGCCTCCGGGTGCTCTTCACACACCGGCAATATGAAGAGTAGTCCCCTACCTGAGGGAATCTCCTTATATCTCCTGCCTCCAGCATAATGGTGAGACCCAGGATGTCGCCGATGCCGGGCAGCGTAAGGAGACCACGGAACTCCTTCCTGAGCTTTGCCTTCGCGAGGACAGCCTTCTCAATACGATTAATTCCTTTCGTAAGCTCATGCATGATCGTGACGCTCTCATTCACGGAGAGAAAGAGGTGTTCCTCAGGGAAGAGCTTTTTTACCTCGTTCTCCGTGAGTTTCTTGACCTCATCGCTTTTCATCGGTAGTCCGAGGCTCCGGCTCATGATGTTCTTGATGCTCAGGATATGAGAAGACCGGTGGCGCACCAGTTGGAGGCGCTTCCGTAAGAGATCCCGGATCGGCCTCTCTTCTTTGGGATAGATGTATCCTGTGGGGAGGATGCCCAACCGCAGCATGTTTGCCAGCCAGAAGGCGCTTCTCTTGTCGTCTATGTTCTTCAGTCCCTCATACTGCTGGATGGCTGCGGGATTTGCCAGGTGTACCTTGTAGCCGTTGTCCATGAGACCGTCCACGAACCAATACCAATTGTAGGTTGACTCCACGGCGATCCCTGCCACGTCGTTTCGAAACGGCTCTAATACGGAAAGGACCATCTCCATATCGTTGGCGAGCCTCCTGTTGAACAGCACTTCATTTGCTTGATTAACGATCCCGACGAAGTTATTGTTTGAATGCAAATCTACTCCCACGTATACTGTCATAGGGCGCCTCCTTATGAGATTGGTTTGATACCCTCAACATAGCACATGCTATGCGAAGGCGGCGCCTTCTAGATGATTATCAGCCCTTGACAGGCTGTTGCCCAAAGCCGATTTCACCGGACTTTGCGAAAAATCTACGTGGGAACTTTGGGGACGTTGTTTCCTAATGTTCATTATTTGTTACTTCCCGCTTCGGACCCTCGCTTACTTTCCTTTCTACAAACAAATCACATTGGGAAACAACGTCCCCGACTTTGCCGACTTTGCCCTTGGGAAACAACGTCCCCGACTTTGCCCGACTTTGCCGACTTTGCTCCGGCAGGAAAGCACCAACCGCCGCCCTCGCGCATCACCAAAACCCTGTAGACAACTCGTGGGTATACGGCGACAGGAGTCTCTAAGTAGAGTATATTATTCGGCAGGGTTTGGAGCACGCCGAGTGATTACTGGAAGGGTGCGAGAAGCATGATAGACGAACGGCACATTGAAAAGATCGCCTGCGAACTTGGCCTGAGGGCCCACCAGGTAAAGGCCGCCGCCGTCCTTCTCGACGAAGGGGCGACGATCCCGTTTATCTCGCGATATCGAAAGGAGGCCACAGGGTCTCTCGATGAGGTGGCGGTTGCCGGCATCAGGGACAGACTCGAAGCCCTGAGGGAACTGGATAAACGGCGGGAGAGCATCCTCAAAACCCTCGACGAGACCGGGAAACTGACTTCTGAATTGAAGGAGAAGGTGCTTGCAGCGGAGACTCTTGCGGTCCTGGAAGACATTTATCTCCCCTACCGGCCCAAGCGGCGCACCAGGGCGACGATGGCCAGGGAAAAGGGCCTGAAGCCCCTGGCCGAGGATCTTCACCCAAGAGGCCATGAGCGTGACCGTTGAGGCGCAGCTTTACGTCAATGAAGAAAAGGGTGTCGCTTCAGCGGAGGAGGCCCTGGAGGGCGCCCGCGACATAATCGCCGAGTGGGTCAACGAAGATGAAACGGCCAGGACCAGGATGCGCACGCTCTATGTCTCCAAGGGCATATTGCGGTCGAAGGCGATAGCCGGGAAGGAAGAGGAGGCGGCGAAGTTCCGGGACTATTTCGATTGGAGCGAGCCGGCGGCAAAGGCGCCCTCCCATAGGGTTCTGGCCCTCCGGCGCGGGGAGAGCGAGGGCATGCTGATCCTCCACCTCCTGCCGCCGGAGGAAGAGGCCCTTGCCCTCCTTGAGCGCCTCTTCCTGAAGGGTGAGAATGAGGCAACGGCCCAGGTCAAAGCCGCGGTTCATGACGGCTACAAGAGGCTCCTCTCCCTTTCCATGGAGACGGAAGCACGGCTGGAGACGAAGAAGCGGGCCGATGGGGAGGCAATCAGGGTCTTTCACGAGAACCTGAGGCAACTGCTCCTGGCGCCGCCCCTCGGGCAGAAGCGTGTGATGGCTATCGACCCCGGGTTTCGCACGGGGTGCAAGGTCGTCTGCCTTGACGGGCAAGGAAAGCTTCTTCACGCCGAGACCATCTACCCGCATACGACATCAGCCGAAGGGGCAAAGGCCGCAGGGGAAAAAGTCCGGGAGCTTTGCCGGCAATTCGGCGTAGAGGCCATTGCCGTCGGAAACGGCACGGCGGGGAGGGAGACCGATGTCTTTGTGAGGGGGCTCTCCTTGCCGAGAGACTCCAGGTGGTCACGGTGAATGAAAGCGGCGCCTCCGTATACTCTGCATCGGAGGCGGCGAGAGACGAGTTCCCCGACCAGGATCTAACGGTGCGGGGGGCTGTGTCGATAGGCAGGCGTCTCATCGACCCCCTTGCGGAACTGGTCAAGATCGACCCCAAATCGATCGGCGTCGGCCAGTACCAGCACGATGTGGATCAGAAGATGCTGAAAAAGAGCCTGGACGATGCAGTGGAAAGCTGCGTCAACGGCGTGGGAGTGGAGGTAAACACGGCGAGCAAAGAGCTTCTCACCTATGTTTCCGGCCTGGGACCGCAGGTGGCGGCAAACCTTGTCTCCTACAGAAACGAGCACGGCCCCTTCAGGACAAGGGAGGAGTTGAAAAAGGCGCCCAAACTCGGCCCCAGGGCCTTCGAGCAGGCTGCCGGATTCCTCAGAATCAGGGACGGCGCGCACCTCCTCGACCGGACTGCCGTGCATCCCGAGAGCTATCATGCGGTCACTGCCATGGCGGCCGACCTGAATGTCGCCATCGATGACCTGATCAAAAATGAGGAGCTTCGCTCCCGCATTGACCTGAAGAGGTATATCACGGAGAAGACAGGGTTGCCCACCTTGCAGGATATCCTCTCGGAATTGGCAAAACCTGGCAGGGACCCCCGCGAGACCTTCGAGGCCGTCAGCTTCGCCGAAGGGGTGGCAAAGATCGAGGATCTGAGGCAGGGCATGCGGCTCCCCGGCATCGTGACCAACGTCACCGGATTCGGCGCCTTTGTCGATATCGGAGTGCATCAGGACGGCCTTGTTCACGTGAGCGAGCTCTCGGATCGCTATGTGAAGAGCCCTGCCGACGTGGTGAAGGTGCGCCAACTGGTCATGGTGACGGTCCTCGACGTGGACGTCAAAAGAAGAAGAATTGCCCTCTCCATGAAGAAGGGACCGCAGCACAAGGGATAGGGCCGGGGGCATGGGGGAGGCGCAGCAGAACTTGACTAAGCGGAAGAAGTTGGCTTATGATTAGGCACAAGATGCCAGAGGTTTTCCTCAAAAACACGCTCCTCTCCCGCCCTTTTATACGGCGTCTCGCTCTCATTGCCAGGATGGAGGCGCCTCGCGCAGCCCTGGTCGACTTAGTGACCCGTTTTGAAAAAATGAGGACTTTCGCAAGCGAGGTGCAGACCGAGGTTCACCTTGTCAAGCCTATCCTGAAGGTCCTCGGTTATGCGTTCGAATCAAAGCCTCAATTCTTCGAAGAGAGGATCAAGGGTCCTGATTTCGCCCTCTTTAGATCGGAAGAAGAGCGGCTGAAGAGCTCCCCCTGTGGGGCACAAAGGCGTACTACGAGCAGGCGCTCGCCGTGGTCCTCGTAAAACGATACGGTAGGAATCTGGAGGAAGGCATCAGCGGTTTTTACCTGGAGTTCGAAAACCGTATACCTCTTTATCAAGCCATGTACCTGGCAAAAAAAGCGGAGGTGCGCTGGAGCATCCTCACAAACGGCAAGAACTGGCTGCTTTTGAAGAAGCCCTTTGCATTTGAAAAGCCCCTGATCGAGATCGACCTGGAGCAAGCCGTCCTGCGCGACGACGACGAGGCTCTCCATTTTTTTTACCAGAATCTTCTCTTCCGGCGCTCTCGACGGCGGACTCGACGCTCTCTTTGAGGAGGAGCGCACGGAGCTGATCGCCTTCCTTAAAGAAGAGCGCCGGTCCCTTGCGAGTGCAATCGAGAACGGCCGCAAAAAAAGCGCGCACGCAATGGCCGCGCCCCTCTACGCTCGCCTTTTTCCCGAAAGCAGTCTTGCGACGGCCGAGCAGCGCCTGACGCCTTCAGGGAACGACGCGCCTTGCAGGCCCCCTGGAAGGCCGGCGCCGGTTCGGCAGTTCGACCAGTCAGACATATTTACCTATCTCTTGGCAAGAGGGGCGGAACTCGAGCCGAACCCGGAGGAGTGGATCGTCGGCGGCACAAGCCAGGACAGGACGAAGGACAAACTCTTGTCGCTTAAGATACTCGATATGACGCCGGGCTTCGGCAACGTTTCGACCCGTCTCGTGGAAGCCGTCGCGTATCTCTCGTTCCTTCTCCCATATAGAGAAAAGCGCAGCTTCGTCGCCGAATGGGAAAATGAGGGACTCCTCCATAAGTTCTTGCTCAGCCAGGTGCTCTACGGCGTAGAAAGGGACCCCTTTACCCTTGAGGTGCTCCAAGACTCCATGCTCTCCCGCTTCAACGCACCGGCCGTCAACTACAGGCTGGGGAACCCCCTCCTGGGCATGTCCCTGAGAGATTTGTTCGGCCTCCCGGAAGACGACGGCCGGACGGGGATCCTTTCGAAAGACCCCGGCGACCTCGTATCGAGGCTGAAGAAGATGCACCATACGCACTCCGGTCTGTCCGACAGGATCAAGGAGGACGCCCTGGTGAAGAGTGAGATCGAGAAGACCTTGGGCGTGTTGCGGCAGCGCATCGGCGAGATCATGGATTTGGCGACAGCCTCGTGCTTCGAGGAGGCCCTTGAGGTGAAAAAGATCGGTGAATTAGTGCATCATATAGACGCCGACGAGGAAGTGTGGCAGGCGGCAAGGACTGCGGAGCGGTTCGGCACCGCGAGGGAATTGGCCAGAAAAAATGGCTTCTTCCACATGGAAATAGAATTTCCCTTCCTTCTGAACGACGGCTTCGATTTGATCTTTATCCAGCCCGCCCTCGTTTACCTCTGGGACGAAGAGACTCCCGGCCTTTGATCTGGCAAAGGCGTACATCAAGAGGGCCATGGCCTATCTGAACCGGACCGGGACGATCGTGCTACTGGGCGCCGCATCGAGCGAACTGGTCCCCGAGCTGAGAAAATCTAAACGGCATGCGGTGGAGGCGAGGGGGAGCGCTATCCTCGTCCGACGCCAGGCGCCTTCTTCCTGACCTTGCCGGCTTAACTTTTTCCCGATGCAGCCGAAAAACTAATGCGTGGGGTTTCGCTCTCTTCCGTTCTCGAAGGAAGCGTCGCGACTTGTACTCTTGAGATAAGGCGTCGAGGAGGAAACGATGGGCACAGGCGCGCGCGCCGACTCATCACGACGAAGGGCGTTGTTGCCGTCATGACGGAAACGCTGGGACCGGATACGCCCCTGTACAACAGCAAGCTCATCCAGGGCTACGTCGAGTTCGCCTCGGCCTGCTGCGCCGGCGCGAATACGCTCGAGGCCCTGACCTGTGCCGGGATCGAGGCGCACCAGATCGAGGATGAAGACCACTGGTTCACTCAGGCGCAGATGGACCTCTTTTACGAAAAATTGCTGGAACTCACAGGGAACAAAGATATTGCCCGCCAGGCAGGCAGATATGCCGCGTCATCGCCATCCCTGGGAATCATAAGGCATCACGTCGTCAGCTTCCTGAGCCCCCGGGAGCTTTGTGAGACGATAGAGAAGGTGGCCGGTTTTTTTACCAGATCCGCTGTCTGGGAGGTAAAAAATACGGGTCCGCGCGTGATTGAGATTACGGTAACCCCGAGGCCGGGCGTGCGGGAAACACCGTTCCAGTGCCAGAACAGGATAGGGCGCCTCGAAGGGGTTTGCAGCCTTATGGGTCACACGGGCGCCGCGGTGGAGCACGTCGAATGCGTCTTCCGGGGCGGCCGGCGCTGCCGGTACGTCGTGACGTGGTCCAGGCAGGCCTCCGAGGGCTGCAGGAAGGCGAGGAATTATCTTGCCCTGTTTCTAGCCGCGCTCTCCGGCGGCCTGTTTTTTATTTCCACTCCCGGCGTTGCGGCCTTTTCCCTGCTTGCTTCGTTGGTCCTTGTCTTTGCGCTGTCGGCCAGGATGTGGCGCATGGAAAAGAACAGTTTGTACGCTGCGGTAGGGGACCTACGGTCCGCGTCGAAGCTGTTAATAGAGAAGATAGACGCCCATCAGAACCACGCCAGGTTGATGCAGGAAATAGGACAGGTCCTGAGCAGCCGGAAGGACGTCGAGGGCATCTTGCATGAAGTGGCGCAGGTGCTGGAAAATCGTCTCGATTACGACCGCGGCGCTATCCTTTTGGCCGACAGGGGGAAAAGCAGGCTCAACGTGAGGGCGACCTTCGGATATCCGGACGGGACGGCGCCCCCTCCCGAAGATGTTCTCCTCAGCGACGGGCCGGAATCAAGGTCGGTTTTCGTGCGATGTTTCCGGGAGCAGAGGCCCTTCCTCGTCAACGACTTGGACGCGGCCGGGGACCCGTCGGCTTTGCGCGTCCGGTTCGCGCGGAGCGCCGGCGCAAAAGCCTTCATCTGCTGCCCCATAGCTTGCAGCGACAAGGCGCTGGGGGTCCTCGTCGTCGGAAACTTGGAAACAACACGCTCCCTGCTCCAACACGACATCGACCTCCTGACGCAGGTCGGCCGGCAAATCGGCGTGAGCATCAGGAACATCATGGCCGGAGAGGCAGAAAAGGGGGCGAGGGAGAGCGAGGCCCGGTTCCGCGCCGTGGTGGAGAAATCGAGCGAGGTCATCGTGCTCACCGACGGCCGCGGAAACTATCTGTACGTCTCCCCGCCGGCGACGGCCCTATTTGGCTATTCCCCCGATGAATACGTCGGGCGTCGCTTCAGCGCGTTCGTCCATCCCGACGATTGCGGGCGTCTGGAAGAATCTTCGGCCTGGCTCCTTGCAAACCCGGGGGAGACGAAGGACATCGTGGTGCGCGCCCGCCATAAAGACGGAACGTGGCGTTGGATTGAGATCACCGCGCGCAACCTGCTGGCAGAGCCGGGCGTGCGGGCCGTCGTTTCCAACGTGCGCGACGTCACCGGCCGCAAGATCGCCGAGGAGACGCTCAGGGAATCGGAAAACAAGTTCAAGCACCTGGTCGAAGAAGCGTCTGTGGGAGTCTATCTTATTCAGGGCGGGGTCTTCAAATACGTCAATGCGAAGTGCGCGGAGATCTTCGGCTACGACGCCGTCGAGATGATCGACCGTGTGAAGTCGGCCGACGCGTGGACCGCCGGAGAGGCCTTGCCTGACGGGCGGACCCCATGGCATTTCGGGGCGGGCCAATGCCGCGAAAGGCAATTCAAGATAGCAGCGAAGGACGGAAGCGTCAGACACGTCGAAACCTACTGCTCTTCGACTACGTATCGGGGCCGGCCCGCGGTCATAGGGACGATGCTCGACATTACGGACCGCAAAGTCGACGAGGAGGCATTGCGGTGGAAAACGACGTTCCTGGAGGCTCTCGTCGAATCCACCCACGACGGGATCCTCGTCATCGACAGTCAGGGACGGAGGATCATGGAAAACCGGCAAACAGCGGATATATGGAAGATCCCCGAAGGCAACCTCACCGAGAAGGAGCGGATGGCGCATTTCATGAGCGCCGTCAAGGCGCCGGAGCGGCTCCGCGAAAAGATCCTCTACCTTAGCGACCATCCGGACGAGACCATGCACGACGAGATCGAGCTGCAGATAGGCACGATCGTGGACACATCTTCGTATCCCATCATCGGCGAGGACGGGAGACGCTACGGGAGGATCTGGACGTTCCGCGACATTACCGAGCTGAGACGCTACTGGGACATGCTGGTAGACTTATCCACGACCGACGGTCTGACCGAGCTGGCAAACAGGCGGCGCTTCGACGAGTTCCTCGACCGGGAATGGCGCAGGAGCATGCGCGACCGGACCCCCCTGTCTCTCATTCTTATGGATGTCGACTTCTTCAAGGAATATAACGATTACTACGGGCATCTGGCGGGGGACGACTGTCTGCGCCGCTTCGCGGGCATCCTCCGAAGCCTGATGCGGCGGCCGGGGGACCTCGTTGCCCGCTACGGGGGCGAAGAGTTTGCGTGCATCCTCCCTGGCGCCGATGAGCGGGGCGCGAGCGCGCTTGCCGAAAAGATCATGAGAAGCATAAACCGCCTCAACATCCCCCATGCCGCATCGAAGGCGGCGAACCGCGTCACCTTGAGCTTCGGCGCGGCGACAATGGTCCCGAAAAAGGGACAATCGCCAGAGGAACTGGTCCGTCTTGCCGACCATCTCCTCTACTCGGCCAAGAACGGGGGGCGCAACCAGATCGGCGCGCAGCGCCAAAAAGCAAAAGCCGGAATCGCCATCCGACAATAGACCGTTTCATCCCTCGTCGCTCCAGAAGCCAGGGACGGACAATTGCGCCGCCGCCAGGTGTTGCTTTTTTTGCCGAACACGGGTAAAATTCACAGATTCATCTGCCCCAATAAAGCCTCGAAAGGAGCCCGAATGAAGAAGTACGAAACTGAGTCCATAAGAAACCTCGGCATGTTTTCGCACGGAGGGGAAGGAAAGACGACGACCGTGGAGGCGATGCTCTTTCTTGCCGGTGAGAACACGAGGCTGGGCAAAGTCGATGAGGGGACGTCGCTCATGGACTACGAGCCCGAGGAGATAGAGAGAAAAGCCACCATATCCGCCTCGGTCGCCTGTTTCGACTGGAATAAATACAAGATCAACATGATAGACACCCCCGGCGACGACAACTTTATTTATGACGCCAAGCTTTGCATGCGGGTCGTGGACGGGGCGGTCATCCTGGTGAGCGCCGTGTCGGGCGTGCGGGTCCAGACCGAGAAGGTTTGGGAATATGCCGCCGAGTTAGGCATCCCGGTGAGCTTCTTCATCAACAAGATAGACAGAGAGAGGGCGGATTTCGGTCGGACCCTGGAGGATCTTCAGAAGACGTTCACGGAAAAGAGCATCATCGCCGTGCAATTGCCGATCGGCAAGGAAGATGCCTTCAGGGGCGTGGTCGACCTCATCTCCATGAAGGCGTATGTCTACAAGGACGACCAGTCAGGGGCTTTCGAGGCGACCGAAATCCCGGCGGAGCTGGCGGACCAGGCGGCGCAATACAGGGAGAAGCTGATCGAATCTGCGGTCGAGATGGACGACGAGATCATGGAGCGCTACCTGAACGGCGACGAGATCAAGGACGAAGAGATCGAGGCGTGCCTGAAGGGAGGCATCTGGGACGGGCGGATCGCGCCCGTGATGGTGGGGGCTGCCGCAAAGAACATGGGCATTCAGCCGCTCCTCGACAACCTGGTGAAGTATTTCCCCGACCCGCTCTACGTGGGGAAGGCCCAGGGCATCGACCCGAAGACGGGCAAGGCGGTCGACAGGCAGATGTCCGCGGGCCAGCCTTTCAGCGCTTTCGTCTTCAAGACGATTACCGACCCCTTCGCGGGGAAGCTGACCCTCTTCAAGGTCTATTCCGGCGAGCTTCATCCGGACAGCGTGGTGCTGAACGTGAAGAAGGAGGAAAAAGAGCGGATAGGCCAGATATTCTACCTTGTCGGGAAGAAGCAAAAGCCCGCGGGCTTTGCATCGGTGGGCGACATCGCCGCGGTTGCGAAGCTGAGAGAGGCGATGACGGGCGACACGCTCTGCGATGAGAAGTCGCCTGTCCAGTACCCGGAAGTGGTCCTGCCTCCCCCCCTCATCTCCTTCTCCCTCTATCCGAAATCGAAGGGCGATGAGGACAAGCTGAACACCTCTCTCCAGAGGCTCATCGAGGAAGACCCGAGCATCCGGTATTCGCGGGACGAGCAGACGAAGGAGTTCATCATCTCCGGCATGGGGCAGATCCACATAGAGGTGCTCGTAGCGAGGATGAAGAGGAAATTCGGCGTCGACGTCGAGCTGCGCGAGCCGAAGGTGCCCTATAAGGAGACCATAAAGGGCAGGACCAAGGTACAGGGCAAGTACAAGAAACAGTCAGGCGGCAAAGGCCAGTACGGGGACTGCTGGCTTGAGTTTGAGCCTCTCCCCCATGGCGCCGGCTTCGAGTTCGTAGACAAGATCGTAGGCGGCTCGATCCCCAGGCAGTACATCCCTTCCGTGGAAAAGGGCATCGTGGAGGCCATGGGCCACGGCATCCTTGCGGGCTATCCTACTACCGACTTCAGGGCTACCGTCTACGACGGTTCTTACCATGAGGTCGATTCCTCGGATATGGCCTTCAAGATCGCCGCGTCCCTTGGCTTCAAGAAGGGCATGGAGCAGTCTCAGCCGACCCTGCTGGAACCCATCATGAAGGTGGAGGTCATCATCCCGGAGGAGTTCGTGGGGGACGTCATGGGCGACATGAACTCACGGCGCGGAAAGATCATGGGCGTCGAGGCAAAGGGGCACAACCAGATAGTCAAGGCGGTGACGCCCATGGCGGAGATGCTTAAGTACGCTCCCGACCTGCGCTCGATGACGGGCGGCCGCGGCACGTTCACCATGGAGTTCTCCCACTACGAAGAGGTGCCGGCGCACATCGCGCAAAAGGTCATCGAGGCTGCGAATAAAGAGCGCGAAGCGGCAGAAAAATAGCTGAACAAGAGGCGGGGGATTATCATGAGGATAGGCTGCTTCCAGTTGCACGACCCTGTTCCGGAGCTCAATGAGCCCTACGTTCTGGCTTGCCTCCGGCCCTGGATCGATGTGAACGGCGTTGGGAGTCTGGTCCTGAACGAGGTGGAGGCTCGATTGGGCGCCGTCGAATTAGGAGAGCTGTCCAGGCCGGGCCGCTTTTACGACTTCACGCGATACCGGCCTATCATCCGGATCGAAGGCGGCATCCGCGATTTCTCCATTCCCAATACGTCGGTTCACTACGCCAAACGGGAGGGGCGGAGCGATATCATACTGCTCCGCCTCCTGGAGCCTCACGCCAATTCGGAATTGTATGTCGATTCCGTCCTAAAGCTTTTCAAAGCTCTGGGGGCAAGGAAATACATACTTATCGGGAGCATGCACGACATGGTGCCCCATACGAAGCCCTTGCTTGTCAGCGGGTCCGGAATGGGAAGAGAAGCACGTAAGGATGTAAAAAAGGCCGGCGGCCTGCCGAGTATGTATCACGGTCCGTCGAGCATGATGCACCTGATCACCAAAAAAGCAGCGGAAGCAGGGATCGCGGCCATCGTCTTCATCGTCTCTCTGCCCCAGTACGTCGCCTTGGAGGAAGATTACCCGGGAAAGGTCAGGCTCATGGAAGTGCTTAACCTGCTTTATGATATTCCCGTCGCTAAGGAAGACTTTGAAAAGGCCCTGGAGCAGCGCAGGCTCATCAGCGAAAGGATGGAGGATTCTCCGGCGGTGAAAGCCCTCCTGCCCGAGCTTGAAAGGGCATATGACCTACGGATCGAGGCGGCCCGGAGAACGGGATCACCGCAACTGACATCCGAAATGGAAGAAATCTTCTGGGGAATAACGGAAGAAGATATAGGGAAAGCGTAGGCGAAGTTTTTCTGCAGACAGGAGAATATGGACAGGCAGAACGGAGAGACTCCGGATTATGGGAATTGGACTCCAAAACCCATGATTTATGCTCCCCTCGCAATAGCGCTCCTGTTCCTGGCATCGAGTCTCATATGGTCCTTCCTGTTGATTCCGGCTGTATTCTTTATGCTGGTCGCTGCGTTTCTATCGTATGTTCGGTTCAAGCTTTCACCTGGAGCAGGAAACGTGCAAGAATCCATCTGGAGGCTCGTGCTGGACCATTTGCACTGGGATGGAGAAGGGAGAGCCTTGGACATAGGGTGCGGGAACGGCGCCCTTGCCATCAAGCTGGCTCAGAGGCACGCCATGGCGCACGTCCTCGGAATAGACTATTGGGGAAAGAAGTGGGATTACTCGATGAAGGTCTGTGAACGCAACGCAGCGATTGAGGGAGTCAGCGACCGCGTAGCGTTTGAGAAAGGCAGCGCCGCGTCATTGCCGTTCCCTGACGAATGCTTCGATGCAGCGGTGAGCAATTTCGTCTTCCACGAGGTCGGCGGCGTCGGCGACAAGCGTGAAGTTATTCGTGAAGGATTACGGGTTCTTAAAAAAGGCGGCAGGTTCGCTTTTCAAGACGAATTCCTCATAAGGAAGATGTACGGCGATATAGACTCGTTAATCGCCACTATCAAGAGCTGGGGAATAGCCAAAGTGGAATTCATTCAAACCAGAAACTCGCCTTTTATCCCACGCCTGTTGAAAGCGCCGTTCATTTTGGGGACTATGGGGATGATACGGGGAGAGAAATGAGGGAGGGCCCCGGGGAGGTGCGGTTAGCCAAACTTCGTCGGAGAGCCGAGCGATAACGAGGATGGAAGGAGGGGCCGGAGAACAGTAATGCACGCCAGGAACCGCCGTCCCCGCCGTCCCATGAGATTCTTCTTGACAGACCATCTGGGTGGAGCTACTATACTGACATGTCAGTTCAGCATGGGGAGTCATGAAAGGCGACGAAAGAAAGAAACAAATCCTCGACGCGGCGCTCAGAGCGTTTGCGGAGCACGGCTACGAGCGCACGAGCATTGCGATCATCTGCGAGAAGGCGGGCATCGCCCGGCCCACGCTCTATCAGTATTTCAAGGATAAACGGTCAGTCTTCAGGGAACTGCTCGAGGGGTTTCTGCTCGGAGTTCACGAAAGAATTCACGCGTGGCATGCCACCGCGGACGGCGGAGAGCATCTTTCCCGGCGGGAAACCCTGAATTCCCTTCATCTGGAGATGTTGAACGAGGCTTCCGGCAACCGCGACCTCTTTATGATCTTCGCCAAAGAGGCGAAAGCGAGGAACGCGGAAACGGAGGACATTGTGCGGGGAACATATCGCGCGATAGTGAACGAGTTTGTGAGTGAAATGCAGTCGGAACCGGGCGCGGTGGGGGTTGATTTGAAGGTCCTCGAATTCGCCGCCGTATACATGCTGGGCGGCACAATGCAGGCGATCGAGTATTTTCTGTTCGATAATAAAGAGAAGATGACAACGGAGGAGTTGGCGGAAAAGATAACGATGATAGAGTCGAGGATTTCCGGCATCGATGTTCATGATGGGATGGAACCGAGGGAATAGTTTTTTTTCGAGTTCCGCTGAACTGACATGTCAGTTTGATCTAGGGAAACTGGGCTCTTTGGGCGAAGACGCGCCGTGCGTCGGGAACCGGCTGACGGGAGGCAAAAACGCATCATGAAAGCATCCGCAAAGAGGTCGCGAAGAAGCACGAGATATATCCGCGTGGACGCCGACAAATGTACAGCTTGCTGGAAGTGTATCGAGGAATGCCAATACGGCGTGCTGGGCGCCCTGAACCTGTGGTTTCACAAGCATGTGGTCGTCAGGGAGTCCGAGAAATGCCGCGGCTGCAAACGCTGCATCGAGGTGTGCCCGAATGGCGTGTTCGAGGTATTGTGATGTTGTCCCAAAAACACCCGACACTATCATTCTTCGAGAACCTGGGGCGTCCGCCGCTTAAGATTGCGCGGCAGGTCGGGGTCAACACTTCCTCGGCGAGCCGGGCGGCAACGAAAACGGAAGGAGGGGCCGGAGAGCGGTAATGCACGCCGGGAACCAACGCCCCCACCGTCTCTACAAATAGTAATCATGCCGACCCACGTTGTTGCTTTGCTCCCCGCTCTATTGCCCTGCTAAGGCCGCTCAGGATGGCCTTGAAAGAGGCAAGGTGGATGCTATTGTCTATGCCGACGCCCCACGTGACGACTCCCTCCGGCCACTCCACCTGGACGTAGGCCGCCGCCTTCGAGTCCGAGCCGGTTGACAGGGCGTGCTCCGAGTAGCTCGTGACGCGGAGTGCGAAACCTGCCTCTTTGAGAGCGTTGGCGAAGGCATCGATCAGGCCGTTGCCCGCCCCCCGGATCGTTCTTTCAACGCCGTCGACGAGCACCACAGCCTCCACGGAAAGCCGACGCGCTCCGTCCGCGTCGTCTCCGCCGATGGTGCTGCGCCTCAGCGATGGCGAGTTTTCCTTCGCGAGATACTCTTGTTCGAAGACGGCCCATATGGTCTTCGGCAGGATCTCCGTGCCTTTTTCGTCCGAAAGGTGCTGGACGAGGCTTGCGAATTCCGGATGCATCTGCTTCGGCAGGACCATCCCGTATTCCTTCTCCATTATGTAGGCTATGCCGCCCTTCCCCGACTGGCTGTTGATGCGGATGATGGACTCATAGCTCCTTCCCACGTCGGAAGGGTCGATAGGGAGATAGGGCACTTCCCAGTACCGCTGCTTCGTTTCTTCGTAGACCTTCATGCCCTTGCGTATGGCGTCCTGGTGAGAGCCGGAAAACGCAGTGTAGACAAGATCCCCCGCGTAAGGGTGGCGTATGTGGATAGGGGTCTTCATGCACCGTTTAAAGGTCTCTATGATCCCGGTAATGTCGTGAAGGTCAAGGCCGGGGTCAACCCCTTGAGAGAACAGGTTGAGGGCGAGGGTGATGATGTCTACGTTGCCCGTGCGCTCGCCGTTGCCGAAGAGCGTGCCTTCGACCCTCTCCGCCCCTGCCATGAGGGCCAGCTCTGCGGCCGCAACCGCGCATCCCCGGTCGTTGTGCGGATGGACGCTCAGCGTTACAGCCTCCCTGTCCTTAAGATGGGTCGAAAACCATTCGATCCTGTCGGCGTATACGTTGGGTGTACACATCTCCACCGTGGCAGGCAGGTTGAGGATCATTTTGCGTGCGGGTTCAGGCTCCCATACGGTTGCAACGGCGTCGAACACGTCCATGGCAAAATCGAGCTCCGTGCCCGTGAAGCTCTCGGGACTGTATTCGTAGAAGACTTCTGTGCCCGCGAGCCTTTCCGCCTCCGCGCGAATGATCCGCGCCCCAACGACGGCAAGTCGGATGATGCCCTCCCTGTCCTTCCTGAACACCACCCGGCGCTGAAGCTCGGAGGTCGAGTTGTAGAGATGCACGATGGCGCGCCGCGCCCCCCTGATTGCCTCGAAGGTCTTCTTGATCAAGTCTTCCCTTGCCTGGGTAAGCACCTGGATCGTGACATCGTCGGGTATGAGCCCCTCCTCTATGAGGAGACGCAAGAATGCGAATTCCGTCTTCGAGGCGGATGGGAAGGCGACTTCGATCTCCTTAAAGCCCATGCTGAGAAGGAGCCTGTACACCTCGAGTTTCTCCCCGACGGTCATGGGATCGATCAGGGCTTGATTTCCATCCCTGAGGTCGACGCTGCACCAATGGGGAGCGGCTTCGATGACCTGCGACGGCCATGCACGGTCCGGAAGCTCGACGGGTTCGTAACGCTTGTACTTATGAACAGGCATTTTCTTCATGCGAGGCCTCCTGCATAGAGATAAAAAAAGGCCACGGACCGAAGCCCGTGGCCTGAGTACACCACATTTGTCTACTGGTTATGTCTTATAACGCGCCCGTTAGACCTCCCCAGCGACGGCTTCGGACGAAGTCGAAGCTGTTAAGTCGAGCCGAAAGGAGAAGTCCCGGAATGTCCATAGGTCTTATTGTAAGGCCCTTATCGCACTTTGTCAATTTATTTCGGTAAACCTTTGACGAAGAAACCGGGCGCTGCTTTTGCCGCTTGACAGGGATAAACGTTCTTCGTATCCTGTTCGCGCGTGGAGAGAACGAAGATGACTGACAAAGAGCCCCTTATCACCGTCGGCATCATGGACCGGCAGACCCGCATCGAAGGCCGGCTGCACGGCGCTTTCTCGGTGGAGGGCGCAGGCCCGGCGACGGGCGGGTTTTCGGCGAGGGCGGCAGGCGGGCGCCTCGTCCTGTCCGACGCTGCCGGCCGCCAAACCGGCCCTTCCCCCGGGTTCAGGATCGAAGGCGGACCAGGAGAGGTCTTCGAGCTCTTCGGCGTGACGATCGGCAGCCGGTTCCATTGGGAGAGGACCGAGAACCAGACCTTTCGGGGAGATCTGCTCCTTCGCGCCCGGCAGGACGGGACGTTCGCGATCGTCAATGAGATTCCCCTGGAAGAGTACCTGGAGAGCGTCATCTCGTCGGAGATGAGCGCCTCGGCCCCGCCGGAGCTGCTGAAGAGCCACGCTATCCTGTCGCGAAGCTGGCTCCTCGCCGCGCTGCAGAAGAGGCAGGCGCCTCAAGAGAGGCCCGGCGGGACCGGCGGCATGATCGAGAGCGAGAGAGAGGTGGTGCGCTGGTACGACCGGGAGGAGCACGATCTTTTCGACGTGTGCGCCGACGACCACTGCCAGCGGTACCACGGCGCGACCAGGATCACGTCCCCGGAAGCCGGGCGCGCCGTCCGGGAAACGAGGGGCGTGGCGCTCACCTGGGGGGACGAGGTCTGCGACGCCCGCTATTCGAAGGCGTGCGGCGGGCGCACGGAGGTATTCGAGACGGCGTGGGACGACGCGCCGCGGCCCTACCTGACGAGCGTTGCCGACGCTCCCGTTCCTTATGCCCCTGCCGCATCCGGGGACGAGGCCGCCATCTGGCGCCCGTGGGCGGAAGACGCCTACTGCAATATGAAAGACAAGGCAATCCTGGAAAAAATCCTCCCCGCCTTCGACCGGGAGACGGAATCCTTTTTCCGGTGGACCGTCGACTATCCCCGGCGGGAGCTGGAAGAGATCCTTTACGAGAAATCAGGCTTCGATTTCGGCGCCCTCCTGGCGCTCGATCCGCTCGCCAGAGGCCCTTCGGGCCGCATCAGGCGGCTCCGGGTCGTCGGCTCGAAGATGAGCATGATAGTGGGCAAAGAGCTGGAGATACGGCGCTGGCTCTCGCGCCGCCATCTCTACAGCAGCGCCTTCGTCGTGCGCATTGCCGGAGGGGGGAAGGCCGCCCCCGAACGGTTTATTCTCGACGGCGCAGGCTGGGGCCACGGCGTGGGGCTCTGCCAGATAGGGGCCGCGGCGATGGCGAGCCGGGGGATGTCTGCATCCCAGATCATGGGCCACTATTTTCCCGGCGCCGCCCTGGCGAGGCTCTATTGAAAAGGCGCCGGCTCAAGACGGCTTTTATTCTCGGCGCGGGCCTGGGGACCAGGCTCCGGCCGCTGACGGAGCATTGCCCCAAGCCGCTCCTTCCCTTGAACGGCCGTCCCCTCATCACCTATGCGATGGACCATCTCCTGACGGTCGGGGTCGACCGTTTCATCGTCAACACGCATCACTGCGCGGCCGTCTACGACGAAAAATTTCCCGAAGGGCGCTGGCGCGGCGCGCCCGTCGTCTTCAGGCATGAGCCGGTCCTCCTCGATACCGGGGGAGGGCTGAAGAACATCGAAGACCTCCTCGCCGGCGACGAGGCGATCCTCTGCTGCAACGGCGACGTGATCGCCGATATCCCCCTCCGGGGGCTGTGCAGCCTTCAGGACCGGGAGCGGCCGGACGCGACGCTCCTGCTCAGGAGCAGCGGTCCCCTCCTGAACGTGAACATCGACGAGGCGGGCGAGGTCTGCGACCTGCGCGGCGCTCTGGGAAATCCCGGCATTCAAAGCTGTCAGTTTACAGGCATTTACGCACTTGAGACGTCGCTCCTCCGGTTTATAGAGGCCGGCGTCGTCCAATCGATTATTCCGGTCTTGTTAAGGCGGATTGCGGAAAAGAGCGGGTCTGTGAGGGGTCTCGTGGTCGACGAAGGACATTGGCGCGATATAGGCGCCCTCGACGAATACGAGCGCCTTGCCGCCTCGCCGGCCGGGATTTTTTCCAAAGAGGGGACCGGGTGAGGCCGGAAGCCATGGTCGCCTTTGCGCGGGAGGCCCTGCGGCTCCCGTCGTCCGCCCCAGTGACGCTTTCCCCCCTTGGGAAAAGGGGGTCCGACAGGGCCTATTTTCGCATGGCGTGGGAAGGCGGAAAGACGGCCATCCTGGTCGAATACGACCGAAGGCGCGAAGAAAACGCCTATTTTGCCGACATTGCGGCATTCCTCGCCGACATCGGGATACCGGCGCCCCGCGTCTTGCGCCATGACCCCGCCGCCTGCCTGATCGCAGTCGAGGACCTAGGGGATGCCGACCTCCGGTCTTTCAGAGAGGCGCCGAGGGAGACGCGGCTGGCCCTCTACCGGAAAACCCTCTCGGCCATAGGCCGGCTACACTCTTTTCCCGTCGCGAGCCTTCCTTCTCAACGCGTCAGGCTCATGGAGGGCTTCGGTCCTGACCTGTACCGATGGGAGAGGGGCTACTTCATGGACCGTTTCGTTAAGGACGTCTGCGGCATCGAGCCGGAGCCGAGCCTCGAGCGGGGCTCGAAGCGGAGCTTTCGGCCCTGGCGGGCCGCCTCACGGCAAGAGGCGCCTGTCTGATCCATAGGGACTTGCAGAGCCGGAACGTGATGGTCCGCGACGAAGAACCTTTTTTCATAGACTTCCAGGGCATGCGCAAGGGATGCGCCTTCTACGATCTCGGGTCGCTCCTCTGCGATCCTTACGTGAGCTTTTCCGAGCCGGACCGCGACGAACTGCTCTCTTTTTATTATGCCCTTGAGAGGCGGGACGTGGACAGGGCGGCCTTTGAGGAGGCATTTTGGGACGCCTCTGCCCAGCGGCTCATGCAGGCCCTCGGCGCCTATGGATTTCTCTGGCTGAAGAAGGGTCTCGAAGACTTCGCCTCTCACATCCCCGAGGGACTCGGCAACCTCATTCGCGCCGCGCGGCGCGTCCGATGCTTGCCCCTGTTGCGCGAGCTCGCCGAAAGGTGCCGGACCGCCTATGGGCGAAGGTAGGCTCGCCCCGAACGGCCGGCGGCGCCCGGAAGTCGTCGGCTCCATCAGTCCTGCCAGAACTTATTCGCTATCAGCACCGTCAAAAACTGGATGCAGAGTATGATCGTCACGCACCCGGGCCACCCCGTTTGCTTCCAGAAAACGCCCGGAAAAATCGACCCCACGAAGCCGCCGAGATAGTAAAAGGAAACGTACAGCCCCGCGGCCGAGGATTTGGCGTCGAGGGCGGCTTTGCTTACGTGGCTCGAGGCTGCAGACTGGCAGGCGAATACGCCGGAGGCTTCGAGCGCCAGCCCGGCGACGATGACGGGTACATAGTGAATCAGGGTAAGGGACATGCCGATTGCAGACGCCCCCATGCCGCCAATCAACGCCCTGCGGTGACCGAAAACGTCCACGATATGGCCCGCAAAGGGCGTTATCGCGGCTCCGATCAGGTACACCGCAAAAATCGAAGCCAGGGCGGCCGGGCCCAGGAAGAAGGGCTTATCGGCCAGATAAAAGTTCACGTAGGTAAACGCCCCTACGAGGCAAAAAAGGACCTCGAATCCTACCGCATAAGTCGCCAGAAGCTCGGGGTTTCGCAAATGCGCGCGCGTGGACCCGAAAGCCGCCGCTACATTGCGTTGACGGATAAACTTGGTCGAGCGGGGCAGGAGCCGCCACGTCGCCAGGGCTCCGGCGAAGGTGACCGCGCCAAGAATGACAAACGCCGCGTGCCAATCCCAGTGGGCTACGGCCAGACCGGCGGTGAAACGCCCGCCAAACCCGCCGATAATCGCGCCTGTGAGGTAGGTTGCCATCGTCGATCCGACCGATCGGGGCGGCGATTCTTCGGAGATGTAAGCCATAGTCACCGCAACGATCCCCGGGACGAAGCATCCCTGCACAAAACGCCATATAATCAATTGACCGAGGTTGGCTGCCGTCCCCGACAGGGCCGTTGCGAGGGCCAAGCCCAGCAGCGCGGCAACGATCACCCGCTTGCGTCCCATCCTATCGGAAAACGAACCGATCAGGGGCGCCGTCAGCGCCACTGCCAATACCGTGGCGCTTACGGTGAGACTCACCAAGAGTCCGGATGCCCGAAAGGACTGCCGGAAACGAGGCAAGAGCGGCTGGGTCGCGTAAAGATTAGCGAACGCGGCCATGCCGACGATGAACAAGGCCGTGAGAGCGACCGGCCTGTCGCGGGCCGCCGGATCTTCCCCTACCGCAATCTGCGTCGTCTCGATAGATTGCTTCCCTGCCGTTTCGTATTTTTCCGTTAATTTCACTTGAATTCCTCTTTCCCAAGGGCAACGCGGCGGATTATGGCAATCAGTCCCTTTTCCATCCTTTGGCTTCAAGGCAGCGTTCGACCTCATCGCAGAACCGCGTGTTATTGATCCTCGCCGCCTCGACCGCGATGTTCTCGCAGTCCCGTTTGTCCCTGGAGAAGCCTGAGGCCGTCATGCCCGGCTTTGAGTAATAATGCGTGCAGCCGGTCAGCGCGGCGATCAGAAAGAACATAACGAAGATTCGTCTCATTTTGCCTCCTTTAGTGCGCATCGGCATCGATCGTCCTACCCTTCGAAGACGGGAATCTCCATGACCATCCTGGCGCCTCTCGGCGCGTTGTCCTCCGCATTGATCCTGCCTCCCAGCTCTAAAATGATCGAATTGACTATGGCGAGGCCCAGGCCCGTACCGTTGGGGTTCTTCGTGAAATATGGGTCGAACACCCGGGACTTGTCCTCATCCCTTATGCCGTGACCCGTATCCCCCAGCTCTATGCGGACGGCGCCCCTGTCTTTGTCGTAGCGCGTCTCGACGGTGATCGTTCCCGGCTCGGCGCCTATGGCGTTGATGGAGTTCGTGATCAGATTGATCAAGGCCCTCTTCATCTTGTCTCTGTCCATCCTGAAGGGGGGCACTTTTGCCCCCTTGAATTGAAAGGAGATTGCCGGGTAAAGGTTCCTGTAAATGGCGACCGTCTCCTCTATGATCCCGTTCACGTCCTCGACCGTCCGCTGAGACGACGACGTATCGGTAAACCTCGTCAGTTCGTTTACCATCGAGGTAATGTCGTTCAGCGAGCTCAATATGACGGAGGTCGTCTCGTCGAGCACCTCTCTCTCCCGACCCTCGACGCGCGGCAACATGCGCCTTCGAAGCCTTTCCGCCGACAGCTTTATGGGCGTAAGCGGGTTCTTTATCTCGTGGGTGAGCCTCTTGGCGATCTCGCGCCAGGTCGCCAGTTTTTCGGCCCTCACGATATGGGTGATGTCGTCGAAGGTCACGATATACCCCTCAGGCTTGCCTGTTTCATCCCGCAGGGTGGTGAGAGAAACGCGCAGAAAGAGCGTGTCGTTCTGCAAGGAGAGGGTCGTCTCTTTCGGCCGGCCCTCGCGTCCCTCTCTCATGCTTTTCAGGAATGGTCTGATTACCGGCCTGAAATCTCCCCCCGCGAAACGCCACAAAGGGCTGCCCATCCAGTCGTCGGCGTTTGCCTTCAGGATGTCCTTTGCCGCGCGGTTCACGAGGCGCATCCGCCCTTTTACGTCGGTGCTGATGATCCCCGTCGCAACGTTGTCGAGGATCACCTCCATATATTTTCTTTTCTCCTCGATCTCATCCTTCGCTACTTTTAGCTCCCTCGCCATCCTGTTGAAGGCGCTCACGAGCGTCCCTATCTCATCTTTTCCCCTCTCCTCGAGGCTGATGTCGAACCTGCCCTGCGCTATGATCGCGGCGCCCTCCTTCACTCTTTCGAGCGGCACGGTGATCTCCGTCGCCATCTTGACCCCCACCCAGACAGCGAAAAAGATGCTGAGGATCGTGATGAGGAAGAGGGGGATTACAAAGCTGTACTTCACTATTTTCTTGAACGGCCTTGCCTCCTTGAATTCCCTGTAGGTAGACGATATTTGCCTCATGCTCTGGGCGCCGTGGACCCTGATCTTTTCACCAAGGAAGAGCAGGGCCCTCGGTTGACCCGCATTGCCGGCGACAGTCGTGAGGAAGAGGAGCAGCTCTCCGTCCTCGAGCGGGATAATCTGCCTTCCTTCCCTGTTTTTTCTGAACGTTTTCGATCGTTCCACAAGGATGCGCGTCATTTGCTCGTCCAGAGCATTATAGCTCTTGATCGGCTGACCGGAGAGGTCGAGGACCGCAAGGTAGCTCAGGAAGTTCGACCGCCCTGCCTTCCTTATGAAAGCCGACAGCTCCTCATCGCTGTCCAGGACCGCATTTTCCCTGATCCCCTCGGCGAGCATCTTCCCCATTTTCTCATATCGGCCGAAGAGGTCTTCGTAGTAAAATTCCGAGAGGTCGCGTGCATTCTCCAGCGTATCCTCCACCTTCTGGCTGAACCACTTGTCCATGCTCGTGTAGAAGAACCACGTGGTCAGGATAAAGAGCAGGAAAGAAGAGATGATGGAGACGGCGAAGACGGTCAGGGTGAGCCGCGTCTTGAGCCCGGCGCCCCAGATGCCTCTCTTGTTTTCGATAGACATCTTCAGAAGAATTCGGCTGACGATGAAAATAAGGAGCATGATGAGGAGGAAATTGAGGTTGAGTATGGCGATGAGGAGCTTGTTGTCCAGCACCGGCATGAACTTTTGGAAGAAGGGGAGGTTAGTTTCCAGATAGACGAGGAAGGCGCAGACTGCGAGGGTCGCCAGGACGTAAAAAAGATTGTTCCGGTGCTTCTTCATGAAGCCGGCGTCGTCGGATCGCCGGACGCTCTCTTCCGACTGTTTTTCTGACCCGGAAGCCTGCGGCATCGTCTGATTCCTCCTGCCTTCTTAGGCTTACTTCGTCTGCGATTTAAGCCTTTATGAGCGCGAACGTGAGCTGCATGCCCGAGCGCCCCTCGCGCCTCGCCGAGAAAAAGAGGTCGTTTCTGCACGAGGTGCAGAGGTCCGAATCATCGATCTTGCGGACGCCTTCCGCCATGAGGATGAGGCGGTTCGCTTTCTTGAGGTCGAGAAACAGGCCGCCTTCCCTCCTCGCGAACACTTCGTCGCCGATCCCCGAGTCCCTGAAGGATGCTGCGACGTCCTCGCCCACGCTGTAGCAGCACGGGCCGATGCAGGGGCCGATGAGGGCGCCTATCGAGCCGGCCTCCACTCCCATGCGAACTATGGCGGCCACGGCCTTCCGGCCGATCTGGCGCACCGTCCCCCGCCAGCCCGCATGCACCACGGCGGCCGCAGGATACTTAAGCGAATAGAGGATGACCGGCACGCAATCCGCGGTCTTTACCGCCCCTATGACGCCCGGCTCGAGGAGTACGAGACCGTCGCCTGTCCGTGGCCGCTCGCTTGAGGTGATGACCTGCACAAGATCGCCGTGGACTTGGTCCAGGACAACCATATCCTTCGCGGAAAGGGCCGCCATAAAAGCCGCTCTTCGGCCCGCATCGCGCAGGATCGAATCGGAGGGCCGCGTCATGAAGCCGTGGCTGATGCCCGCTTTTTCAAGCTCCGGCGCACGAAGGCACGACCAGCCGGCGGGGCGTGTGCGCCCGGAACCTATCGTACTCCACTCAAACCGCATGGTCCCTCACAAATGTCTCGATGTCGGCGGCCACGGCCGCCTCGACGCTCATCCTGGCGTGAGTCGCCGGGTGATTGAAGACGATCCTCAGCGCGTGGAGGAGAGGTCTGTCGGCCAGCTTCCTTGCCCGCTTTCCGTAAAGCTCGTCCCCCACTATCGGATGGCCGAGGCTGCTCAGGTGGACGCGTATCTGGTGGGTCCTTCCCGTCTTGGGATAGACCTCGACATAGGTAAACCCTTTCAGCCGCTCCAACACCTTGAATCGGGAATACGAGGCCCTTCCGCACTTCGTCGCGAAGCCCATCCGCTTTCTATCCACCGGATGCCTGCCGATCATGCCTTCCACGACGCCCTCGTCTTCCCTCATGACCCCTTCCACGACCGCCCGATAGACTTTTTCCAGGGTGCGATCGTGAAACTGGCGCGAGAGGGCTTCCTGGGTCTTCCGGTCCTTGGCGACCATGATCGCCCCCGTGGTCCCCTTGTCCAGTCTATGAACGATGCCCGGTCTCTCGTCTCCGCTTTCCACTTCCTTCAGGTGACTCAAGACGGCGTTGACGAGCGTGCCCCTGCGGTGACCAGAAGAGGGATGGACCACCATGTCCTTAGGCTTGTCGATAACGAGCAGGAACTCATCCTCGTAAAGGACGCTGATCGGGATATCCTCAGGCGTAAGAAGAGTCGGCTCTTCTTTGGGCGCCTCGATCTCGATCTCGATATTTTTCCTCACCTTGAAGGAGGATTTCGGCGTTTTTTCATCCACCAGGACGCGACCCTCCTCGATCAATCTCTGAATCCGGGACCTCGGCAGAGAGAGCCTTTCAGAGAGATACACGTCAATTCTCACGTTGTCTTTGTCGCAAGCGAGGCGGAATTTATCTTCCATCCCTGAAGGCCGTCTGTATGGCGAGGGCCAAGTAAGGCTCATCCTCTTGCTGCACTGTGCGCATGTCGATGAGGAAACGGCCTTTTTCTATCCTTCCGATCACAGGGATATCGAGGCCCCTCATCCGCTGCTCGATCTTCTCCACGGGCAGGAGCGACGGCGAGAGCGAAAGGCCGTAGGAGGGAATGGAGACGTCGGGCAGGCTGCCTCCGCCCACCTCGGAAGAGAGCCTCACCACCTCTACGCCGAGATCGCGCGACCCTTTTCGCACCGCCCGGGCGACTCTTGCGGCCCTTCTCTTCAGCGTCGCCGGGTCCTGATGAAGCATGCGGAGGACAGGGACCTCGCGGAGCGCCTTCTCCTTGTCGAGGTAGAGGTGAAGTGTGGCTTCGAGTGCGGCCAGGGTAAACTTGTCGGGCCTGAGCGCCCTCGTAAGGGGGTTCTTCTTCATGGCGTCGACGAGTGGCGCCCGGCCGAGAACGATGCCGGCCTGGGGACCCCCGAGGAGTTTATCCGCGCTGAAGGAGAGGACGTCGCAAATGCGCGCTTCCTCCAGCACGGAAGGCTCATCGGCATGTGCGCCGCCGAGGTCGGACAAAAGCCCGCTGCCCGCATCGAAGTAGAAAGGGACGTGATGCGCCGCGGCAAGGTCGGCAAGTTCGGCGCTCGTCGCCTCATGCACGAATCCCCTGATCCTGTAGTTGCTCGTATGGGCCTTCATGATGAGGGCGGTCCTCTCGCTTAAGCCCATCTCGTAGTCTTCCTTGAAGGTCCTGTTGGTCGTGCCTACTTCCTTCAGGACCGCTCCGCTCTTCGCCATGATCTCAGGGATGCGGAAAGAGCCGCCTATCTCTATCAGCTCTCCCCGGCCGATGATCGCTTCCCTTCCCTCGGCCATGGTGTTGAGGGCGAGAAGCAGCGCGGCCGCGTTGTTGTTGACCACCAGGGCCGCCTCGACCCCGGTCAGCGTCTTGAGGAGGGCGAGACAATGCTCGTGGCGGTCTCCCCTCCTGCCCGCGGCAAGTTCGTATTCGAGGTTAGAATAGCCGGAAGCAACGGCGACGAGCCGTTCGATTGCGGCAGCCGCAAGGGGCGATCTGCCGAGGTTCGTATGAATGACGACGCCCGTTGCGTTGATGACTTTTTTCAACGTCGGCCGCAGGGATTGCTCGGTCCGCGTCTTCGTCTCATCGATTACGGCCTCTATGGCCGGCGCCTCATGGACCCTGCCTTCCTTTATCGCGACGCGCAGTTCCGCGAGCACATCCCGCAGGTGATTTTTCGCGAGTTCCGCGGGATGGGCCGCCAGAGCCCTCCAGCGCTCATCCTTCAGGATATCGTCCACTTTGGGTATCTTTCGAAGCAGGTTGTTCATCGCCCCGCCAGAGTCTTCAAGATGTTGAAGAAATTCATCCGCAGCATCCCCGTCGGCCACTCAAGCTCCTTTTTTTCGCCCGTGGCGCCGACGTTCTTTGCCATATCGATGCGCAGCTCGGCAACCTTTAGCGGCCTATCCTCGGGATCCATCGCCATGATGCGGTCGATGGCGGCCACCGCGTCGAGGGAGAAAGTGATCTTCTTCTCCAGCTCCCGGTAGACGTCCGTCGAGATCAGGCCATGGGCCCTCTTCACCTGGTTGAGGGCGAGGGAGGCATGATAGGTGCTGTCGACAATCTCGTCGCGGCTCATCCATTGCGTCTCATAGTTGAGGAAATACTTCCAGCCGGGCTGCTGCATGGCCTGCCTGTGCGACTCGGCATCCCTGAAGAAGAGCCTGTAGCCGTGCTCCCCGGGCGACTCGAAGACCATGCTGCCGGGGTCGATAAAAGGGGCCAGGGGCGAGATGAAAGGCGTAGTCGCGCGGGACTTTCCGAGGCGCGTAAGAAGGTCGTCGCAATAATCCGCCGTCTTCATCGCCGATGCGTAGTCCTGCCAAGGCAGGCCGATCATGAAAAAAAGGTCGATGCGCTTGCAGCCGTAGTGGAGCAGGCTCTCTATGAGACTCTCCATGCTCTCGTTAGAATAGGGCCGCCCGAAGGCATGTCTCACCTTCTCGTCATGGGATTCAGGGGAAAGCTCCACGTTGAAGTTCGCCGCGGCCTCGCTGATCATTCTCACGTGCGCAGGATCGGGGGGCCTGAAAAACTCAAAGACGAAGCTGTTGCTGATCCGCTCTTTCTTCAGCAGGAACAACAGCTTCTCGCCGTACTCCGGCCCGTTCTGGAAGATGTCGCCTATGAGAAATATGGGGCCCTTGAGATGAGAAGCGACCTCCCTGATCTCTTTAACGAGGAGCTCCGGCGATTTAAAGGCCGGTTTTTTTCTGCCTGTCATGTGTCTGAAGGCGAAGCGGGAGCCGCCGCAGGTCTTGCATTCATAGGAGCATCCCCGGCACGTGAATATCGCGGTGATGGGATATTTGGGCCAGTTGACGAAGGGGACGTAACCGGCGAAATCTCTGTACCTGACCGCTTTTCTCATGATATGGCGGTAATCTGTGCGGCTGTAGTCGAGGTCCTCGGGGACGAACGTCAGTGGATTGACCACGACGGCGCCCTCGTCTCGAAAAGAGAGGTTCGGGACATCGTGGGGCGCCATGCGGCCGCGTATCGCCTCGAGAAGAAGCCGGAGGGGCTCTTCGGTCGAATCGCCCCGCACTACGAAATCGATGGACCCGTAGCGCTCGAGCAGCTCCTGGTGGAAATAAGTGGACGACAGGCCGCCGAAGATGACGGGCGTCTTCGGGTGGTGCTTCTTTACCAGCTCGGAGACGGCTATCGCGCCCTGGATATGGGGCATCCAATGGAGGTCGATGCCGAAGGCCCTCGTCTTGATGCGCCTTATCTCTTCTTCAGGATCATACGTCTTGTTCTTGAGCATCTTGTATGCAAGGTTGATGATCCTCACCGTCAAGCCGAAGCGTTCCAGATATTCGGAGAGACTCGCGAAGCCGATCGGGTACATCTCGAAGATCGGCGTAGAGGGGATGACGTCGCTTATCGGTCCGTGCAGCACCGAGACCTTGCGGAAATCATAAAGACTTGGCGGGTGGAGCAGGATGAGGTCCAGCATGGTTATTTGTACCACATCGGGGGGAGGGAATCAATTCCAGGGGTGGGGCAGGGCGGCCGGGCCAATTTCGCGCCATCCGCCTGTCTCTTCGCCGCCCCGCATCCTCATGTACCAAAATGTACACTCCGGTGCGGGCCGGCTCGATCACGGCGGCTATCATCGAAATTTCCTCCGGCCGCGATCCAATCGTCCGCAATTGCTTTCACCTGATAATCATCTAGAGGGCTGGAGGGCGCCTCGCCATGGTGAACGAGAAGTTGTACCATGGTGAAAAGACGTTCCAAATCTTCTCTAGGAGGCGCCCTGATGGAAGTGTACGCAGGATTGGATCTTCATTCAACAAACACTTACGTGGCGATGATCGACAGGGAGAACAAGGTGCTCTACAAACAGCGGCACAGGAACGATGTTCCTGCGATCCTCTCCGCCCTCGATCCTTTCAAAAAGGATATCCAGGGCGTGGTGGTGGAGTCGACCTACAATTGGTACTGGCTGGTCGACGCCCTCATGGAGGCGGGCTACCCGGTGCATCTGGCCAACGTGTCCGCCATCAAGCAGTACGAAGGCCTCAAATAAATAGACGACAGAAGGAGTTCGCTCTGGCTCGCCAATCTCCTGAGACTCAACATTCTCCCTACAGGCTACATCTACCCGAAAGAAGAGCGGCCAACAAGAGACCTTCTGAGGAAGAGGCTGCAGCTCGTCAGAAACGGACCTCCCATGTGGTGAGCGTGAAGAATATTCTCGCAAGGAACCTCGGGATCAGGATGAAGGCTTACGACATCAAGAAGCTCACAGCCTCAGAGGTAAGGACGCTCTTCCCCGACAAGGGGTAAATTCCAGTTCAAAGTGCACCACATGAGATAGAGACAGGACATGACAGGGTTTTCTGGTAGAGTGAAGTACCATCAACACTCTAATCCGGAAAGGAGCCCATCATGCCCTACCATCATTTTACCAGAGAAGAGCGCTATGTCATCAGTATCTCTTCATACGAAGCCCGCTCTTTCGGCGTAAGGACGGGCCGCCCGCGAGGCCGCTGAAATACACAGCGGCTCGCGGCCCGTCCGCTACATTGAAGGGTTGGCGCTGTCGTTAGAAGACAAGCGACTTCAATACCCGAGAGCCTGGCAGCCGGGCCAGGGATCGAAGCCCTACGCTTCAAAACTCATCGACATATCTCATTGGTCCGACTTTGAATTGGAACGCGTTGAGAGAAGATAAGAATTCCGCATACTCATGCAACGAATCGTACGGCCCATGGATCCCATTCATTGCTCTCCACATAGGACCGGCGCCGTAGTCCATTATGTAGAGCTTGCCATCCATCGTGAAGACAGTAACGTTGTGGTTGTGGTTAACAACCTTGTGATCGGGGAGGCCGAACGAATTTTTTATAAACAGAACTTTCGCATCATATTTTGGATCGATCCGATTTAAGGCGTCTCTGGCAAAGACGGCGGCGTCGTGACATATGCCTGATCTCAATTCGAAGGTCTGCTCAGGGGTTCGAGGTGAAAGCGGTTTCCCTGAACTCCTCGATGATATATCCTCTTTGGACCTCTGTCTATCAAAATGGAATTTCGTTTCCATCCAACTGGCGACATCCTGGTATGAAGTCCATTGAGCCACCGTCTCCTCATACGTGGCTGACTTCGTGGCGGCAAAGGAAGCTGCGAACGTAAACCATAATATAAATGTAAGGGAAAGCACCCTTTTCATAGCATCACCCCTGCATCACTGTTTTCAAATAGTTTTGTCTGAAATGGGGGCACTTTGTCAAGATAAAAGAATGTGGCACTTTGGGGACGTTGGACGTTGTTTCCTGATGTTCATTATTGTTGTCTCCCTGCCTCAACTTCTGGCCCGCTCTTTCTATAGTCCTGGTGACGGCCGATGTGTTTACCCCGGCATGGCGGGCGATTTCGGCCGCAGAAAGACCTAACTCGCCTGAGCATCTTAAGGCGATTGTCTCGCGAACAGCGGTCACGTTGCGCCGCCTCACCCGGATTCCAGTTCGGCAATGCTCACATGTCCCCGGTACCTCAAGGGGACTTTGTTATTTTGTG